>JABFXC010000151.1 GCA_013361935.1 Gemmatimonadaceae bacterium
CTATCTTCCGCAACTCCAGGTCAGGCTCCGCCGTGGTTGACTGCAAAAGCGCCCGAATGTGCATCGCGCGGATATTTATCTGAGCGTAAATCTTGTCGAGCGTCTTCTGTGCAATCCTCTGGCGCTTGCGATGGAAACGCACCGGAAGCCCATAGTTGTGGCCTTCCTGGTAAAGGAATGACTCTGGAACGTCTAACGCGTGAGCCAGCGTCGCGACGAGATCGTCCGGGGGAAGAAGACCATGTTCAATCTTCGAGATGCGTCCCTGGGTAGTCGCGGCGGCCACGGCGAGTTCGCCTTGCGTCCACTCCTTCGCCTGACGGGCCAGCACTACCATCTCGGGATTGAAGCGTGGGCTACTCGGCATCCGTGCCTTGGCGGAACTTGAGGATGTTGAGTTCGTCTGGTTGCACACGGCGCCGAACACGGACAGGAATTTCGGCCGCGGTCGCGTCGAGAGGGATTTGGATGGGAAGAGTCGACGCACCTTCCGGAGTCAGCTCGTACGACCACTGTATCCGTTGACCGCTGCGCCGGGAGACGAGGACCGAATCGATTGCGGTCTCTAAAGTGTTGAGCTTGTAGCCTAAATCCACGCGCATCGCAGACGCGGATATTCCAGGTAGGGTTGCAACGCACGAGTTGTAGCGCTGTGCGCGATCGGTGGGGTAATTGTGCGAGAATCCATCGTTGTCCAAGTGCTTGAAGCGGACAACGACCTCGTCCTCCACCATAAAAACTGTACTTACGTGGTTGGGTATCTCAGCTACCCGCCCGACAGGAAGCAAAAGCTCTCGAGCAGCGTCGATCATGAAACTCGACACGACGTTTGCTCGAGTCGTGGCAGAGAACACGGCTCGGTCCGGAATCGTCGCCAATCGTGCCCACGCGACGTGCGGGATCCGCCAGAGAATTGAAGCGTACGGCGCGAGCACGGTGCGACATCTCGTTTCCGGATCGTCAAACACGGCCAATCCTGCCTTGGATGAGGTTCCGGCCAAGATATCACGACCGGTGGATAAAATCAACAAAAAAAATTCCAATATTATACCGGTATAATCATAATCTATTGCAAATAAACAACTTAAAGTATTCGCTGTATGTTCGGTGATTGCCCGATTGCGACGCCTCGAGACTCGATTCCGGGGCCGAAGAGCTCCTTCCTCACCGCCTCCTGGCGCCACCTCGCGATGCTCAACTACCGCATCGCTCCCGACCTCCTCTCGCCCCTCGTCCCCCGCGGTACTGAACTCGACTCCCACGACGGCGCCACCTACGTCTCACTCGTCGGATTCCTCTTCGCCGACACGCGCGTCCTCGGGCTCAGGATTCCCTTCCACGTCAACTTCGAAGAGCTCAACCTCCGCTTCTACGTCCGCCGCACGTCAGGCACCGACGTCCGCCGCGGCGTAGTCTTCGTCAAGGAGATCGTTCCCCGCCCCGCCATCGCGCTCGTCGCGCGTCTCGTTTACAACGAGCCGTACGAGGCGCGGCGCATGGGACACTACGTCGGCCCGCGTCGCCCGAAGGAGCCACTCTATGTCAGCTACTCGTGGAAGGAGCGGCGCGGCGAGTGGGCGCACCTGACCGTCACCACCGACGGCGAGCCGCCGGCGCCCGTCGCGCCGGGATCGCTCGAGGAGTTCATCACCGAGCATTACTGGGGCTACACCCGCCAGCGCGACGGCGGCACCATCGAGTACCGCGTCGAGCACCCGTCGTGGCGCGTCTGGCAAACGTCGAGCGCGAAGGTCAGCGGCGATCTCGCGGAGCTCTACGGGCGCGACTTCGCCGAGGTGCTCTCGCGGCCGCCCGACTCGGCGTTCCTCGCCGAGGGGTCGGCGGTGACGGTGTATCGGCCGGTCGCCATGACTTGAATTCGGCGTTGCTCGTCGTCGGCCGCGGCCGCTGTGCGATCGCCGTCGCGGGGACGTGGCACGGGCTCTCGGTTCGTCCCGATGGCGGCTTTAGGTTCGCCTCGCATCAGCTTCAGGGGCGCTCGCTATTATTAGCATTTGCTCATATTCATTGGGCGGGTGCACACTTGGGTTACCCTTTCATCCGAGGTGATCCAATGCTCCATAGTGCGCGGGCGTCTGCAAGACGCACTTTTTCCATCGCGTGCGTGACGCTTGCAGGTTGCATCCACCAGGTGCCGCCAACTCCGCATGCGACCGATCCCGGGAACGCCGCCGACTATCAACAGGCGGTAGCACAGATCAACGCCTCGAAGATGTCTGCGGCGTACAAGAGCGCCGCGAAGAGTCGACAGTGGGCGGTTCATACCGCCGCTGCGGGGCTTCAGAAGTACATGGCCTCGGTAGATCAGGTAACCGCCGCCAACCGTGGGTCATCGACCTTCTACACGACCGTCGCGGTTGCGCTGGACATTGCAGCTGGACTTACTGCCTACAACGCGGCGGCGAGAACCTGGGCTCCGGCTACCGCCGCCGGGATCTCAGCGGTGGCGACGGGAATCAAGGACAAGGGCGTGCAACCCCAGATCTCGAAAGGCGATTCGGTCCTCGCGGCCGCGGAGCAACTACGAAAGGCCGTCGTGCTGCGTGAGGAGTTCAACAAGATGACCGATGTCACGGTGACACAGGCACAAGCTGAGGAGCATTACAAGGCGTGGAGCGCCGCAGCGGACGACTTCGTATCCAAGGCTCGAGACTTCCTCGGCGTCGTCAGGTCTTCGCGCTTCAATATCGAATCTCCCAGCGATCCGGTCCAGGAGCCGTCCGCACCCGGCGTGCTCCCGGAGCCGCCGATCTGATGCCGGACCAAGGCGCGACACTATCGTGTGTGGTGCCGCGCCGACATTTGGCCGACCTTGCGGGGAGAGATGGATCGCCTAACGCACCACCACCGTCACCCGCCCGATGGTTACCGGCGTCGCCGCCCCGAGTCGCTTCGCCGGATCGGCTCCCTCCGTCAGCCCGCGCGGCACGAACGTCACGCGCACCGAGTCCTCCGACCACAGACGGGCGGCGCGGAGCTGCAGGAAGGCGAGGGTCAACGGAACGATCTGCGCTTCGCGCTTGTCCTGATGCGCGTCGCGCGTCGACGCGCCGAAGAGGTTCAGGATGCCGACGAAGTGTGGGCCGCGATAGTCGGCCGCCGCCCCGGCTGGCAGATCGATGTAGATCTCGTATGCCGCCGCGGGAGTGCCGTCGACGGTGACGCCGTCCAGAACGAGATCGATCCTCGCCCCGCCCTGCGGATCGCGCTCGAGCGCCGCGATGCGCGCCTTGCCCTCGTCGGTGATCGGCAACGTCGTCTCGACCGGCTTTCCGCCGAGGCGGAGCGCGGCCAGTGACTGGGCGACGAGGACCGAGTCGGGCAGCGCCGGCCGCCGGCCCAGTGTGTCGAGCTTCGCGGTGACCGCGGCGGCTGGAAGGCGCAGCGACGTGAGATGCTTCCACCAGTCGGGGTCGAGGACCACGCGGCGGCCGCACAGGCTGTTCTCGTACTGGTACCGGAGCTGGCAGGCGATGTCGACGACCTGCGCTCCAGTCAGGGAGACGGTCGCGCCGTTCTCGTCGTAGAAGTCGAACGACGTCGTCATCCAGGTGTTGTCGCCCGTCGGATCGACGCGTCCGCCGCCGCTGTCGAGCCAGACTTCCCACAGACGATCGATGTTGCAGTGATGGAGCCAGAAGATGGGATCCTGCCCGGCGGTCGCGAACTGGGTCATGTTGCCGCCACAGGCGATGTGAACCGCACCGTGGGGAGTCCCGTTCAGCGTGTTGGTGAAGTTCCAGAACGAGGTCTGCGCCAGCGCGGCGCCGGAATCCACCAGCGACGCGGTGATCGGCGTTCCGGCGTTGATCGCCGCGCTGCGGGTGCCGTCGTACAGCGCGTTGCCAGCGGTCGGCGTGCGGAACATTGGCGGCAGGTCGCGGCGCCCCGCGGGAGCGTAGCCCCAGTACGGGAGCGCGAACGACGAGGTCCCGAACTGCTTCCGGACGATCCGCTCGAAGAAGTACACATACATGCGGTGCCAGGACAGGAAGAACGTCTGGTTGTGCTGGCAGGCGTTGGCAATCATCCGGGCCGGGGGGCCGAACGCGCCATGGATGTTCGCCTGCGCCAGCCAGCTCACCGCGTTCGTCGCCGGCAGCGCCCGCATCAGGCCGATGGCCTTCTTGTAGGCCATGATCTCGGGGCTCGTCGCCGTCAGGCAGTAGACGTTCCGTCGCGTGTAGACGTGCGCCGAGGCCTCGGCGAGGATCGAGGCGTAGGCGGAGGCGCGGTCGAGAAGTCCGCTAGCGCCGAGCAGCCCGGCGCTCCCGACGGCGGCGAAGAGAAAGTCGCGGCGTCTCATGTCCTGCATTCTACACCCCCGCGGCGAGAGGTTCGCGATCGGATGGACTGGTGATAACCACCGGGCACGCCGCACACGCATCCGCCCCCGCCTGGTCGAACCAGCGGCATTGCGCCCGGATCGAGCACTGAGGCAGCGTCGCCGGCATCGATGCGGCGGCGGCAAGCCCCTCGTCGAGCACGCGGTCGATGACGCCGCACCGTGAGCCGGTCCACTGCCGACACGCGCCCTGCACGCATCGGCCGGCGAAGCGAAACCGGCTCTCCGGTTGGCGGCCCTCCCGGGCGATCGCCACGAACTCCGCGTCGATCCGCGCCTCCTCTGCGGCGTAGGCGACGCGGCCGTCGCCGAGCACGACGCCGACGAGGATCGCACCTTCCTCGCAGCGCGCGCTCGGGCAGAGATGCTGCCTGGCCACGCTGCGCCTCAGCGCGGACCGCCGGTCGCGATCTGCGCCGTGATGCGCGCGTTGATCTGGTCCTTCGCGAAGAGCTCCTTGCGGAGCCAGAGTCCCCACCAGTCGCGGTGCGGGATGCGCGCGTGCAGGTCTCCCCCGGTGTCGATGCCTGCGAGCTCTTTGAGCACTGCCGCCTGGATACGTCCCGCGAGCCTCGCTCGCACCGCGTCGTCGAGCTTGACTCCCTCGACGTGAACGATGAAATCGCTTCCCCCCGATCCGTTCGCCATCGCTCCCTCCCTGTCCGGAGATCCGGCGGCGCATGAGTGCGACGCCGCCGGCAACAGTGACGCCCGCGGGAAGCGCGGCACAATGAATCGAAAGGCTCAATCCTCGCGAACCGCCGCCGCCGCGTGCCAGCGGCTGCGCACGTGCAGCTTCGTCAGGATGTGGTGAACGTGGTTCTTCACCGTGGCGACGCTGACGCCGAGCCGGTTCGCGATCTCCCGATTCGCGAACCCCGCGCCGACGAGCGCGATGATCTCCTGCTCGCGCGGGCTCAACGTCTGCCCGTGATCCGCCGCGGCAACGATGACGCGGCCTCGATTCGTAGCCCTGCGGACGAAGCAGATGAGATCGTCGATCGTCGCCTGGCAGGAGACCGTCGGAAGCGTCGCGCCGGTCCGTTCGCGCGGGACGCCGGATTCACGCGCGAGGACTATGACCGGCGCCCCGCGGAGGTCGCGGGCGATCCGATCCGACGTCTCGCGATCGCGCATCCGCTCCTCGTCGACCAGCACCATGGCGGCACGCGGGAGGAGTCGGATCGCTTCGGCGCCGGCGAGGCTCGTGAAGACGTAGGTGAAGTGCAGCCCGGCGCGGAGCCTGAGCGCGTAGCCGAGCGCCTCCCCGAGGAGCCGGTGCCCGGTGATGATCAGCGCGAACGACCCAGTTCCAAAGCAGCGATGCTGCATCGCTCCGGAATGCAATGGCCTAACGTGCGCGACCCGTCAGGCGATGGTACAAGCGCCGTCGCGGATGAGCAAATTCACATGATGCGGCTGCACGATCATGCAGGTTCTATCGAGGGCTACCTCACCCTCACCACCACCGTCCCCGTCTACATCCGCCGCTCCACCACGTCATTCTCGCTGTACGCCGTCAGCCTGACGCGCCCCGCCCGGTTCGCCCGCATACGCAGCACGAGCGGCGTCTCCAGCCGCCAGCTGCCTTCGCGCGGCTCGCTCGTCACCGCCCAGTACGACGTGTCCGGCGAGACGCGGAACACCACGCCGCGGACGCTCTCGCCGGCGGCGTCGAGCGCCGTGATCGTGAGGGCAATGGTGTCGCCGACCGCGGTATCGATCGTGTCGGGCGACGCGCGCAGCTCCACGGCCGGCGGGGCGACTGTCAGGCGGAGCGGCTGGCTCGACATCCCTTCGAAGCTCGCGGTGAGGATCGTGCTCCCGACGCCGCGTGTCTGCAGCACGCCGGTGGCGCTCAGGGTGGCCACGGTCGGGTCGCTCGACGCGAAGGTGAAGCGCCCCGGCTCACCGCGAGTCGGCGATGATGCGATTCGGCCAGCCGGCGCCGATCGCGATGGCGACCGCGGTATCGGGGTCGCCGACGGTGAGGAATGCGTCGAGCTCGGAGGCGGGGCGCGCGGGGAGATCGCGACGCCGCCGAGTCGGTCGGGGTCGGGCTCCTGATAGCCGTTGCACCCCGTCGCGGCGAGAGCGACGATTGCCGCGAGGTGCGGCGCGCGGGCGAGCTTCAGCACTGATCGCCATGGGTGAAGTTTGCCGCTTCGCCGCCGCCGTCGACATGCGTCATCCGACGTAGCGCGTCGATCCGCGGTGACGTTATCCTGTTCGCCACGGTTGTACCTGCTGCCCGCCCCGCACTCGTCGCCACGATCGGCCGGCAATTCACCGAAGATCCCTCACCATGCGCCACTCCGTCCGCCGCATCACCGCGCTCGCCGCTGCATGCGCCCTCGGCGGCACGCAGGGCTGCATGAGCTACCGCGCCGCCCCGAACGGCCTGAAGATCGACGACAGGGTGCGGGTCGCCGCGACCACGCCGCTCACCCTCGAGGTCGACGCCGCTGCGGGCGCACCGGGGCGAACCTGTCTCGCGAGCGAGGTGCGCGGGAAGCTGATCTCGGCGCATGCCGACACGCTGACCCTCGCGTCGCCGCTGCAGGTGACGACGGCGGCGGACGGCACGGACTGCGGCGCGGTTCGCACGGTGACGCTCGTCCTCCCGGCGCATGGGGCGGAAGTCGGCGTCCAGCACATCGCGCCCGGTCGCACCGCGCTCCTCGTCGGCGGCGCCGCGGTCGTCGGCTTCACGATCTTCATGATCATCGCGATCGTCACGGACCCGAGCTGACGCACGCGCCACGCGATTCCGCGACTCTGCCGTGTTCATCCTCGCCGCCGCGCTCCTCGCTCAGGCCTGCACGAGCTGCGTCCGATCGCCTGACGATCGCGCTTCTTGACGCCGCGCCCCGTCGGTCCTAGCGTCGACGCGTGACGCCGACGCCGCCTCGCCGCATGGCGCGCGGTGCGCGTCCCAGTGCGGAGGTCGCACATGCTGCGTTCCCGCTCCCGTCGCGCCGCGATCTGTTCGGCGGCGGCTGCTCTCACGTTCGCGCAGGGCTGCTTCGTCTATCGGCCCGCGGCGCTTCCCCTGCCCGCGGGGTCCGAGGTGCGCGTCCGCGGAGCGCGACTCGAGCTCTACGACGGCGGACGCCTGCATGCCGGGCCAGCGGAGTGCCGTGCCGAGCGGCTCGACGGGAAGCTGCTCGACGCGAAAGGCGACACGTTGACGTTGACGATCGCGCCGGTGGGCGGGATGGCCGGGTACTCGCCGAGGCGGCTCTGCTCGCGCCTGACGACGGCGACGCTCGTCGCCGCACCGGAGTCGACCTCGGTATTCGCGCGGAAGTTCAGTCCGATGCGTACGACGGGCGCGGTCGTCGGAACCGCGGTGTTTGTGGCAGCGGTCGCGGCCGCCGTCATCATCTCGGGGCTCGAGCACGCCGACGCGAGCTACCGGCCGGCACAGTGAGACTCGCGTCGCGAACCCGCGTTCCGCGGAGGTCGACCATGATGCGTTCCCGCCATCGCCGCGGCATCGGCTGCTTCGCCGCGAGCGCGCTCGCGTTCCTCCAGGGCTGCTACTACTACGCTCCGACGACGCTTCCGGTCGCCATGGGGAGCGAGGTACGAATCGAGGGCGCGGCGGTCGAGCTCCACGAAGGACCGACCATCATGCCCGGCGGGACCACCTGCCGCGTGCGGCGGGTGACGGGGGTGCTCGCGTCGGCACGCGGGGATACGCTGAGCCTCCAGCCGGTGACCGACCTGAGACGGGTCAGCCCGCGCGGGTCGTGTGCGCGGGTGTCGCGGGTGACGCTCGTCGCCGATGCGCAGTCCACCCGCGTCGCCGTACCGAAGTTCAGCGGGGCGAAGACCGCGCTCTCGATCATCGGGGTGACCGTCTTCGTGGCGGCGGTGGGCTCGGTGCTCGTGCTCGAAAGCGATCACAGTGCCCGCAGCGCGCCGCCCTGGTCGCCCGCGCTCGGGGTGAGTCCGTAGCCGTCGATGCCGTCGCGCCGACTCGCCGCCCTTTACGACATCCACGGCAACCTCCCCGCTCTCGACGCGGCGCTGGCAGCTGCCGAGGAAGCCGACGTCGACACCATCCTCATCGGCGGCGACATCGTCCTCGGGCCCATCCCCGCCGCGACCCTCGAGCGCCTCCGCGCGCTAGGCACCCGCGCGCGCTGCATCCGCGGCAACTGCGACCGGCTCGTGGTCGAAGCCTTCGACGAGACACCGAGCCGCAAGCTCCCCGCTCCCGTCGCCGAGGCCGTCGCCTGGACCGCCGCGCAGCTCTCGCGCGACCAGCGCGACTTCCTCGCCGCGCTCCCCGAGACGCTCTCCCTCGACGTCGCCGGGCTCGGCCCCGTGCTCTTCTGCCACGCCACCCCGCGCAGCGACGAGGAGATCGTCACGACGCGGACGCCACTCGAGCGCATGCGCACGGTGCTCGATGACGTGGCCGAGAAGATTGTCGTCTGCGGCCACACGCACATGCAGTTCGACCGCGCGATCGACGGCCGCCGGCTCGTGAATGCGGGGAGCGTCGGGATGCCGTACGGCGCGCCCGGCGCGCACTGGCTGCTCGTCGACACCGATCTTCGCCCGCGACGGACGACGTACGATCTCGACGCGGCGGCCCGCGCGGTTCGCGCCACCGCCTACCCGCGCGCCGAGGAGTTCGCGCGCCAGAGCATCCTTCATCCGCCGAGCGAGGAGGCGATGCTCGAGCTGCTCGGCGGGTGACTGGAGGCGTCAGCGTACGAGCCGCGTCACTCCATCCTTCAGCCGTCGCACGTTGAAGTTGATGATCAATCCACGCCGCAGCCCGGCGAGGGTGAGATAGGTCAGCACCTGCGCGTGCACCAGCGTGTTTATTCGCTCGACGGCTTTCACCTCGACGATGACCTCGCCGTTGACGAGCAGATCGAGGCGGTAGCCGAGCTCCGGCTCCATCCCTTTGTAGCGTACGGGCACGCGAACCTGCCGCTCGACCGTGAACCCGCGCTGCTCGAGCTCCCAGGCGAGGCAGGCTTCGTACAGCGCCTCGTACAGTCCGGGCCCGAGGTGACGATGCACCTCGATCGCCGCCTCGATGATCGCCCCGGTGAGCGGATCGCGCTCGTCCCTGCGCATGTTCTCCATGCGCCACGATACCAGAGGGCGTCAACCAGGCGTCATCTGGGGCTTGGGAACTACAGTTAAACCACAGGGCTCACAGGGGACACAGGGGCTCGTCTGCTTCGGGATCCCTCAAGTGCTGCAGTCCCTGTGATCCCTGTGAGCCCTGTGGTTCATCCCGCCGATCAGCAACAAACACAGAGCCCTGTGGTTCATCCCGCCGAGCACGTACAACCCCACCGCGTCTTCAAAACACAGGGTCCACAGGGCACACAGGGAAAAACCTTCTTCGCGAACCCCTGTCCCCCTGCGCCCCCTGTGGTTCATCTCCGAGCCCGAGCCCCCTCCTGCGCGTCCCCGTCCCCGATCGTATCATGGGTTCGATGCGCAGATTGATCCCGCTTCTCCTTCTCTCCCTCGCCGTCCGCGCCCTTCCCGCGCAGGACTCGGCGGCCACGCGCAGCGCCCGTCCCCTCCTCGGCGTCTGGGCCGGCGCGTCGTTCTATGCGCCGGGCGGGCGCTTCCTTGGCGGGGAGAGCAATCGCGATCTCTACCTCGCGGGGGTGCGCGCCGAGTGGATGCTCGTCGAGCGCGCGTCGTGGGCGGTCGCCGCGACCGCAGACGCGATCCCTCTCGCGGTCGTGACGCGCAACCCCTACTACACCGATCACGTCGTCGGCTACGCGATCTCGCGGCGCGGGGAGCGGGTCAGTGTCCTCGAGCAGACGGGACGCGGCCCGGTGTACGGGTTCGGCGCGAGCCCGCTCGGCGCCGAGGTGCTCGGGCCGAAGCTGCGCGCGGTGCGGCCGTACTTCGCGGCCGCGGGCGGGTTCCTCTGGTTCACGCGCAACACCCCGGAGCCCGAGGCGCGGCGGCTGAACGCGACCTTCGAGGTGGGCGCCGGGCTGCGCGTCGGGCGCGGGGAGCGACGCGCGATACTTCTCGGCTGGAAGTTCCATCACCTCTCCAACGCCTGGACCGCGCCGTACAACCCCGGGCTCGACGGGAACGTCGTCTACGTCGGGCTGGTGGGCCGGCGGTAGAACCCGGCTGGAGCGCCGCGTACCTCCCGGTACGGGTGGATCGTCACTATGGGAGGCCGCTCCCTGGCCCACCCGCGCACGGCACGTTTCCCCCCGACCCCCACGTACGCGAAGATGCGACGTATCCTGCCTGCTGCTGGCGCACTCCTCCTCGGCTGCGTGCTGCTCGCCGCGCGCGCGGAGGCCCAGTCCGATTCCCCGACGACGGGCGCGCCGCGGCGACGCGGGGTCATCGCGATCGTGGGGCAGCTCCCCACCCCGCAGGTGACGACGATCCGGCCGCGGGCGCTTCCCGACTACGACCGGTCGGTGCTCAGCCCCGGCTTCTTCGACCGCCACTTCGACGCGATGCTCACCTCGCCGGTGGTCGTCACACGGATGAACCTCGACGGACGCCTGGTGATCCAGCCGCGCGCGATCAGGGACAGAACGGAAACAGCGTCTCCAGCGCCGCCGTCACTGACCGCGAGTACGCGTCCGCGCCGTTAGGCGTCGGGTGGCCCATCGAGGCGTTCCAGCACTTGATGCGGTCGGGGTCGAGATTGAGCTCGCCGTACGCGGCGCGGCAGGCGGGGACGCGGCCGGCGCGCGCGGGATCCTCCTCGCCCACCTTGAACAGCCAGGTCTGCGGCGCGGCGTAGGCGTTCGCCGGCCCGAATCCCGGCTCGGCGAAGGCGAAGTCGTCGCGCTTCACCCGCGCGTTCGCCCTGTCGACGCAGCGCTGCAGCGCCGCGCTCACCAGCGAGTGGAACTCCATCGAGCGTGAGGCGAGCGCGCTCCGCGCGGACGGAGTCGCGGCGGCGGCGATGATCCCGCCGGTGACCGCGCCACCCGGCCCGCCGACGAGCGCTCCCACCGCGAGCCCGAACGCGGCGAGCAGCTTCCCCAGCTCCCCGAGATCGGTCTGCGTCGACACGATCGGGAAGTAGCCGGTCACGACGAACTTCGCGTTGGGAAAGAGGGCGGGGAGATTCGTCAGCAGCCATTCCATCCGCGTCTCGGCGGCGTCGTGTACGAGCGTCGCCATCGGCGCCCCCGTCGGATCGAGGATGCTGGTGACGTCGATGTCGTTGATTCCGCCGTCCACCAGCACGAGGTCGACGTCGAGCGCCGGCACCGCGGGGCGCGTGGGGAGGATGCAGCCGGAGCTCTGCGGGTTGCCCGCGGCGACGTTCGCCTGCAGCCAGACGGTCGGGTTGCTGTCCGGGATCTCGCCGGCCACCCAGCAGTTCGGCTCCGAACCGCTCGGTCCCGCGCCGATGATCGCGCCCGAGCGCGCGAAGACGCTGAGCGTCGCCGGGACGCTCATCCGTGCGGCGAGCCAGTCGCGCGCGCGGAAGGTGAACTTGTGCGCGTCGAGCAGCCCCTGTCCCCACATGATCGAGTCGCCGATCGCGACGACGTTGAGCTGCGACGGATTTCCGCGCTTCACCATCGACCGGCAGCCGACGGCGGTGAGTCGACGCGGGAGAAGGCCTGACGCGGCACCGCCTAACGCGACGACGCCGGCCGCACGGAGAAACTCGCGCCGCCCGGAGCGGATATCGATCTTCGACATGGTCTCTCCTCCGCTCATCTGGTGTAGTTGGCGCCGGCGCTCGCCGCGAAATTGATCTGCGGGTAACCGGGAACCGTCACGGTGCCCTGGCAGGCGGTGGGGGACTCCGTGGTGTTCCGCGTGCTCATCGCGCGCATGCAGGTGGTCACGGAAAGGGGCTGCCCCGTGGGGCCGCTCACCCACTTCTCGAACTCGGTGTTCATCCCGCTCTTGATCTTCACCGTGCCGGCGAGCGGCTTCTGCGAGCCGCGGTCGAGCGCGGACACGACGAGGTCGAATCCGCCGGGCTTCGCCGTCGCCTGCACCTTCACCATGAGCTGGACGGCCGGACACCATTCACGGGTCTTCGTCGAGGTGCCGGTGACGCTCGCGCGCGGTCCGGCGACGGTGCCGCCGCCGGGGAGCTTGTACACCGGCTCGACCTCGTAGCTCGCTGACTGTCCGGCCATCCCCATCGCGAAGTCGGACCAGAGTGGAAGCGGCTGCGCGGGCTGGCCGAGCACTGGCGTGTACGTCGGCGACTCGGCGAAGGCGCCGTTCTTGTAGACGCGATAGGCGGCGATGTGGCCCATCGTTCCCGGCGCGGCGTTCCACATGAGGCGCACGCCGATCGCCGAGCGCTCGCCCGCGGCGCCGAGATCGACGACCGGAGGCGGCGCGGGGGTGACGACGCCGACCGGCGCCGACGGCCCCGTGCTGCGGTCGTCGTAGAGCGCGACGACGCGATATGCGTAGCTCGTCGACGGCGCGAGGTCGGTGGTGTCGACGAAGGCGACGCGGATGTGCAGCTTCGCCAGCAGCTCCTGACGCTGTGCGTCGCGGGCGGCGGCGACGGCGGGCGCCTGGACCAGCGTGCGATTGGACTGCACCGAGTTCGCGGGGGGCTGCGTCGTACCACCCGACGCCGGCTGCGTCGCCGGCGCGGGTGGCACGTAGACGCCGACGCGGCGCCAGGGACCGGCGGGGCTCGGCGCGCGCTCGATGGCGTGCGTCCTCGCTCCCGGCGCGAGCTCCCAGCTCACGGCGACGTCGAACGCGTCGCGCGCTTCGGCGGCGACGTTGGTGGGCGGCGCCCCGGACGAGAGGCGCTCGGGGGTGCGGATCTGCGCGCCGGCGCCGCGTCCGGCGACGAACGCGGCCGTCAGGCCTAACGTGAGGGCAGCGGCGCGGGCGGGCCTCATGGCTGCATCCCCGCGCTCTCGGCCCGCTCCCAGGCCTGGATGTAGGACTCGGCGGAGCGCATCAGCGGCGCGAGCTGCGCCTCGGTGAGGCCGACGTTCTTCAGGTCCTGGATGAAGGCGCCGTAGAGCCCGATGTTGGCGAGCCCTTTCGTGTCGAACTCAGTGTTCGTCGGGTTCGTCTGCTGTGCCTTCTGCGTGGCGTTGCCGTCGCAGGCGTTGTCGCCGAAGCGCGGGACGACGGTCTTGTCGATGCCGTTGAAGTCGCTCCCGATGCCGACCGCGGCGACGGTGGGACCGCCGAGGCGGTTCACCGCCCACTGGTAGACCTGGGCCCACTCCTTCGTCGAGCCATCGCAGTTGCTCGACACCGAGCCGGGGAAGCCGGGGGTCTCGTTCGCGTTGCCCTGGTGGGCGATGATCGCCAGCGCGCCGCCCATCTTCCGCAGCGAGTCGATCTGCGTCGCCGAGCGCTGCCCTTCCGCGGCGTGGTTGGCGAGCGACGCCTCGAGGAGACCGCTGTGCGAGGCGATCACCGGATAGCCGCGCTGCGCGGTGAGCTGCAGCGCGCGTCCGACGGCGAGCTGGGACATGTGGTCGATGTCGATGATCATCTTCCGGTTCATCAGCTCGGCCAGCGCGCGCTCGCCGAGCGCGGTGAGGCCGAGGGAGTTGCACATTCCCATCGCCGAGGACTTCGGGATGCCGTTGACGTAGCCCTTGATGAGCTCTCCCGCGACGGGCGCGGAGAAGGCGCCGGTGAGCTCAGCAAGCTCCTTCGCTTTCTGGAGGACGTCGTCCGAGGCGACGGCCGGACCGAAGCGCCAGAACACCCCGCTCGGCGAGCAGTCGCGCATCGCCGGGAGGACGCCGTTCATCCCCCAGCTGTTGAACACCAGCTTGTCGTCGTAGAGCGCCATCCCGCCGAAGCCGTTGTCGGCGAGATGGACGAGGTTCACCTGGCGCACGCCTAACGCCCGGTAGCGGTCCATGCGCTGGGTCATCTGCGCGACCGAGCACGCGGTGCTTCGTCCCATCCCCGTGCCGCAGCCGAAGACGTTGTCCACCTCGATCCCGAGGACGACGGCGAGCTTGCCCTGCCGGATCGCGGCGCGCGCCTCGGCGGGGGTGGTGACGATGCGATAGAAGCCGCTGCCCGGCGCGGCGTCCTCGGCCTCGACCCTCGCTTCGAAGGCACGGGCCGCGGCGAGCTGCCGCTCGACGTTGCTCGAGTCGTCGCAGGACATCGTCGGCCTGATGTTGGTCCCGGCGACCGCGTCGATCGCCTCGGCGAGTGCGGCGTCGCGCAGGATCTCGCAGGGGCGCTGCGTGTTCACGGCGAGCACCACCATCAGCCGCAGCCCCGCCGCGTAGGCGGCGCGGAGCTGGTCCTCGCTGATCTGGTCGCGGAGGAGAAGCGGCAGCGGCGCGCCGCCGAAGCCGACGCTCGCGAACTGGTGGGTGTGGTAGTCGGCGAAGCCGACGACGGGTGTCGGCTCCGCGGTGACGAAGCCGCGCGCCTTCCCGCCGGCGTCGTACCAGGCGCGAACCTCGTAGCGCACCGGGCGGTCGGCGGGGGCGTTGACGTAGACCATCTTCTTCCCGCCGGAGAAGTTGAACACGTCGCTCGGCGAGATCTGCTGGCCGTCGGCGTAGAACATGTAGCCGATGGGGCGGATGGAGAGCGTGTCCCACATCAGCACCGTCTGGCTTCCGCTCACGCTCGCGGTGAGCCCGGGCACGATCGCGGAGGGGAACTTCAGGGTGGCGACGCTCGACGCCGCGGCGGAGCTGTCCTTGTACAGCGCCTGGACGCGGTAGTAGAGCTGCGCCTCGGGAACGCCATAGCGATCGCGCAGCGAGTATCGCCTGACGGCCGGCGCGCTTCCGGACGAGGGGGCGGTGGCCGCTCCGCGCGGGCTGATGGGAGCCAGCATTCCCGGGCGCGCCATGACGATCCCGCGCGCTTCCATGTCGAGCTTGCGCGCGAGCTCCGGCCCGGGCGTGGTGTCGCGGGCGATCTCGTTGAAGGGACCGTTCGCGCTCGTCGCGCGGAGGAGCACGTGTCCGGTGGCCCACGGCGCGGGGACGTAGTCTATCACCGCGGCCCAGCCGCCCTCGGCCGTGATGCTCGGGGTGCCGGGCGCGGTGCCAGCAGGCAGCACCTCGTGCCCGCCGATGGGCGTGCGGGGGAGGACGGGAGGCTTCGGTGGGAGCTGTCCCGGTCGCGGCTGCGCGCTCGCGGTGGCGGGCAGCAGGAGAAGCGCGAGGGCGAAGGCGAAGGATCGAGAGCTGCGCATCGAGGTCACCTCTGCGAGTCGGGGGGTCGTCCCGGAAAGACGCGAGGATATCTGGCGCGGCCGTCCCTGCACCAATACCTTCTCGCGCCGCCAGCCATGCCGGAGCGGCATCGCTCGCGCATCGCTGGCTCGACCACGGTCCATGTATCTCACACGTCTCCGCTACTTCGTCGCGGCCGCAGAAGAGGGGAGCATCGCCCGGGCGGCGAGCCGCCTGCACGTCGCGCAGCCGGCGCTGACGCGGCAGCTTCGCGCGCTCGAGCGGGAGGTCGGGACGCCGCTGCTCGAGCGGCATGCGCGCGGAGTGCGGCTGCTCCCCGCGGGCGCGACGTACCTTGAGCATGCGCGGCGCATCCTCGTCGACGCGCGCAACGGGATGGAGGCCGCGCGGCGGAGCGCGGAAGCGGGCGCGCGCCCGATCCTGATCTCGCCACCCGACTGGGCGCACCGCGCGATCTGGGCGGGCGAAGCGATCCGCCGATTCGTGCGCCTGCGCCCCGAGGTGCCGGTCGAGTACCGCGTCACTCCCTGGCTGCGACATCCGGACGCGGTGCGCGAGGGGACGATCGACGTCGGCTTCGGGGTGGCGACGAGCGTCGCGGACTTCGGCGACGGGATCGCGGCGACGCGGCTCTGCGACGAGCCGGCGAGCAGCGCGATCCTGCCCTTGTCACATCCGTTGGCGCGGAGGAGGTCGCTCAGGTTGAGCGACCTTCGCGACATTCCGACGCTGATCCCGCCGCGCGCGTCGGCGCCGCTGCTGCACGATCAGATGGTCGCGATGGTGCGCTGTGGCGGCTACGAGCCGCGGGTGGGCGTCGCCTCCGAGAGCTTTTCGGTGACGATGCACCAGGTGGTCGCCGGGGCGGGCTGGGTGCTCTCGGTCAACTCGGTCGCCGAGATCCCGCCCGCCGGCACCGCCGTCATCCCGATCGTCGACGCGCCGATCATGCTCGGCTTCTACCTGCTGCGGCGGAACGGGCGGGAGCGCGACGCGATCCTCGACTTCGAGCAATGCGTGCGCGCGACCGTCGGCGCGCAGTCGCGCGCCGGCGCGAGGTTGTAGGCACGAGCGGAGATATCTCTCCGGAGCGTTGCCGATGCATGCCTCACGCGCTGCGATCGCCGCGGTCTGCCTGTCGTACGGCACGTGCGTGTCCCGACCGGCGGGCTCGGCACCTTCGTCACCGTGCGCGCCTTCGACCGCAGGACGACCGCCTGGCTCGTCGGCGGCAGCGCGGCGATGCTCGGGATGATGCTGCTGATCTCCGATCACCCGACGAACAACACCGTGTACTGAGCGCGTCGGTTCTGCGGGTCGCGTCGAGGCCGGCGCGGATTCCGGGATCGCGCGGTTTTTCGTGGGAGATCACCGAGGCACCGAGGTTCTCGAGAGAGCTCATGACCTCGGTGCCTCGGTGTCCTCCCCGGATGAATCGCGAGATCTCGCCGCGAAGGAAGATCCCGACGCGATCCGCGTCACGCACAGCCTAACGCCCGATCCAGTACGTCGCCTTGATCAGGAAGACGTTGGTCGGGATGGTGCTGAAGATCGCGCCGACGTCGCGCCGCGTCTGGAACTCGCCGAAGGGCTCGAAGCCCTCGCGCTGCTGCTGCCAGACGAGGTAGAGCGACGAGCCGGGGCGGTAGTCCCAGCGCATGACGGCGTTCCCGTGCAGCGCGCGGACGTTGAAGTCGGCCTTCGGGCGGCCCGCCGGCCATTCGGGAAACTCGTAGAAGTCCGTCGTCCCCGGACGGAGCAGGTACTTGAGCTCACTGTAGCGCCCCGCGGAGACGAAGGGCTGCGCGTACATCACGAAGCTCAGCGTCGGCGAGAGCGTCACGTCGATGCGCGTGTCGAGCGAGAGGGTGTTCTGGGTGAGGGAGTTGAGATAGTAGCGCCTCCCGAACGTCGCCTTCGCCGCGGTGTCGGTCGCCGAGCCGGCGAACTGCTCCTTGTCGTGCAGCTGGCTGAAGGTCGGCCCGAAGTTGACGTGCACCGTCGACGTCGGCCGGAGGTCGAGCGAGATCTGCGCTTCCTTCGAGTAGCCGCCGAGGACGTCGTGCGCGTAGGAGGCGGCGAGGTTGAGGCGCACGCGGCGGCGCGAGTCGGTGCCGACGCTCGCGTCGCTGTAGATGCTCGTCGGCTGCGCGGCGCGCGGGCCGCCGCGGAGGAGATAGTCGTCGATGTACTGCGGCGAGTAGGTGACGCCCGCGTTCACACCCCAGAAGTTGCTGAGCGTCGCGTTGACGCGCCCGGCGTAGCCGTGGTAGACCCCCTGCCCCCCGTAGTTCCATGCGTCGTTCTGGTAGACGAAGGCCGACCAGTTCTGGAGGTGCTTCGTCGCGGTGTAGCTCTGCCGCCCGATGAGCGTGGAGAGCGCGCGGTAGCCGGTGCGGCTCTGGAAGCCGAGGTCGTTCAGCTCGAGCCCGGGGCTGCTCGTCTTCACGGCGATGGAGCCGAAGGTCTTCCCGTTGTGCTGCAGCGCGGCCTCGCTGATGTAGCCGGCCATCGAGGTGCGCGTGCTGTCGAAGGTGAGCCAGCCGGCGTCGGGACGCTGGAAGTAGTGGTTGCTCGCCTTCTGCGTGCGCGCGATCGCCGCCTCGCTCCCGTTGACGAGGCTTCCCGCCGCGAAGCCGCTGAGCACCCACTCGCGCTTCTTCATGTCGTGCTCGAAGTCGACGCCGCCGAAGGTCGCGCCGGAGCGGAGGATCGGATCGAAGCGGCTGTCGCCGACGCGGCGGGTCGTCTGCTCGAGCATCGCCCCCACGGTCGTCGCCCCGCGGCGGAAGTCGCGCTTCAGCCGCCCCGCGAAGTAGTTGCTCAGCGGCTCGACGGGCGCGTCGCGCCGCGTGCCGAGACTGTCGGCGGCGCGCCCCGTCTCCTCCGGCGTCACCGCGTCGAGGATCCCGACGGTCCACGGCCCGCTCTTGCCGGTGATCTTCGCCGCCGCGGCGATGGTCGTCTCGTGCGGGATGTCGGTGAACGGCGCGTCGATGCCGAGCTGCGGCCGCCGTCCGATGCGACGCGAGTAGAGGTACTGCTGGCCGCCGTAGTCGTTCTGCCTGACGACCTGCCCGAAGGCGAAGACGTCGCTCCCCTCGAGGAAGAAGGGGCGCTTCTCGGGAAAGGAGATCTCGAACGCGGTGAGGTTCACGACGGCGGGGTCGACCTCGACCTGGCCGAAATCGGGATTGATCGTGGCGCTGAGCGTTAGGCCTTTCGGCAGCCCGTACTTGATGTCGCCGCCGACCTTCGGCTGGGTCGCCGTCGACCGGTAGAAGGGATCGCCGGGAGTCTCTTCCGGCGCGCGGGTGAAGGTGGAGCTCACGTACGGGGTGATCTCGAGGCGCTCGGGCACGGCGATCCCCTGGAGGCCGGTGAGCTCGCCGAAGCGCGAGACGAAGCCGCCGTCGTTAGGCGTCCACGGCGCCCATGTGTCGCGCTCGTTCCGGCGCGCGATGTCGCGCTGCACCTGGAACCCCCACGTGCGCACTCCCGACGAGTCGGGGCCGAAGCGGAGCTGGCTGAGCGGGATGCGATACTCGGCGACCCAGCCGAGGGAATCGACGGTTGCCGCAACCTCCCAGACGGCGTCCCAGTTGAGGTCCTCGTTCCCGTCGTTGAAGGTGTAGACGTCCTTCTGCACCGCGCGCGGCGTCGTCGAGAACCGGAAGGCGGTGCGCCGGTCGTGGTACGAGTCGATGATGAGGTGGACCCAGTCGGAGTAGATCCCGGTGGCCGCGGTCGCGTCGCGGCGCGCGAGCCCCTGCGCGATGGAGTCGGGGTGCGCGTCGAACATGCGGACCCCGACGTACAACGCCTGATCGTCGTAGAGGACGCGGACCTCGGTGCGATCGGGCGCGGGCTTCCCCGGCGCCGGGTAGGCCTGGACGAAGTCCGAGCTCACCGGCGCGCTCGCCCACGCGGGGTCGTCGAGCCGGCCGTCGATGGTGACGGCGCCGCCGCGCCGCACGGCCTCCATGGTCCGCGGAGGAGCCGATGGTGCGCTCGAGACCCTGGCCTGGCCATAGCCGGCATTCGCGATGAGGGTCGAGCCGAAGAAGAACGCGACGAGGAAGCGCATGCAGGGGATGCGTGGGGGTTCCGTGGGCCGTGGTCGGGGATTTGACACGGCCTTGACGGAAAGGGTTTGGAGGTATGCTGAAAAATCTTCACCACATATGCTGAAAAATCCGCAGACGGGCAAGGGGGAGTACGGAGGCCCGAGGCGAAGGTTTCGGGGAGCGGGTCGAGGCGGAGCGCTGACGGGACGCGGATCGAGGCGGATCGAGTAGATCGACGCGGATCCTTTTGACTATTGCTCGGCTGGGAATGACAGGGAGCCGGGGAGGCGCGGAGGCTCGGCTGTGGCTGCGGACTCTCTCGCGGGTCGCGTCGGGGGCTCGTCGCGAGGACTGGCATCGCGCGGATTGGGCAGGAAGCACGGCGGAAGCACTGCCCTCGCCAAGAACTGCGGAAGGGGTCCTCTTCGAGCGACCCTCACAATGCTACGAGCCCGAAAGCTGTGTGGGGCATGCGGGGCGAGACCATCTCGCCATGCATGCCCCAAAATCACTTCGGCTCGTGCGAGTAGAATCTTCCGCCCTTCTTCCGCCGTGCTTGCGTCGTTCTTCCCGGAAACACCGCGCGATCTCTCCGCCGAGACAGACCAGTACGCGACCCGCGAGAATGCCCGCGATCGCCGCGGATCTTCTTCACCTGCTGCTCGGCGGTGAATAACAGGGAGCCGTGGAGCGACGGGAGGTGCCATGGTGCCGAGCCCCCCAGCCCCCGCGAACGCCTCCCCCGGCCTCCCCGGCTCCCTGTTACATACAGCCGAGGCCATAAACGTTTTTGGGGCACGCCGGGCGAGACCCTCGTGCCAGCGCAGCCCAAAGAACAATCGGCGAGATCCGCGGCGATCCGCGTGAGTAGGTCACCGCCGACAGCTCCGAGCGGGCAGCCTAACGCTCCCGCAGGTTCCGGAAGGTGATCGAGTAGCGGAGCGACTCCACCCCGGGGATGCTATGCTCCCACTCGGTGCGCGAGGGGCCGCGGAGGAGGTAGGCCGACCTCGGCTCGGCGACGAGGTTCACCCGCTCCCACTTCTCCCCTACCCTGCGCCTGAGCCGGAAGGTGCAGTCGGAGAGCAGCGAGATGCCGACGACGTCGCCGAAGACACCCTTGTCGCGATGCCAGCCGATCCCCGCGCCCTCGGCGTACTCGGTGACGAGCACGTGCTGCAGCTCCGACGCGGCGACCCCGGCGAAGGCCGCGGCCTTGTCGCGAACGGCGAGGAGAAACTCCGGGATGTCGTCGGTCTTCGAGAGGCGCTCGCCGGCGAAGTCGTAGCGCCATCCATAGGAGACCGTCCGCCGGAGTCCCGTGAAGCCGTGGAACTCGAACTCCTTCAGCGGCAGCGTCGGGATCCGCTCGAGCAGTGCGCGCTCGTCGTCCCGCGCGATCACCTCGGCGCGATACCGGAACCCCTCCGGAAGCGCCGGCTCCGGCGCGGCGAAGAAACTGAGCTGATCGGGGGCCATGGAGCTCGTGCTATGCGAATCGCGTGCGATGAGCTCCGGTGGCTCGGCAACAGCAGGGGCTTTAATAGGGTAACTGCAACCACTCTTTGGTACGCCGAGCCGGGGAGTTTCGGGAGCACTACCAGGAGCAAATGCTCCTGACCTCCCCAAACTCCTCGGCTCGGGCACTCCTCGATGTGGTTGCAGTTACCAAATGAAGCCCCTGCTGTTGGAAAAGCCTGCAGTTGCAAAAGCCCTGCAGTTGGCGGAGCCGCGCCGTTGGAAGAGCTACGCTGAGCTCCGGGACGACTCGCGCGCCCCGCGCCGCGGGTGTAGCGTTGGCCCCATGTGCGGACGCGCGACGATCATCGAGACGGGGGAGAGCATCCCCGATCGCTTCAGCTTCAGCGAGCGGACGAACGCGTACAACATCTTCCGCCCGCGCTTCAACCTCTCCCCGCGGCAGGAGATCCTCGTCATCCACGTCGATCCCGACAGCGGGAAGCCGACGCTGCGGCCGATGCACTGGAACTTCATCCCCGGACATCTGCGCGGCGCCGACGAGGTCGCGCGCTTCGATCGCGACTACAGCACCTTCAACGCACGGCTCGAGCGCGCCAGCTCGGCGCCGACCTTTCGCTCGGCATGGAGGCGGCAGCGCTGCCTCGTCATCGTGGACGGGATCATCGAGTGGACGGGAGCGAAGGGTGCGCGCGTCCCCTATCGCATCCGCCGCGACGACGGCGCGCCCTTCGCCATGGCCGGGCTCTGGGACCGCTGGGAGGGCGGCGGCGAGACGCTGTGGAGCTGCACCGTGATCGTCGGGGCGGCGGACGAGTGGTTCGGCCGCTATCACCAGCGGATGGCGCGCGTCCTCGCCCCGGAGCAGTACGACCTCTGGCTCGACCCCGGGCTCACCGACGCGAAGGCGGTGCAGGCGCTGCTCGAGGAGCATCCATACCCCATGGAGACGCTCGTCGCGGACCGCATCTCGCCGCGCGTCAACAATCCGGGCTACGACGCCGCCGACTGCATCGCCCCCGTCGCCGGGTGAGCGACGCGCGCTTCGTCGTCATGGGCGCGGCGGGCGCCGGCAAGACCCTCGTCGGCACACGCCTCGCCGCGACGTTGGGCATCCCCTTCATTGACGGCGACGATTACCACCCGCCCGCCAACGTCGCCAAGATGGCCGCGGGGATTCCCCTCGGCGACGACGACCGCGCCGGCTGGCTGCGCGTCCTCGCCGACCGGCTCGCCGACGCGCGCGCGAGGAACGAAGGGCTCGTTGTCGCCTGCTCAGCGCTGAAGCGCGCCTACCGCGACGTGCTCCGGACCGGCGATCCCGACGTCCGCTTCATCTACCTCGTCGCCGCGAAGCCGCTGCTCGCCAAGCGTGTGGCCCGGCGGCGCTCGCACTTCATGCCGGCCGCGCTCGTCGACAGCCAACTCGCGACGCTCGAGCCGCCGGACCCCGACGAGCACGCGTGGAGCTGGGAGGCCGGGCTCCCGGCGCGGACGATCCTCACGGGGATCCTCGCGCGGATGGAGGGCGCACCATGAGCGCCGACGCGCGGCTGCTCCTCCTCGCGCTGCTCGCGGTGGTCGTGCTGATCGTGCTCATCGCGCGACTGCGGACGCACCCCTTCGTCGCCCTCGTCGTCGTCTCGCTCGCCCTCGGCGTCGCCGCCGGCATGCCGTTAGGCACCGTGGCCGGCGCCTTCCAGAGCGGGGTCGGCGCGGCGCTCGGCTTCATCGCCGTCGTCGTCGGGCTGGGGACGATGCTCGGGAAGATGATGGCGGAGAGCGGCGGCGCGACGCGCATCGCGACGACGCTCATCGCGCGCTTCGGAGAGCGGCGCGTCCACTGGGCGATCATGTTCGTCGCCTTCATCGTCGGGATCCCGGTGTTCTTCCAGGTGGGCTTCGTGCTGCTCGTCCCGCTGGTGTTCACCATCGCGCGGCGCACGGGGATGTCGCTGGTGAAGATCGGGCTCCCGCTCGTCGCCGGGCTGTCGGTGGTGCACGGGATGGTGCCCCCGCATCCCGCGGCGATGCTCGCCGTCGCCGCCTATCACGCCGACGTCGGGCGGACGATCCTCTGGTCGCTGATCGTCGGGCTGCCGACGGCGGCGCTCGCCGGCCCGGTCTACGCGACCTGGGTCGCGCCGCGGGTGAGGCTCCCCGCCGGGAACCCGATGGCCGCGCAGCTCGAGGGAAGCGTGCGGACGGAGATGCCCTCCTTCGCGATCTCGCTCTTCACCGTGCTCATCCCCGTGATCCTGATGCTCGGCGCCAGCGCGGCGGACGTGACGTTAGGCGCCGCACATCCGCTCCGTCGCGGGCTCGACTTCGCGGGAAGCCCGGTCGTCGCGCTGCTCCTCGCCCTGCTCGTCTCCTTCTGGACGCTCGGCGCGCGACGCGGCTTCACGCGGACGCAGATCCTCGCCTTCACCAACGACTGCCTCGCGCCGACGGCGTCGATCATCCTCGTCATCGGCGCCGGGGGCGGCTTCAACAAGGTGCTGCTGGCGAGCGGAGTCGGCGACGCGATCGCTCGCGTCGCGATCGGCTCGCACGCCTCACCGCTTCTCCTCGCCTGGACGATCGCCGCGCTGATCCGCGTCGCCACGGGCTCGGCCACGGTGGCGATGACCACCGCCGCGGGGATCGTCGCGCCGATCGCCCTGCTCGTTCCCGGCACGCGCCCCGAGCTCCTCGTCCTCGCCACCGGCGCCGGCTCGCTCGTGCTTTCGCACGTGAACGACTCCGGCTTCTGGCTGATCAAGGAGTTCTTCGGGATGACCGTCCCGCAGACGCTCGCGACATGGACGGTCGCGGAGACGATCATCGGGGTGGCGGGGTTGGCGTTCACCCTGCTGGCGGCAGTTTTATCGTGAGTCGTGAATCGTGAAACGACCCTGCGGGCGGTGAAGTGTGAGGTTTCGTGGGGAGTGACTCGTGACCGGCGTTTACCGTCGTTGCCGCCCGTCACGAGTCACGTGACATTCACCCACACACCTCACCCATCGCAGTTCCGTTTCACCCATCGCCCGGCCGTTTCCCACGTCCCCCGTCGAGCTACCGGAACGGCCCGATGCGGAACCCCGGCAGCGCCGCGCCTAACGCGAGGCCGAGCACGTACAGCCAGCCGAAGGCGCGGTTGTGGACGAGGCAGACGCGGTGGTACCAGAGGGGCCAGCCGACGTAGCCGGCGGGCGGCTCCGCGGGGGCCGGGGCGGACATCACGCGGACCGCGCGCAGCGCACGCGGCGCGGCGAACAGCACCAGGAGCGCGAAGGGAGTGATCGCGCCGAGCCCGACGCCGAAGGCGATGACCAGATACATCGCGATCACCGAGGCGCGGTTGAGCGCGCGGGCTCGGCGCTCGCCGAGGAGCACGGGGAGCGTCCGCTGATGCTTGCTCTCGTCGAACATCCGCTGGTCGATGTGCTTGCCGACGAGGATCGACATCACGCCGAGCCCGTACGGGATGGACGCGAGGATCGCGGCGCGCGACCAGTGGCCGGTGATGACGAAGTAGCCACCGGCGATCATCAGCGGGCCCCAGACGACGAAGGCCGCGACCTCGCCAAGGCCGAGCTCCTTGAGGGCGCGTGGGGCCGCGTCGTACGCCCAGAGAAGGAGCGCACCGGCGACGACGAGCCACACCGCGGTCATCCCGCGGAGCCAGACGAAATAGACCCCGATCGCCGCGGCCGCGAGGGAGAGGATCAGGAGGCCGGTGACGAGGAGCCGCGAGCTCACCGCGCCGCTGAGCAGCGGGTGCACCGTGTAGCGTCGCCGCGGCGAGTCGTCGGTGTCGTGGCCGCGCCGCGCGCCGAAGTAGTCGTTCGACAGATTGCTGATCGCGTGCAGCACGACGTAGCCGAGCACGACGAGCAGCCAGGGGACGACGTTCAGCTGGCGATCGGTGAGCGCGAGCAGTCCCGCGAGCAGCGCCGCCTGGAAGGAGATGACGAGGATGACGCTGCGCGCCGAGTAGAGAAAGCGGGCGATCGGATCGAGGCCCGCGAGCTCGGCGGCGGTGGGGGGATAGAAGCCGGTGAATGCGCGCGCCCACTCGCGCGGACCGCGGCCGGCGGGACGCCGGCCGGTGGGAACGGTCGATGTGGTCATGCTCGAAAGCTAGTCGGCGGGGCGCCAGCGGCGAAGAGAGGTGATGCACGTCGCGCGCGCGCTGGCACGGTTCGTGGTTTCTCGCCGGACTCCGCCTTTCGGCGGTTACCACCCTTCCGACTGGTGCGTTGTAACAGGGGAGCGATCGATCCCAGCTCCCGACACCCGTAGCGGAGGGTTCATGTCCAAGCTGTCGACCATTGCCCGGACGGCCGCCCTGATGGCGGTGTGCGCCTGCGCGTCGAGTGGGGCGTCGAGAACGCCCTCGGCGGCCACGCTCGCGCTGTACGACGTGAACGCGTACCGGCCGAGCAGCGCGGAGGCGGCGGCGACGCCCGTGTCGCGTCCCAGCGACGGCAGCAGCTCGGCGCTGACCGCGATGGGCGACTTCGTGCGCAGCCGGAATCCGCAGCTGCAGTTCTGCTACGAGGAGACGCGCGCGAAGCATCCGCAGCTCGCCGGCTCGGCGACGATCGGCGTGCTTCTCGCGCCCGACGGCAGCGTGACCCGCGCCGACGTGCTGCGCCGCTCGTGGCAAGGCGGTGGCGCCGACGAGGTCGAAGCCTGCGTGCTCGCGAAGGTGAAGACCTGGAAGTTCCCGACCGACGGGTCGACCGCGCGGCCGTATTCCTTTTCGGCGGTATTCACGCGGTGAGTCAAAGGGGCCAGGGGCCAGGCGGAAGGAACTGCGGTGAACGCCGTTCCTTCCGCCTGGCCCCTGGCCCCGTTCGCGTGCGAGGACTCTACATACCGAGCTGACGAACCGTCGCCGCGAGCGTGCGGACCTTCGCGGCGTCGCTCGAGCCGGCGGCGTCGCCGTCGAGCATCTTCGCGACTTCGCCGAGCTCGTCGCGGCGCTTGGCCGCGTCACCCTTCTCCGCTTCCTTCAGCTCGTCGCGGATCCTGGCGATGCTCGACGCGGAGAGCCCGCGCGAGCGCTCGAGCTGATCGACGTAGGCGCGGGCGAGGGAGTAGCTCGCCGGCCAGACGAACTGCGGCTGGCCCTGCGTGTTCAGGTGGTCGAGGTGCACCGTGCGCGCGGCGTCGAGCTCGTTCTGGCTGAGGTACGCGCTCGGCGTGAGCTGGAAGATGTCGAGCCCGCGCGCGATCTCCGAGCTGACGATGACGCCGTTGTACCAGTAGACCGACCACGAGCCGCCCATCGCCATCCGCGTCGAGTCCACCGGGCCGCGGTCGAAGTAGGCGATCTCCATCGGGTGCTTCGCGTTCGTCCAGTCGAAGACCGAGATGCCGCCCTGATACCAGGCCTGCACCATCACGTCGCGGCCGGGGATCGGGATGAGCGAGCCGTTGTGCGCGACGCAGTTCTCCTCGGCGGTCTGCGCCGCGGGCATCTTGTAGTAGTTCTGGAACTGGAGCTGGCTGCCGCTGATGGTGAAGATCGCGTCGGCGCCCCACTCCTTGCGGTCGGTGGCGCGGCACTTCGGCTGGCCGCCGCCGCCCCACTCGTCGCTGAAGAGGACCTTCGTCCCGTCGTTGTTGAAGGTCGCCGAGTGCCAGTAGGAGAAGTTGGAGTCGGAGACCGCGGCGAGACGCGTCGGGTGCGCGGGGTCGCTGATGTCGAGCAGCAGCCCGTACCCTTCGCAGGCGCCGCCGGCGCGACCGATCGCCGGGTAGACGGTGATGTCGTGGCACTGCGTCGGGCCGGGGCGCGGACCGGCGCTCGGACCCTCGCCGACCATGCGATCGACGATCGCCTGGAAGGCGTCGTGCAGCTTCGCGCTGTCCGCGGCGGTCGGCGCGCCGGTGCCGCCGCGCGCCTTCACGATGCTGTCGAGCTGCTCGTTGATGAAGCCGTTAGGCGCGACCACGGGCATGCCGTGGATCGTCGCGACGTAGGCGCCGCGGGCGCGCGCGTCGGCGGCGCGCTTCTGCGCGGCGGCGACGTCCTCGGGCGACTCGCCGTGGCGCGCCGGCGCGGTGAGGTCGTTGAAGATGCGCGGCGAGCTGACGATCGCCGCCTGCTCCGGATGCGCGACGGGAACCTTGATCACCTCGATGCGGAAGAGCGCCGAGTTGGGGTCCTGGCCAGGCTGCGCGGCCGAGCAGCCCGGGAGCTCGCTCGGCGAGCGGACGCCGGAGGAGCCGGAGATGTAGATGTAGACGTTCTCCGTGTCCTTCGGGTCGACGAGCAGGGTGTGGGTGTGCGAGCCGCGGCAGGTCTGGACGTTGCCGACGTTGCGCGGGTTGCGGATGTCGCTGATGTCGAAGATGCGGATGCCGCGCAGGCGGTCCTTGCTGACGGTGTCCTTGACGCCCTGCGAGCCGCAGTCGATGCGGCCGCTCAGTCCCTCGCCGGAGATGAAGAGCAGGTTCTTGTAGACGGAGACGTCGCTCTGCGAGGCGGGGCAGACGTAGGCGGTCGCGAGGCTCGGGCTGTTCGGATTCGAGATGTCCCAGATCTGCCAGCCGTTGTAGCTGCCCTGGATCGCGTAGTTGCCGGTGAAGGCGAGATCGGAGTTCACCTTCCCGGCGAAGCTCTCCGGCGGGCGGGTCGTGGAGAGGACCTTGAGATTCCAGGTCGCGATGCCGGCGTCGTAGAGACCGGCCTTGAGGCCGACGCGCGGGTCGGGGCTCGGCGCGCTCGCTGACATGCTGCCCATGGGCGCGGCGCCGGTGGACATCGAGGCGGGAGCGTGCGTGCACGCCGCGGCGATCGCGGCGAGGGAAAGCATCGACACCACGGCGGTGCGCCGGTGGTTCGACGACCGATGATGCTGGACAGCCATTGGAATTTCCTCTGCGGGGACGAAGTTGGAGCGGTGACGGGTGGTGCTGCGGTGCGACATCACTGCGGGGCGGCGCCGGTCCAGCCGAGCTTCGCGAGGGCGAGCATCTTCTCCATGCGCGCGATCTCGGTGGTCTGATCGACGTTGACGTCGGACGCGAACTTGAAGATGGTCTCGTCCTGCGCGGCGCCGTACGTCGCGAAGAGGTCGCGCACCATGGAGGTGGCGCCCTTGTGGTGCTGGATCATGAAGGTGAGGAAGAGGCGGTCGAAGTCGGCGCCGCGCGCGGCGTCGAGCTCGCGCATCTGCTCCTCGGTGAGCATTCCGGGCATGAGCATCTCGTGCTGCATCCCGCCCATGTCCATCATCATGGGGCCGGGCGTCGGCTCGGGGACGGACGGTCTCCGATCGGCGAGCCACTGCTGCATGGTGCGGATCTCGTCCTGCTGGGCGTTGATGATCCGGCTCGCGAGGCGCTGCACCTCGGGACTCGCGCCATGGCTCGGCGCCATGCGCGACATCTGGATGGCCTGCGCGTGGTGATGGATCATCGCGGCCATGAAGTGCGCGTCCGCGGCGGTCCAGGGGAGCCGCGCGCTGTCGGCCTTCGCCTGCGCGATGCCAGCGGGAGTGGCGTGCACGGGTGGCAGCGCGATCGCGCTGGCGTTCGTCGCGGGCGCCGGGGAGGGAGCGCTCTCGCGCGCGCCGCGGGCTCCTCCGCAGCCGACCGTCGCCGCGCTGACGAGGGCGGCGAGAAGGGTACTCGTTCGTGGCATATGGAGCATGCACATACGGAGCCCTCGCGCAAGGGTTTCGTCAAGGGAGCGGTGAGATTCGGGGCTCGGCAAGCTGTTGCTCGGCTGACTCGAGGCTCGGCGACTGCGGCTCGGCGACTGCGGCTCGGCGACTGCGGCTCGGCAACAGCTAGGGCTTTAATTGGGTAACTGCAACCACTCTTTGGTACGCCGAGCCGGGGAGTTCTGGGAGAACGGCCCGCCTATGCTCGCAGGAGCGACAGCTCCCCACGGCAGTTCTCCCCGGCCTCCTCGGCTCGGGCACTCCTTGATGTGGTTGCAGTTACCCTATAATGCCCCTGCTGTTACAAGGGCCACGCTGTTCGAAGGCCACGCTGTTGGAAGCGCCACGATGTTCGAAACGCCCTGCTGCCATACGGGAACCACATGAGATCCTTCATCGCGCTCGTCCTCGTTCTTCTCACCGCCGCGTGTGAGAGCAAGGAACAGGCAGCCATCCTGAACGCTCCCGCGCCGGACACGGTGCGGGTGCGGTTCGAGACGAGCAGGGGACCGTTCGTCGTCGAGGCGGTGCGTGCGTGGGCGCCTAACGGCGTGGACCGGTTCTACCAGCTCGCCCGCACGGGGTTTTTCGACGGCGATCGCTTCTTCCGCGTCGTGCCGGGGTTCGTCGCGCAGTTCGGGCTGAACGACGAACCGAAGCGGAACAAATATTGGGACGAGCGCAAGCTCGCCGACGACTCGGTGCGGCAGAGCAACGTGCGCGGCACCATCGTCTTCACCAACGACGGCCCGGGGTCGCGGTCGCACCAGATGTTCGTGAACCTCGGCGACAACTCGCGCCTCGATCGCGACGGCTTCGCGCCCTTCGGCCGCGTCGTCGAGGGGATGGCGGTGGTCGACTCCCTCTACGACGAGTACGGCGAGGATCCGCAGCAGCGGCTCATCCAGACGCTGGGCAACAACTACCTCCAGCGGATGTTCCCGAAGCTGGACTACATCGTCTCGGCGCGCGTCGTCGGGGAGCAGCCGGTTCGCTGAGGCCGCCTGGACGCGCTGGCCAGGAGGTTGCGAGAGATGTGATCCGGAGCACGAGCATCGCGACGAGGCGGAGTGGCGGCGCCGCCACCCGGTCGGGATCCCGAGCCATCCGAAGGCCACCCATGAGCGACGCGAAGACCAGCGACCCACTCCAGCCAGTGCTCGACGACGCCCAGGCCGAGCTCTCCCGGCGGCTGCACGAAGCCTGTGAGGCGGAGGCGAGCGGGCTGCAGAACAAGACCAGCGAGGAGATCCGCGAGATCGAGGATTCCCTGCTCGCCGCGGCGGTCGCCGCGGGACAGACGATCGCGCTGCGCAGGCACATGCGCGAGCGCGAGGGCGCGGCCGGCGAGAAGGCGCCCGACCGCGAGGTGCCGCGCAGCGTGGCGCGCGACGAGCTCAGCTCGCCCCTCGCCGAAGGAACGCTCGACGCGCTCCCCGAGCACGCGCGCGTGGTCCGCGAGTTCCGCGACAGCGACGGGCACATGTGGCGCGCGTGGCCGGTCGTCCCCGGGCTCTCGCGCACCGGCAGTCCGCGGCACTATCTGGGCGACTTTCAGCGGGGATGGATCTGCTTCGAATCCCTCGACAGCCCGGCGCGGCGGCGGCTGCCCTGTGCCCCAGCGCGCCTCGCCGAGACGAGGGAGGAAGAGCTCGAGCGTCTGCTCTTCGAGGCGATCGCGGCGCCGGAGCGGAAGCGGAAGGGCGAGCAGCAGCCGCACTGAGGGCGGGCGCGCGGCTCCTGCCGGCAGGAGCCGCGCGCTATCTTGGGCGGGTGCCGATCCGTCCCTCCCGCCGCCTCACGATGCGCTCTTCCCTTCCCGCCGCGCTCCTCGCCGTCCTCGCCGCCTGCGCCCCGCGCGTCGCGCCTAACGCTCCCTCCTCCGAGCTCGCCCGGCTCCGCGCCGAAGCCGCGCGCGTCACCATCGTCCGCGACGACTGGGGGATCGCGCACGTGCACGGACCCACCGACGCCGACGCGGTGTTCGGGATGATCTACGCGCAGGCCGAAGACGACTTCAATCGCGTCGAGATGAACTTCGTCGACGCGATGGGGCGCCGCGCGGAGGCCGAGGGAGAGAGCGCGGTCTATCTCGACCTGCGGATGAAGCTCTTCATCGACCCGGACTCGCTGAAGGCGATGTACGCGACGAGCCCGGAGTGGCTCAAGTCGCTCATGAACGCGTGGGCGGATGGGCTCAACTACTACCTCGCGACGCATCCGCAGGTGAAGCCGCGCGTCATCACGCGCTTCGAGCCGTGGATGGCGCTGTCCTTCAGCGAGGGAAGCATCGGCGGGGACATCGAAAGCATCGACCTGCGCGAGCTGGGGAATTTCTACGGGAAGCGAACGATCGGGATGCGCGATGCACGAAACGGCGGGATGCGCGATGCACGAAACGGCATGATTCACGTCGAGGATCGGGGATCGGGAAGTTTCGCGGATCGCGGATCTGGGAGTCTCGCGGATCGCGAATCGAGCATCTTCGTCGAACCCACCGGCTCGAACGGCTTCGCCATCGCGCCGTCGAACACCGCGAGCCACCACGCGCTCCTCCTCATCAATCCGCACACCTCGTTCTTCTTCCGCTCCGAGCTGCAGATGACCAGCGACGAGGGGCTGAACGCGTACGGCGCGGCGACGTGGGGGCAGTTCTTCATCTACCAGGGGTTCAACGACCGGATCGGCTGGATGCACACGTCGAGCGGCGTGGACGTCATCGACGAGTTCGCGGAGACGATCGTCGACCGCGGGGGGAAGCTCTTCTATCGCTACGGCGGCGAGGAGCGGCCGGTGCGCGTCGACACGATCGCCGTGCCGTATCGCCTGGCGAGCGGCGCCATGGCGACGCGGCGGTTCACCGTGTACCGCACGCATCACGGGCCGATCGTGCGCGAGGAGGGGGGGAAGTGGATCAGCGTCGCCCTGATGAACACCCCGGTCGCGGCGCTCGAGCAGTCGTATCTGCGGACGAAGGCGCGCGACTACCGCTCGTACCTCGACGTCGCCGACCGCTACAAGGCGAACTCGTCGAACAACACGATCTTCGCCAGCGCCGACGGGGACATCGCCTACCTCCACCCGCAGTTCATCCCGCGGCGCGACGACCGCTTCGACTACACGAAGCCCGTCGACGGGAGCGACCCGGCCACCGACTGGCGCGGGCTCACCCCGCTCGACTCGGCGCCGCACGTGCTGAACCCGCCTAACGGCTGGATCTTCAACACCAACGACTGGCCGTACTCGGCGGCGGGGCCGTACAGCCCGAAGCGCGAGCGCTTTCCGCGCTACATGGACACCGCGGGCGAGAACCCGCGCGGCGTCCACGCGACCATGGTGCTCGAGGGGAAGAAGGACTTCACCCTCTCTTCGCTCCGCGACACCGCGTTCGACTCCTATCTCACCGCCTTCGCGAAGCTCATCCCGACGCTCGTCGCCGCGTGGGACTCGACGCCGGCGAGCGATCCGCTGCGGTCGCGCGTGGCCGAACAGATCGCCGCGCTGCGCGCATGGGACTATCGCTGGTCGGTGAGCTCGGTGCCCACGTCGCTCGCCGTGTTCTGGGGCGAGCGGGCGTGGGGCACGGCGCGCGCCGAGGAGCGCGACGAGGTGATGTCGACATACGACTTCATCGCGACGCGGATGAGCGCGCGCGAGAAGCTGCAGGCGCTCGCCGACGCCTCCGACCGGCTGACGGCGGATTTCGGGAGCTGGCGTACGCCGTGGGGAGAGATCAACCGCTTCCAGCGCCTCACCGGCGACATCGTGCAGCCCTTCACCGACGCGGGCCCGAGCATCCCGGTAGGATTCACCTCGTCGCAGTGGGGTTCGCTTGCGTCATTCGGCGCGCGGCGATATCCGGGAACGAAGCGCTACTACGGCACGAACGGCAACAGCTTCGTCGCGATGGTGGAGTTCGGCGACACCGTGCGAGCGATCGCCGTCACCCCCGGCGGTGAGAGCGGCCACCCGGACTCGCGGCACTTCGACGACCAAGCCGAGCGCTACGCGACGGGGAACCTGCGCGAGGTGTACTTCTATCCCCGGCAGCTCGTGGGGCACACGGAGCGGACATACGTGCCGGGCCGATAGCGGGTACCCGGCACCGGGTACCGGGTACCGGATTCAAACGGCTGCCAGCGCGCCGAGAAAGCCTTCCGCCCACGCGTGCACGTCGTGCTCCATCACCTGCGCGCGCAGCGCGCGCATGCGGCGCCGGCGCTCGGGGTCGGGCATCACGAGCGCCTCGTGGATGCAGTCGGCGACGCTGTCCACGTCGTACGGATTGACGAGCACCGCGTCGCGCAGCTCCTCGGCGGCGCCGGCGAACTCGCTGAGCACGAGCACGCCGTCCTCGTCGACGCGGCTGGCGACGAACTCCTTGGCGACGAGGTTCATCCCGTCGCGCACCGGCGTCACGAGCATCACGTCCGCCGCCCGGTACAGCGCGAGCAGCGTGTGGTCGGGGACCGACGCGTAGAGATACTGCACCGGCGTCCACGACGGCGTGCCGAGATCGCCGTTGATGCGTCCGACGAGCGCGTCCACCTCGCGGCGGAACTTTCCGTACGCCCGCGTCGTCCCCCGCGACGGCACCGCCACCTGGATGAGACGGAGCTTCTCGCGCCACTCGGCACGCGAGCGGATCAGCTGCTCGAAGGCGAGCAGTCGCCGGGGAATCCCCTTGCTGTAGTCGAGCCGGTCGATGCCGAGCAGCAGCCGCGGGTTCCCGGTCGAGACCGCGAGCTGCTCCGCGCTCACGGCGGGCGCGCTCGCCCGTTCGGCGATCCCCGCCGCATCCACTCCCATCGGGAAGACTCCGATCGAGACGCGGCGTCCCCGCCAGTCGATGGCCCAGTCGGCGTCGCGCTCGATCCGGAAGAGCCGGCGCAACGTCGCGGCGAAATGTCCGCGATAGCGCGCGGTGTGGAAGCCGATGAGGTCCGCGCCGAGCATTCCCTCGACGAGGCGCCGGCGCACGGGGAGCGTGAAGAAGATCTCCGGGTTCGGGAAGGGCACGTGGAGGAAGAAGCCGATGCGCGCGTCGGGGAGCCGCTCGCGAAGAAGCGCGGGGAGGCGGAAGAGCTGGTAGTCGTGCACCCAGATCGTGTCGCCTGGCTCGTAGTGCTCGACGACGAGATCGGCGAATCGCGCGTTCACCGTCTCGTAGACGTCCCACCCCGTGACGCGCAGCGGGAGATGGTCCAGCCGGTCATGGCAGATCGGCCAGAGCACGGAGTTGCTGATGTTGTCGTAGAAGACCTGCTGCTCGCTGCGCCCGAGCTGCACGGGGATCGCTCCGAGCTCGCCAAGCCGCTCCTCCACGAGACTGCTCGCCTCGCTCGAGAGGCTCGTGAGATCGCCCGGCCAGCCGAGCCAGAGTCCACCCGACCGCTCGTGCGGGGCGCGGAGTCCCGTGGCGAGCCCGCCCGAGCTGCGGACGACGACGACTCCGCCGTCGCGCTCGGCGACGGTCACGGGCAGCCGGTTGGAGACGATGAGGAGGCGGCCCGCCACGCGCCGCTCCTATCCGTCCGACGCCCGATTCTTGTCGAGGATCGCGACGAGGATGATCACGAACGCGAGCAGCCGCATCCCGTAGAGCCAGGTCACGTTCTCGATCCACTCGGCGGTGAGGACGGTGGCCACGCGCTGGACGACGAGCACCCAGAAGGCGATCGCGAAGAGGAGGAACAGCCGGTCGCGCGTGCGCTTGTAGAAGCGCGCGAAGAAGAGCCCGATCGTGAGATACCCGGCGGCGAGCAGCCCGGAGATGAACGCGGCGAGATGCATCGCGCTATCGCTCCGCGTCCCAGACGAGGCCGTACACGAGCGCCGCGACGCCGAGCAGCGCGGGCACCGTGCGCCACGCGGCGAGATCGACCTGCGTGAGGACGCGCACGTCGAGGATCAGCAGCACGTTGTTGAGTGCGAGCCCCATGAAGCAGATGCTGCTCCACATCAGCAGCCGCGCGTGCGACTGTCGGTAGCCGCGCCAGAGCAGCACGGCGCAGGCGGCGCTGGTCAGCGCGCAGAGCACGTAGACGACGTCGGCGACACTCACGAGCCGGGCTTCCTGACGCGGAACGCGTCGGCGAAGGACTGGACGGCCGCCGGCGGCCGCGCGTAGATGGCCTTCACGAGCGAGACGGGCTTCGTGCGGTACATCTCGGCGAGCCCGGTGGTCGCGGTGCGCAGCGTCACGCTGTTCGGCGCATAGCGAAAGGCGCCGTCGCTCTCCGGTCCCTCTCGCGCGACGAGGCCGCTCGCGACGAGATCCTCGAGCCGCGTCGCAACCGAGGCGGCGTTGCCGCGCAGCTCGGTGGCGATGTCCCCCGCCGTCCGCGTCTTCGCTCCCGCGGCGGCGAGCGCGAGCAGCACCTCGACGTGCTCCATCGTCGGGAGGTGGTGCGCGATGAGATCGCGGACGTCGGCGGGAAGCGGGTGGTCGGCCACGCCGCAATCTCACCCGCCGGACCCCTCGTCGCAACCGCCGGAGAGGAATTCGCGTCCGCGGCGCCGTGCCTAACGTTCGACGTGCATCGATCGCGCGGCGCGCGCGGCGGCTAGTCCGGTGGATACCAGGTGAAGGTCTTCGTCCCCGTCGCGGACACGACGTCGCCGCCCACCACGTACGTCACCGTCACGCGATACACCTCGCCCGCGATCAGCGACTTCGGCGCGAGGTATACCGTGGCGTGCCCGGGCGCCTTGCCGTAGGCGAGCGCCGGCCCGACCGGCGCGCTCTCCGGCACCGAGAACGACCACATCCAGGGGTCGGGCTCGAGGGTGGCGCTCTCGTGCCGCACTGTCAAGTTGGTGATCCCGCACGCGGGAATCCAGGAGAACTCGGGCGTGGTGGTTCCACTGACCATCACCTCGATCGGGCCGCCGCACGGCGGCGGCGGAACGAAGACGACCTCGCTCTTGCACGCGCCCAGCACGAGCGCGATCGCCAGCATCGTGTACCGTTTCATAGTCCCCTGAACCTCTCGCTCGGAATCAAGGTCACACCACCGCCTTCGCCTTCCCACCGACGTTCGCCCACAATGCCCGCTCGGCCATCACCGGCGTCCACCCGCCGAGCGAAGCGGCGCGCTCGCGCAGCGCCTCGGCGTACTTCGCGTAGTAGCCGAGGGTGAAGGCGACCGGGCCGAGCGAGGGAATCTGCGCCGCGACCAGCTCGTCGAAGAACGGATAGACCTCGGGCGCCGTCGCCGCCGCTACGGCCGACGCCGTCGCCGGTCCCACCCCCGCGAGCTCGGCGAGCTCGGAGATCGGCGCGGTGGGGTGCGGGATCAGCGCGAGCGCGGTCTTGCTCGTCGTGACGACGAGCGTCGGCTCGTTCCCCTTCACCAGGGCGAGGTTGCGCGCGCGCCAGACGCCGCGCGCCATCTTCCACTGCGTGAGCTTGGTCAGCTCGTCGAGGGTGACGTGGCGCGCCCTGCGCGCCGTGATGTTCTTCGGGAGCGTCTCGCGATACCAGTGATCGAGCTCCGGGAGCGCTGCGACCTTCTGCGCCTCGACGACGCGCTCGTACGAGTCGAGCGCGGATCGCCAGCGCGCCGCGGAAGTGGAAGACCAGAGAGCTTCGGGCATCGTCGATGGCCGCAGGGGTGGACGCGTGGCGCCGACGTTCGCGGCGCGCGACGCGTGGGAGTATCAGCTGAACCGCGTCGTCCGCCAGAGCGCGACGCCGCACGCGGCGAGGACGCCGAGCGTCGCGACGACGAGCGCCATCGCCCAGCCGCCGTGGATCGCGATGCTCGGGCGCTCGGCGATCGTGCCGAAGCCGATGAGGATCGCGGTGGCCGCGATGACGATCACCCAGTCGAGGGGAGTCCGCCGCGCGACTACGGTCGCGGTCTCGCGTCCCGCGCCGCGCGCGCTCGTGTACTCCGGGTCGATGCCATAACGCTCGCTCTCCCGCGCGGCGGCCTCACGCCAGCGGCGATGCTCGCTCTCGCCCGCCGAGGAGAAGGCGATGACCGCGGTGCCCGCGGCCATGACCAGCGAGCCGAGGACGACCTTCGCGAGCACGCCGCCGGGCGCGCTCCGCAGCTCGCCGAAAACGAGGATTCCCCAGAGCAGCCCCCAGAGCTGGTTGCTGTTCGAGAGCGGGATCCCGCGGGTGATCCCCGCGTACTTCACCGCGTACTGCTGGAACAGATCGCCGACCACCCACACCACGCCGCCGGCCATCAGCCAGAAGAGCAGGTGGCGCGCGCTCGACAGCTCGCTCCAGAGCGGCGAGACGCCGCCGCTGTAGACGACGGCGAGCGTCCCCATCATCACCAGCTCGCCGACGGTGAAGAAGGTGATGAAAGAGAGCGGGTTCATCCCCGTGAGGTACGCCTTGCGGTAGGGGATGTACATCGTCCCCCAGAGCGCGCCCGCCGCGAGCGCGGCGGCGATCCCGCGCATCGCGTTCGTGCCCGCGGCGCCGTTCGAGGTGGCGAGCGTCAGCACCACCGCGCCGGCGAACATGAGGAGCGCCCCGCCGAGCACTCCCGCCCAGCGCTTCGCGCCCGCGTCGCGCAGCTCGGAAAAGAAGAGCACCCCCCAGAGGATTCCGAGCAGGCTGTTGCTGTTCCAGAGCGGGAAGGCGACGCTGAGACCGACGTCGCGCACCGCGAAGATCGTCAGCGTGTTCGCCACCGCCCACATGCACCCGGCGAGGATCGCCCAGACGATGAGGTGCGGCGCCTGCCTCAGGTCCGCGGCGACGTACGACGTGCCGTGGATGAGCGTCGGCAGCGTCCAGCGGGCGAGAAAGACCCCGACGACCATGACGAGCGAGATCACGACGGGCGAGATTCCCGCGGTGACGAGCTTCGTCGGCGCCTCGGCGGCGCCGAGCCAGGCGCCGGCGGTGAGCCCGCAGACGATGCCTAACGTCTGGAGGACGCGCAGCCGCCGCGCGTCGAACGCGGGGTGCGCGGCGGCGGAGACGGCCGCGCGCTCGGCGACGGCGCTCAACTGATCCACCGGAGCACGAGGAGCCCGCCGGCGAGCACGATCACCGGCACCCAGAACTGCACGTCGCGCAGAATCGTCGAGACGAGCCCGTGCTCGCCAGCCGCGCGTCCTACCGTCCGCTGCTCCATGTCTGGTTCTCCCGGTTCACGTCGGGGAAGAGCTGCTCGGGATCGATCTCCACTTTCGTGATCGCCGGCCGCGCCGGCAAGGCGATCACCGCGCGCCGCGCGCCGCCGAGCCAGGTCGCGACCGGGATCTCGGCGCGCGCCGTCGACCCGTCGGCGCGCGTGACGCGCACGCGGGCGGGCATCGGCGCGAGCCCGCGGTCCTCGATCGTGACGTACGTCGAGTCGCCGCGCGTCTCCACGGAGGCGACGGCCTGGTCGAGCGACCACGGCTCCTGGAACCAGGTGCTCCAGAACCAGGAGAGGCCATAGTAGACGTGCGATGAGTTTCGCGTGATCTCGCTCTGCATCGAGTTGAAGAAATCCCACGGGTAGGGATGCTTCCCGCTCCATCGGCGGCCGTACTCGCGGTACGCGCGCCAGAACAGCGAGTCACCGACAAGGCCGCGCAGGGAGGAGAGATTCTGCGCGGTCTTGTCGTAGAACATGATGAAGTAGAGCCCCTGCGGATACATGTCGCCGGGCCACATAAGCGTCATGTCGCGCCCGGCGCGCGCCGCGCGCAGGTAGAGCTCGCGCTGCCCCGGCTCGGAGTCGCCCGGCCGTCCGCCCGCGCGCGGCTCTCCGTAGAGATTGCGCATCCCCTGGGCGACGTCGAACTGCGTGAAGCCTTCGTCCATCCAGGGGTAGCGCGTCTCGTTCGACCCGACCTGCATCGGGAACCACATGTGCCCCGTCTCGTGCATCAGGTCCCCGGCGAGGGAGAGCGTGTCCGCCCACGGCTGCATCACCGTCGCCATCGGATACTCCATCCCGCCGCTCTCGAGCACTCCCTCCATCGAGATCATGCTCGGCCACGGGTAGGCCCACAGATCCTTGGAGTGCTGCTCGATGGCGTCGCGGGTGAAGCGCGCGCCGCCGACCGCCCACGCGGAGGCGGCGGGGGTGAGGCGGAAGAAGCTCTGGATGTCGACCGTGTCCGGCGCGGCGCCGGGGGTGCGCTGCACCAGCGCGCGCGTGGCATCCCATGCCTGACGGTCGCTCGTCCCCCAGAAGAAGTCGCGCACGTCGTTCGCGACGAAGTGCCAGGTCGCGGTGCGCCCGCGGCCGGTGAAGACGGACTTCGCGTCCCTGCCCGGTGTGAGCAGCCGGACGACGGCGCCCGTGCGCCTCGCTTCGGCGAGCTTCGCGATGGTCGACGGCGCGAGGATCTCGCTCGCGTTGCGCAGCGTCCCCGTCGCGCCGACCGTCCACCCGCGCGGCACCGTGAGGCGGACGTCGTAGTCCGCGTGGTCCATGTAGAACTCCGCCTCGAGCAGATACGGATCGGCGACCCAGCCGCTCACGTCGTCGTAGACGGCGACCTGCGGATACCAGTAGCCCATCTCGTAGAGATGCTCGTCGCGCCCCTGCCGTCCGTCGGATGGAGTGAGGGGCGGCTCGTACTCCCACGCGAAGTCGAGGGTGAGGCTGTCGTGCGGGAGGAGTGGGGACGCGAGCGGGATCCACATCACCGTCCCATCGACGGTATAGCCGTCGGCGGCGGGCGGCTTCCGCTTGTCGACGGAGGTGATCGGCACGACGGTGACGCCCGTGGTCCTCGGTCGCATCTCCGCGCCGTTCACGGCGACGCGATGCAGCACGACGCCCTCCGTGATCGGTGCGCTCTGGTTGCGCGGATTCCCCGCGGCGAAGGCGTTCTGCCGGAGGTGTACGGCGATCCGCGCGAGGCTGTCCGGCGAGTCGTTGCGATAGACGACGCGCTCGCTCCCGCGCACGAGATTCCTCCGGACGTCGATGCTCGCGTCGATGGAGTAGCGTGCGCGGTTCACCCAGTAGCCCGGGCCGGGCTCACCGGTGCGCGTCCGCGTTCCGCGCTGCACGGCGCGCGAGAACTCGGGCGACTCGTACATCGGACCGGGGATCGGCCGGCCGCTCGTCGCCGGGGGAGCGACGACGGCGGGGGATGGTTGCGTCTGGGCGGAGAGAGCGGCGGGAAGAACGAGCAGCAGAAGCAGCGGCGAGCGATTCATTGGCGGGATGCAGGTGCGATGTGCGAGCGACGAAGATGCACGCTGAACCCGCGCGCGTCGATGCGCAACGGCATGCAGACCGGCTGCTCTTCGACAGCCTGGGCTTTAATGGGGTAACTGCAACCACTCTTTGGTACGCCGAGCCGGGGAGTTCCGGGAGCACTGCAGGAGCCGTTGCGTTTGCAACCACAAAGGCTCCCCACGGCAGCTCTCCCCGGCCTCCCCGGCTCGGGCACTCCTCGATGCGGTTGCAGTTACCCAATAGAGCCCCTGCTGTTGAGAAGGCCCCTGCCGTTGAAAAGCCCCTGCCGTTGAAAAGGCACGCAGTTGAAAAGGGACACGCGCCCCCTCACACTTCGGGATGCGTCTTCCCAGGCTCCTCGTTCTCGCCGCGCTCCTTCCCGCGGCCGTTCCCGCTCAGAGCTCGCTCACTCCCACCGAGCAGACCATCGTCCGCGCGGTCGACGTCCGCAACGCGGATGCGCTCGCGCTGCTCGAGCGCGTGGTGAACATCAACAGCGGGACGCACAACTTCGCCGGCGTGCGCGCGGTGGGCGACGTCTTCCGCGCGCGGCTCGACGCACTCGGCTTCACCACGCGCTGGGTGGACGGCGCCCCCTTCGGGCGCGCGGGACATCTCGTCGCCGAGCATCCGGCGAAGGGACGGAAGATCCTGCTCATCGGCCATCTCGACACCGTCTTCGAGCGGTCGAGCCGCTTCCGGAAGTTCGAGCGCCTCGACGATTCCACGGCCCGCGGGCCGGGGATCATCGACATGAAGGGGGGCGACGTCATCATCGTGCAGGCGCTCGCCGCGCTGAAGGACGCCGGCGCGCTCGACTCGCTGAACGTGGTCGTGGTGATGAACGGCGACGAGGAGGACGGCGGGCATCCGCTCGACGAGGCGCGGCGCGCGCTCGCCGACGCGGCGCATGGCGCGGCGGCGGCGATCGGCTTCGAGGACGGCGCGGGCGATCCACGGAGCGCGGTGGTCTCGCGGCGCGGCGCGACGACGTGGACGCTGCGCGCGACGGGAAACGCGGGACACGCATCGCAGATCTTCGGGAAGGAGATCGGGGCCGGTGCGGTGTTCGAGGCGTCGCGCATCCTGCACCAGTTCTACACGACGCTCTCCGGCGAGCGACTGCTCGCCTTCAGCCCCGGCCTGATCGCCGGCGGCTCGGAGCTGAAGCTCGACAGCAGCGGCACCGAGGCGAGCGTCGCGGGGAAGACCAACGTCGTCGCCGGCGAGGTCCTGGTCACGGGCGACATGCGCACCGTCTCGCCCGAGCAGCTCGAGCGCACGCAGCGTGCGATGCGCGCGATCGTCGCGAAGCATCTGCCGGGAACGAGCGCCGAGATAACCTTCGATCGCGAGAGCTACCCGCCGATGGCGCCGAGCGCGGGGAATCGGCGGCTGCTGGCGATGTACGACCGCGCGAGCCGCGACATCGGCGCCTTCCCGATGACCGCGGTCGATCCGGCGAAAGCGGGGGCCGCGGACATCGCCTTCGTCGCCGCGCTGGTGCCGATGAAGATCGACGGCGTCGGCCTGTCCGGACACGACGACCACAGCGACAAGGAGACCGCCGACCTGCGGATGCTCCCCGTGCAGACGAAGCGGGCCGCGCTGGTCATATACCGATTGAGGCGGTAGAGCCGGGGGTCGGGGGCCAGGCGGGAGGAAGTGCGCCAACTGCAGTCGACGCCGTTCCTGGCCCCTGGCCCCTGACCCCCGACCCCCAGCCCCGCAGTTCTGGCCCCGGTTCTGCACATTGCGACCTCGACCGGAATCAGGGGAGCAGGATGGAACGTCACCGCGACAGCACACGGCTGGTCTGTGCGCTCGTGCTCGTGTCGAGCGCGGCGTGCGCGACCGCGCCGGCACCGCAGCCCGTTCAACCCGCGCGGCTCGTTCAGAGCGCGCCGGCTCCGGTGGTGCCGCCGGCGGAGCGCAGCAAGCCGCTCGAGGGGCGCTGGAGCGTCGTGCTTCTGCTCGACCCGCTGAGCATGCGGAACCTTCCGCCCGCGGAGGAGGCGAAGGGCGAGATCGCCTTCGGGTCGGGGAGCTGGTGGAGCAACTCGGACCGCTTCGGCCGGCAGCACGTCGACCTCAAGCCCTTCTTCGGCCGGCTCTACGCACCGCCCGACGGCGTCGACTCCTTCAGCGCGACGGACACCTCGATGTTCAGCGAGGCGAGCGGCGGGATCATCGGCGACTCGGTCTCCATCGACTTTCTCCCGCGCATCGATCACGGCGGGGTCTCGTTGTGGGGGCGGTTCTGGGGTGATTCGGCGCGCGGCACCTGGCGTCGCCGCGGACTCGAGGGCTCGGGGACCTTCGTCATGCGCCGGTTGTCGAAGGACGCGGTGAACGTCGCGGCGATCCCGGTGCCGACGACGGTGGCCCCGACCGTCGTCGCCGCCGCCGACACGGCAAAGGCGAAGCCGATGACGAAGGCGCAGCGGCTCGCCGCCGCCCGCGCGGCGCGGCTCGCGAAGCAGAAGGCGACGCGCGACTCGATCGCCACCGCGAAGGCGGAGCGCCTCGCGAAGGCGAAGGCGCGCAGCGACTCGATCGCGAGCGCGAAAGCGGAGCGCGTGGCGAAGCAGAAGGCCGCCGCCGACTCGCTCGCCGCGGCGCGCGCGAGCGCGCAGGCGCTGACGCGACAGCTCTCCAACGAGCGCCCGCAGCCGGGGACGACGACGGTCGCGTCGAGCGCGCCCGTGCCGCCGACACCCGC
>JABFXC010000107.1 GCA_013361935.1 Gemmatimonadaceae bacterium
CGATGCGCGCCAGGCGTCGCCCCGGCGCGGCTCGCCGGCCGCGGAGGGGCGGCCCGGAGCGATCGTGCCCGTCGTCATGCCTAACGGCACGATCGCCGAGCCCACGCACCTCGCCGTGCTGACGAGCGAGCAGCGCGGCGACCTGCGCCTCTGGCACGGCCGCACCACCCTGGTGGAGCGTGTGCGCGCGATGCGGGGCTACACCTGGCTCACGGCGGCGGCGCTGATCGGCGGCATCGTGGGCTTCGTCGCCGGCGTGGAGGAGGGCATCCCGCCGTTCGTCCTTGCGCCCGCGGTGTCGCTCTACATGTCCTACAAGTGGTGGCGGCGCGGCCAGTCGCTCCGCGAGAGCGGGCTGCGCCTGCGGCGCGTGATCCTCTCCCCGCGGCTCAAGTGGGTGCTCCCGCGCCCGGCGACGCCGCCGACGACGCAGCAGCTCGAGAAGCTCGCGCCGCGCGAGGTGCTCGACAGCCCGCTCGGCATGTCGATCCGCCGCGCGGTCGAGGAGCGCTCGGCGATCCTCGCGATCGCGGCGAGCCTGTCCAAGTCCGACCGTGCGGTGATCCCCGATCTCGAGGCCACGGTGAACGGCCTCGTCGAGCGGGTGGTGAGCGTGGCGCAGCTGCTCCATCGCCTGGACCAGAGCATGGACCCGCGCCTCGCCGCCGATCTCGACGCGCGCATCGCCGAGGCGGCGCGCGACGGCGACTCGGCCGAGGGCCAGCGCCGCCTGTCGCTCCTCCGCCGCCAGCGCGACACCATCGAGGAGCTGACCCAGCGCCGCGCCGCCCTGGCCCGCCAGCTGGACAGCGCGGGGCTGGCGTTGGGCAACCTCCGCCTGGACCTGATCAAGCTGCGTTCGTCCGGGCTGCAGTCGGCGTTATCGGACGTGTCGAGCGCGACGCAGGAGGCGCGCGCTCTCTCGCGGGAGATCGGCGCGGTGCTCGAGGCCGTCTCCGAGGTGAAGAAGCTCTGAGGACGCGCAGCGAGTGAGCGCGCCCTGTCCCGAGTACGGCTTCATCGTCTCGATGGAGCTGGCCGCGTCGCTCTCCGAACGGGAGCGCGATCGCCTGCGCGACGCGTGGGAGGATCTCCTCGCGAGCCGCGGGCTCGTGTCCGAAGGGCACGTGGACGACGAGGAATGGTGGGAGCTCCCCGTGCTCGGCGAAGCGTCGCAGGCGACCGATGCCGACCGTGAGGCGGTGCGCGCGTGGCTCGAGCGGCGTGGCGAGCTGCGCTCGTGGAACGTCGGCGAGCTCGTCGACGTGCGCGACGTGGATTGACGGCGCCGGGGCATGGGTCTCGCCCGGTGGCGGGCCATGACGCGCTTCGGATTTCACGCCTCGCACGAGCAGCACTCCCCCGACCGACTCCTCGCCCACGTTCGCGCCGCCGAGGCGGCAGGCTTCGAGGGGGGAATGTGCTCCGATCATTTTCACCCCTGGCTTCCCGAGGAGGGGCAGAGCGGCTACGCCTGGGCGTGGCTCGGCGCCGCGATGCAGGCGACCTCGCTTTCCTTCGGCACCGTGAGCGCGCCGGGATGGCGCTATCATCCGGCGATCGTCGCCCAGAAGGTGGCGACGCTCGGCGTGATGTTCCCCGGGCGCATCTGGCTGGCGATCGGGAGCGGGGAGGCGCTGAACGAGGGAATCACGGGACTCCCATGGCCGCCGAAATCGCAGCGGACCGCGCGGTTGGCCGAGTGCGCGGAGGTGATGAAGCGCCTCTGGCGCGGGGAGACCGTCACGCATCACGGAGAGATCGTCGTCGAGGAGGCGAAGCTGTTCACGAGGCCGCGCGAGGCGCCCCTCCTCTTCGGCGCCGCGCTGAGCGCCGAGACGGCGGCCGGGGTCGCGCGGTGGGCCGACGGTCTCTGCACGATCGGCGGCGAAGCCGACGACGTGCGCCGCGTGATCGACGCGTTCCGGGCGAACGGCGGGGAGGGGAAGCCGGTCTACCTGCAGCACGTGCTCTCCTGGGCGCCGACGGAGCGCGCGGCGCGCGAGCAGGCGCACTGGCAGTGGCGGCAGAGCGTACTCGGCGGAGCGGTGCTCCCCGAGCTGCGGACGCCGGCGCAGTTCGCGGCGGCGTCCGCGCGGGTGACGGTGGACGACGTCGCGCGGCAGGTGCGCGTCTCGTCGGACCTCGCGCGTCATGCCGAGTGGCTCTCGGTGTACGAGCCGCTCGGCGTGGACGCGGTCTACATCATGAACGCCGGGAAGAACCAGGAGGAGTACATCGAGGCCTTCGGGGCAACGGTGCTCCCCCGTCTCCGCCGTTAGGCGAGGAACGTGCATGCGAGCGTGCCGCGGATCGATGGTCGCCATCCTGTCTCTCGCCGTCGCCTCGATCGCCGGCGCGCGGTCCGCCGCGGGGCAGGCGGCGGACTCCGCGGCGGGATGCGGGTACCGCGAGTGCGCGCTGGGAATCGCGCCGCGCTGGAACGGGCTGGCGCTCGTACGCGGCGTTCGCGGGGAGCCGGTCGCGAACCTCGGCTTTTTCTGGCCGCGGGACGTTTCGGCGACGCTGCGCGGGGCCGAAGCCACGGCGCCGGGTGCCGACGGCGCGGTCGGCGTGGCACGGCGGGCGCTGCGGCTGCGCCGCATCGGCGCGCTGCTGACCGACGCGGGTGGAGTCGCTATCGCCGTGGCGGCGGCACGGGCCGCGCGCTAGGGAGGCGGTCGCCCGACCGCGCTCCTCGCCGGCGGCGGTGGGCTCGCGCTCGTTCTCAGCGTTCCCTTCCAGTTCGCCGCCGACGGCGCGCTGAGCCGGGCGGTCTGGTGGCACAACCAGCGATACGCACGCCGAGCGGCACGCACACCGGCGGCGGCGCGAACGTTAGGCAGGCCCGAGGGTTCCGCTGGCGCGGACGCCGACTAGCTTGGACGGAGCGAGAGGTCTGCCGACAACCCCAACCACCGACGACGACAGATGATTCCGGCGAGAGAAGCACTCGACCGCCTGCGCGAGGGGAACGAGCGATTCACCGCGAGCCTGCGCGGCCCCCAGGCCTTCGTCAATCATGGAAAGAAGCTTCAGCTGACGACGGTCCAGGAGCCGTTCGCGATCATCCTCGGTTGCTCGGACGCCCGCGTCCCCGCGGAGATCGTGTTCGATCAGGGACTCGGCGACCTCTTCGTCATCCGGGTGGCGGGGAACATCGTCGCCCCGTCGCAGGTGGGGAGCGTGGAGTTCGCGGCGGACCGGTTCTCGACGCGGCTCGTCGTCGTGCTCGGCCACTCGCAGTGCGGGGCGGTGACCGCGGCGATCGAGGAGCTGCAGCGGCCGACGGAGAACCAGTCGCGCAACCTCCGCTCGATCGTCGACCGGGTGCGTCCCTCGGTGGAAGGGCTCTTCGAGACCGAGCTGCGGAACGATCTCACGGCGCTGCACCGGCAGGCGGTGCGGGCGAACATCCGCACCTCGGTGGACCACCTGCGCCACGGCTCGCAGCTCCTCGAGCAGCTCATCGAGGAGAAGGGGCTGATGGTCGTCGGCGCGGAGTACTCGATCGAGACCGGCGCCGTCGACTTCTTCGACCTCGGCCGGGCGGGGCGCTAGCGGTCAGCGCGGCGCGTCGCCGCGTTCGAGATCGACGGTGATGTCGTCCGCGCGGTCCGCGGTGCGCGCGGTGTCCGCGCGCAGCTCGCGCGCGCGCTCGGCCACCTCACGCGTGAGATCGCGCGTGCGCTCCACGTCGCGCTCGATGGCGCCGGCGGCGTCGCCGTCCGCGTGCAGCCGGCGCCCCGTGTCGCGGAGGGTGCGCTCGGCTTCGCGGAGCTCGCGTCCCGCGTCGGCCTGCCGGGCACGCGTCTCGGCGTCGTCCTCGGCGCGGATGCGCGCCGCCTCGCCGGGCTCGCGCGTCTCGGCCGCGGCCCTCTCCAGATCGTTCTGGTCTCGCTCGTCTCGCGGGCTCGTCATGTCTCCTCCCCGGTGATCGATTCCCCGACCACCGACGGTTGCAAGGGAGACGCCAGCAGCGCCGTGCGATCGCGCCCCGCTACTCCGGCTGGTTGCGCATGTGGTCGGCGAGCGCGTGGAGCTTGCCGCGGAGCATCTCGCGCAGCTCCGCCGGCATCTCGTGCTCGTCGAGCGAGCGGTCCATGCACCAGAGCCACTCGTCGCGCTCGCGGGCGCTGATCGGAAAGGGGAGATGCCGGGCGCGCAGCCGGGGGTGGCCGTGCCGCTCGACGTAGAGCTGCGGACCGCCCGTCCAGCCGGTGAGGAACATGTACAGCTTCTCGCGCGATGCCTTGAGGCTCGGCGCGTGCAGCGCGCGGATGGTCGCCGCCTCGGGAGCCGCGTCCATCAGGTCGTAGAAACGGTCGACGATGCTGCGGATCGCGGCGTCGCCGCCGATCTGCTCGTAGGGGGTCGCGGCGCTGGAGGACATGATCGAAATTTAGCGCATGGAGATCGCCACGATCGGATACGAGGGCGCGTCGGTGCCCCGCTTCCTCGACGCGCTGCGCGAGGCGCGCATCGAGCTGCTCGTCGACGTGCGGGCGGTCGCGAGCTCGCGCCGGCCGGGGTTCGCGAAGACCGCGCTCGCCGCCAACCTCGCGAGCGTCGGGATCGAGTACCTGCACCTGCGCGCGCTCGGCACTCCCGCCGACGGCCGGGCGGCGGCACGGGCGGGCCGCACCGCCGAGATGCACGAGATCTTCCGCGAGCAGCTCGCGACCAACGAGGCGCAGGCGCAGCTCGCGCACGTGGCGGATCTCGTGCGGGAGGGGCGCCGGGTCTGCCTGCTGTGCTTCGAGGCGGAGGCGGCGCGCTGCCATCGCGCGATCGTCGCCGACGCGCTGGCGACGTCGCTGCCGGCGCGCGTGGTGAACCTCGCCTCCTGGCCGGAGGACGACGAGGACTGACGCCCCGCGGGGGCTCGCGGCTGTTCGCCGGACGGCAACGATGTTAGAATGGCGGCCATGCCGAGCCCACGCCGCCGCTCCCTCGCCTCCCTCCTCATCGGCGTCATCGCCGCGTTAGGCGGGATGTGGGTCGCCACCTGGGTGCGCAGCGGCCGCTGCCTGGACGCGGGCGGCCGCTGGACGCCGGGGGTGAACCGCTGCGAGCTGCCCGCCGGTGTGACGCCGGAGTCGCTCGCGCAGTTGGTCTCCGCGTACCTGCTCGGCCTTCTCGCCGCGGTCGCGATCGCGTTCCTGCTCTGGCGGGTCTTCGCCTACGCGAGCGGCGCGCGTCCGGCGGCGAGATAGCGGGCCGCTGCCTCGCGCTTCCCCCCGAACCCCCGATACCGATGACACGCACCACCAGGCTGCTCCTCGCGCTGGCGCTGTTCGGCGCGGCCGCGCCCGCGGCACGCGCCCAGACCATCTGGACTCCGCTCGACCATCGCACCACCGCGCGCGTCGAGTTCTGGCACGCGCACTTCAAGCAGACCGTCGGCGCGCCCTCGAGCAGCTCGGGGCCGCTGTTCTTCTCGCTCGCCTTCCCGATCGACCAGAAGCTGGCGATGAACTTCGAGCTGCCGTACGCCCGCGCGACTGTCGACGACCCGTTCTCGGGCACGAACGGGAGCGAGAGCACGATCGGCAATCCCTATTTCGGGGTGCAGATCGGGGCGCTGAACAAGCCGACGAGCTTCGTCGGCGAAGTCGGACTGCGGCTGGCGGCGACGAGCGAGAGCAAGTTCGGGGCGATCCTCGTCGGGATCGTCAGCGAGCCGGAACGGCTCGAGGCGTTCGTCCCGAAGACGAACATCGTTTCCGCGGCCGGGAACATCGTCATCCGCCGCGCGACGAGCAGCGCCCGCATCCGCCTCGGCGTGTCGGAGCTGCTGGCGAGCGAGCAGAACGGCGGGAACAACACGCTGATCGACTACGGCGCGCAAGCGAGCACCGACGTCCAGCTCTTCCGCTTCGGCGGCGCGCTCACCGGTCGCTACGCGGCCAGCGGGAGCGGCACCTTCAGCGAGCGGTCGAACCACTTCGCGACCGGGATGGCGAGCGTCGCGTTAGGCGGCTTCCGTCCGGGGGTCTCGGTGCGCCTCCCCTTCGACAAGGATATCCGCGACGGGGTGCCGTGGATGCTCGGGCTGAGCCTGGAATACGAGTTCAAGTAGGGGAGTACCCCCGTACCCCTGCCTTCAGCTGCCGAGCGCGCGCGCCAGATAGGGCGCGGTGCGACTGCCCCGGGCGCGGGCGACCTCCTCCGGCGTCCCGAAGGCGACGACGCGTCCGCCTTCGTCTCCCGCGCCGGGCCCGATGTCCATCACCCGGTCGCTGCCGGCGACGACGCGCATGTGATGGTCGACGACGATCACCGTGTTCCCTGCGTCGACGAGGCCGTGGAGCTGCGCCATGAGCTTGTCGACGTCGCTCGGGTGGAGGCCCGTCGTCGGCTCGTCGAGCACGTAGAGCGAGCTGCCACGCTGCATCCGCTGCAGCTCCGTCGCGAGCTTGATGCGCTGCGCCTCGCCCCCGGAGAGCTCCGTCGCCGGCTGGCCCAGCCGCAGATAGCCGACGCCGACCTCGCGCAGCACGGTGAGCGCGCGGTGCACGTGCGGCTCGTCGGCGAAGAACTCCCACGCCGCGTCCACCGTCATCCCGAGCACGTCGGCGATGGACTTGCCGCGATACTCCACCTCGAGTGTCTTCGCGTTGTAGCGCGTGCCGTGGCACACGGGGCAGGGCGCGTACACGCTGGGCAGGAAGAGCAGCTCGACGCAGACGAAGCCCTCTCCCTCGCAGTTCTCGCAGCGTCCCTTCGCGACGTTGAAGGAGAAGCGGCCGACGTCGTAGTGCCGCGCCTTCGCCATCTTCGTGGAGGCGAAGATGCGCCGCACGTGGTCGAACAGTCCGGTGTACGTCGCGAGGTTGGAGCGCGGGGTGCGACCGATCGGCCTCTGGTCCACGCGCACGAGCCGCCTGATGCGCTCCATCCCCGAGACGATGTGACCGCTCGTCGTCGGCGCGTCGTGCTCGAGCTCCTCGCCTTCCTCCGTCTCGACCTCAGGCTCGTGGCCGAGGTGGCGCGACACCAGCTCGACGAGCGCCTGGCTGACGAGGCTCGACGTCCCCGAGCCCGAGACGCCGGTCACCGTGGTGAAGACGCCTAACGGGAAGGCGACGTCGAGGTCGTGCAGGTTGTTGCGCGTCACGCCGCTCAGCTTCAGCCATCCGCTCGGCTCGCGCGGCGGACGCGCGGCGCGCGGCTCGCGGTCGAAGAGATAGCGCGCGGTCGCCGACTGCTCGACGGCGGCGAGCCCCTCGGGCGGGCCGCTGTAGAGGATGCGTCCTCCATGCTCGCCCGCCGCGGGGCCGACGTCGACGATCCAGTCGGCGCGGCGGATGACGTCGAGGTCGTGCTCGACGATGAACAGCGAGTTGCCCGCGGCCTTCAATCCGTCGAGCGCGCGGAGCAGCGCCTCCGTGTCCGCGGGATGCAGCCCCGCCGAGGGCTCGTCGAGCACGTAGACGACGCCGAAGAGGTTCGAGCGCACCTGCGTCGCCAGCCGCAGCCGCTGCAGCTCCCCCGGCGAGAGCGTCGGCGTGCTGCGCTCCAGCCCGAGGTAGCCGAGCCCCAGGTCGAGCATGACGTCGACGCGGGAGATGAGATCCTCGGCGATGCGCTGGGCGACGATGGCCTGCTCGGGGTGACGTTCCTTCAGCTTTTCGACATCCTCCCCGCGTCCGGCGGCGACCGGGCGGAAGATCCCCGCGAGCCCCTTCAGGGGGAGCCGTCCCATCTCGGCGATGTCGAGACCGGCGAACTTCACCGCGAGCGCCTCGCGCTTCAGCCGCTTGCCGTCGCAGAGCGGGCAGTCGCTGCTCACCATGTACTCCGCGGCGCGCCGCTTCATCGACGCGCTCTGCGAGTTGGCGAAGGTGTGCATGACGTGGCGCTTCGCGCTGCTGAAGGTGCCCATGTAGTCGGGCTCCTCCTTCCGGCGGATCGCCCGTTTCACCTCGTCGATGGTGTAGCCCGCGAACACCGGCACCTGCGGCTGCTCCTGGGTGAAGAGGATCCAGTCGCGCGTCTTCTTCGGCAGGTCGCGCCATGGGACGTCGACGTCGATGCCCAACGTGGTGAGGATGTCGCGGAGGTTCTGTCCCTGCCACGCCGTGGGCCAGGCGGCGACCGCGCGCTCGCGGATCGTGAGCGACGGGTCGGGGACCATCGACTGCTCGGTGACCTCGTAGACGCGGCCGAGGCCGTGACACTGGGGACAGGCGCCCTCGGGCGTGTTCGGCGAGAACCCTTCGGCGTAGATGATCGACTGCCCGCGCGGGTAGTGGCCGGCGCGCGAGTAGAGCATCCGCAGCAGGTTCGAGATCGTCGTCACCGAGCCGACGGACGACCGCGAGGTCGGCGAGCCGCGCTGCTGCTGCAGCGCGACGGCCGGGGGCAGCCCGTCGATGTCGTCGACGTCGGGGACTCCCTGCTGCTCGAAGAGCCGGCGCGCGTAGGGTGCGACGGATTCGAGATAGCGGCGCTGCGCCTCGGCGAACAACGTTCCGAAGGCGAGCGACGACTTCCCCGACCCCGAGACGCCGGTGAAGACGACGAGCGCGTCGCGCGGGATCTCGAGATCGACGTCCTTGAGGTTGTGCTCGCGCGCGCCGCGCACGCGGACGAAGCCCGTCGTTCGCGCGGCGATGGAACCGGGCGGCTCCTCGATCAGCAGGTCGCCGGGGCTTGACGGGTGGTGCATGCGCGGTCAGTCTCGGGTGGGGATCGAGCTCGTGGCGTGAGGGTTAGCGATAACCGCGCCAGACCAACGGGACGGAAAGGAGCGCACCATGTGGCGGTATTCGACGATGTTGCTGGCGTTGGCTCTCGGCGGGACCGGCGACGCGAGCGGGAACGCGGCGGGCCCGCATCCCGCACGCGACACTCGACTGCTCGGCCGCTGGGACATCACGATCACGACGCCCGACGGGCCACGACCTTCCTGGCTGGAGATCGACCAGTCGGGGAACGACGCCCTCGTCGGGCGCTTCGTCGCCATCGTTGGCAGCCAGCGCCCGATCTCGCGGGTCGAGTCGGACAGCAACGGGTTCCACTTCGCCATCCCGCCGCAGTGGGAGGGGGGCAGCGGCGACCTCACCGTCGAGGGACGTCTCACCGACGCGAGCCATCTGACCGGGTCGATCACCTTCCCCGACGGCAAGCGCTTCGACTGGACGGCGGTGCGCGCCCCCGCGCTGCGCCGCTCCCGCGCCCCGGCATGGGGGAAGCCGCAGCGCCTCTTCAACGGCAAGGACCTCACCGGGTGGCGCGCGCTCGGGGAGAATCAGTGGGTGGCGGCGAACGGCATGCTGCGCAGCCCGCATTCGGGGAGCAACCTGGTCACCGAGCGGACCTTTGGCGACTTCAAGCTCCACGTCGAGTTCCGCTACCCGAAAGGGAGCAACAGCGGCGTCTACCTCCGCGGGCGCCACGAGGTGCAGGTCGAGGACGACGAGGGCGAATCGCCGATGACCGAGCACTTCGCGGGCATCTACGGCTTCATCGCCCCCACCGAACTCGTCGCCCGGCCGTTAGGCGAGTGGAACACCTACGACGTCACCCTCGTCGGCCGGATGGTCACCGTCGTCGCCAACGGGAAGACGGTGATCTGCAACCGCGAGATCCCGGGCATCACCGGCGGCGCGCTGGACTCGAACGAGGGCGCGCCCGGACCACTTCTGCTCCAGGGCGACCACGGCCCGATCGAGTATCGCAACATCGTGCTCACCCCGGCGAGGGAGTGAACCGGACGGGACGGACCGGCGGAGCCGCCAAAACCGCGGCCCGGTCGCCGCCGTAGACGTACGATCCCAACTCACCCCGGAGCACCCGGATGCTTTCCGACATTCTCGTCCCCGCCTTCGCCTTCATCACCCTGATCGTCGCCATGAAGACGGGCGCCCGTCTCTATATGGCGCGGCTCGAGCTGAAGCGCGGTGTCGCGCAGCCCGAGAGCGACAGCCAGCGGATCGAGCGCATCGAGCAGATCGTCGAGACGATGGCGATCGAGGTGGAGCGCATCTCCGAGGCGCAGCGATTCACGACGAAGCTCCTCGTCGAGCGGAAGCCCGACGAGACGCCCATGGCGCGCGTGCACGAGGCGGGGCGCGTCGTCACCCCGCACTGAGAACGTGCTGCGGCCGCATCGGACTGCGCGGGAGGATCGTGTGAGCACCGTCCGCGTGCGCGAAGCGGCAGACGGCGACGCACCGGCGATGGCCCGCCTCCTCGGAGAGCTGGGCTACCCGACCGGCGCCGGCGACGTACCGCGCCGTCTCGCGGACATCCGCGCGCAGGGGCGCCGCTTCTCGACCGCGATCCCGCCAGACGGCGAGCGTCGCGCGCGCTGACACCAGGCGTCGCACGCGCTATCGTTCCCGCATGTCACCCGCGGACCTCGCCGGCATTCTCGACTTCCTTCGCGCCGCGGAGAAGCTGAAGACGAACGTGCGCAGCGGCTGGACCTCCGCCGGCGAGCGCGAGAGCGTCGCCGAGCACACCTGGCGGCTCTGCCTCATGGCGCTCGTGCTCGCGCCCGAGTTTCCCGACGTCGACTTCTCGCGCCTGATCAGGATCTGCATCATCCACGACCTCGGCGAGGCGATCGGTGGCGACATCCCGGCGCCGGAGCAGGCATCGCGCGGCGCGGCGAAGTCGGCCGACGAGCGGCGCGACCTGGTCCAGCTCCTTGAGCCATTGCCCACAGCGCTGCGCGAGGAGATCGTCGCGCTGTGGGACGAGTACGAGGCAGCGGCATCGCCCGAAGCGCGGCTGGCGAAGGGACTCGACAAGCTGGAGACGATCCTCCAGCACACCCAGGGGCAGAACCCGCCCGATTTCGACTATCGCTTCAACCTCGGCTACGGGCGGCGCTTCACCGCGGATCATCCCGTGCTCGTCGCCCTGCGCGAAGTGCTCGACGCGGAGACCGAGCGTCGCGCGAGAGAGAGCGACGCGAACCAGGAGAGGCGATGAGCGCGCGGAAGCCGAGCGAGCGGGAGAAGATGGTGCGGGGCGAGCTGTATCTCGCGTCGGATCCCGAGCTGGTCGAAGCGCGGGTGCGCGCGCGGCGGCTCTTCGCCCGCTTCAACGCGGGCGATGCCGGGGACGTCGCCGGCCGCGTCGCGCTGATGGGCGAGCTGTTCGCCGCGGTGGGAAAGGATGCCTGGATCGAGCCGCCGTTCTACTGTGATTACGGCTCGCAGATCACGCTCGGCGCCGGCGTGTTCGTCAACTTCGGCGGGATCTTTCTCGATCCCGCGCCGATCACGATCGGCGAGGGCGCGCAGATCGGGCCGCGGGTGCAGCTGCTCACCGCCGACCATCCGCTGGATGCGGCGACGCGAGCCGCCGGTCCGGAGCTCGGCCGACCGATCGTCATCGGGTCGCGCGTCTGGCTCGGCGGGGGCGTCATCGTCTGTCCGGGGGTGACCATCGGCGCCGATACGACGATCGGCGCGGGGAGCGTGGTGACGCGCGACATCCCGGCGGGGGTGGTCGCGGTCGGGAATCCCTGCCGGGTGCTGCGGAAGATCTGAAGGTGCGGGAAGCCGGATCGTTCGCGCACCAGACCGCCCCACGGTGAGGAGCCGCTGGACATGCGCGGCACGACCGGCGACCATACGGAATGACAGTGACCGAGCCGGAAGTCTGGCTGCGCGGCCCGATCGAGGGGGTCGCCCCGCTCCTGCAACCCGTGGCGCACGGGCTGCTGCAGTGCGGGAACGAAGTGCGCGAGACGCTGCCTCGGCTGACCGTCGAGCAGCTCTGGACGCGGCCGTCGGGCGCGGCGCCGGCCGGCTTTCACGCGCGGCACGCGATGGGGAGCCTCGATCGACTCTTCACCTACGCGCGCGGCGAGCAGCTCTCGCGCGAGCAGCTCGCCACGCTCGCCGCGGAGAAGGAGCCCGACCCCTCGCTCGACGCGGCGCGGCTAGTCGGCGCGTTCGATCTGGCCGTGGAGCGGGCGCTGGCGCAGCTGCGCGCGACCGGTGAGCGAACCCTGCTCGAGCCGCGCGAGGTCGGGCGCGGCCGCCTCCCGTCGACGGTGCTCGGGCTGCTCTTCCACGCCACCGAGCACACGCAGCGTCACGTCGGCCAGCTCGTGACCACCACCCTCGTCGTGCGCGGCGCGCAACGTTAGGCAGGACTCGCGTGCGCCCCACCGGAGAACCGCTCTTCTTCGCGACGCCCGCCGACTTCCGCCGCTGGCTCGACGCGAACCACGCCACGGCGGCCGAGCTCTGGGTCGGCTTCCACAAGAAGGAGACCGGCCGGCCGAGCATCACCTGGCCGGAATCGGTCGTCGAGGCGCTCTGCGTCGGATGGATCGACGGTCTCCGGCGCGGCCACGGGGCGGACGCATACGTCATCCGCTTCACCCCGCGCAAGGCGACGAGCACGTGGAGCGCGATCAACGTCGCGACGATGGAGCGCCTGCTCGCCGAGGGCCGCGTCAATGACGCCGGACGTGCCGCGTATGAACGACGGAAGCCGGCGAAGAGCGGCATCTACTCCTACGAGAACCGCAACGCAGCGACGCTCGACCGCGACTCCGAGCGGGAGTTCCGCGCGAACGCCAACGCCTGGCGCTGGTTCGAGGCCGCCCCCGCGAGCTACCGCAAGACCGCGATCTGGCTGGTCATCAGCGCGAAGAAGCCGGAGACGCGCGCGCGGCGCCTCGCGCAGCTCATCGCGCATTCGGCGCGCGGCGAGCGGATACCCGCCCTCACTCCGCGCCGCGCGAGCACGAGCCGCGGCGCGAAGCGGAGCGCCGATCAATAGAACTGCCGCAGCTCGACGCGCTGGTTGTTCAGGAAGACCCCGGCGATGCGGACGTTGTCTCCGCTGCGCAGGCTCTGGAAGCGAAGCTGGTCGTTGCGGCTGACGTTGTACGGCAGCGCCACGGTGATCGTCCCGTAGTTCGCGACGTCCATCGTGAAGAGCCCGTTGGTCGAGTCGATCTGGCGCACGGTGCCCTGGATGTTCTGGATCGTGCCGTTCGCCGTTCCCCCGGCCGTGCCCCCGCTCCCCGATCCGGGCTGGTCCACCTGCACGAGATCCGTGTAGTAGCCGCCGTTGTTGGTGCTCTGCACGCGGGCGGTGACCTGGTCGCCCGGATCGAGCGAGGTCACCGAATACTTCTGGTTGTTGTAGACGACCTGTGTCTGCGAGTCGTAGCCGAGCGAGACGTTCGACCCGTCGGCCTGCTGGATCACGATCTGCTGCGCGCGCGTGTCCACCCCGCGCACGATCCCCTGCACCTGATTCTGCTGCCCACCGAGGACTCCGCCGAGCACGTTCCCCACGGATCCGAGCTGCGCGCACGCGCCGAGCGCGAGGACCATCGCCGCGGCGGCGCCCCGGCGCGCCGCGTGTGTGAGCTGCGTCATCATCCGCCCCTCCTGGTTGAGCCCGTGCAAAGCGCAATCGCGATGCCGGGCCGCGCGCGAAGTCGCGGCGTCGCGGCATCGCGAACCCCTCCACGCGGCAACCGGCCCAGGGCTGCTCAGTCGTCGAGCGCGGTGAGCGAGACGCCGGCGCTGCCGTCCTCGCTGTAGACGACGCTCACGCGCCACGGCTGGCAGCACACCGCGCAGTCCTCGACGTAGTCCTGCACCGACCCGCTCCCCGGATCGAGGGCGATCTCGACCGGCTCGCCGCAGTAGGGGCACCACACGGTCGCCTCCATCTCGGCGGTGCCGTCGCCGAGCGGGAAGTCATCGTCGAGCTCGGCCTCGAGCTCGGGGTCGTCGCGGCCGTCGCTCTCGAAGGCGCGGTGCAGATCGTCGGGGAAGCGCATGACGGGATGATACACGATGGACCGTGCGGCGTTCGCGGCGTCCGCGGCGGCGAGCCAGCGCCCGCTGCGTACGCTTACGCGCGCAGCGCTCGCTGGTAATCGCGCCGTAAGGCACGGTCGCGGGCGCCTCGCGCCGCTGGCGCGCGCCATGCCCTGGCGTGGAACGACTCCAGCCATGAGGCTCATCGCATGCGAAAGGTTCTTTGTTCGATGGCGGTCGCGCTCTGCCTAACGTCGAGCGCCGCGGCGGCGCAGCAGTCGCTCGGCGACGTGCACGGCGACTACGTGCGCGGGACGACGTCGAAGTCCAACGCCTGGGGCGCGGGCGCGGTGTACCAGCTCACCTTCGGCGCGAAGAAGGCGCCCGTGCAGCTCAACACCTCCATCGGCGCCGACTGGGTCAAGCAGGACAACGGCGGCCCGAGCCAGACGTCGCTCTCCTACGACGCGACGCTGCAGCCGGGAGGCGGCGGCGCGTTCACGCCCTACGCCGGCGGCAGCGTCAGCGCGAATTGGAGCGGCGGCTCGAACAAGCTTTGGGACGGGGCGAAGCTCGGTCTCGAGACGCTGGCCGGCTTCCAGGTGAAGCTCGGCCCGAGCGGCGTCTCGTGGAAGGCGGAGGAGCGCTTCGGCTATGTCCGGCAGCAGGAGCACACCCTCACGACGCGGGTCGGCGTCGTCGTCAGCTTCTGATCGCCCGCGGCGCCTTCCCGGGCTCGCGTACGCGAGTCCGGGAAGGCGCGTCGCCTAACGGTCAGCACGGGGCGGCGTGCGCCCGCCCATCCCCATGCTGTTCGCCCCGAAGGCTCGACCGAGCGTCGCCACCTCGCGCTCGATCGCGGGGATCGTCCGCTTCGCCTCACGGGCCACGACCCAGTCGGAGAGTGGGCTCATGAACAGCTGCCGGATCGCGGCGAGCGGGGCGAGCGACTTCGGCACGAACACCTTCCGCTTCCGCCCCTCGATCGCCGCGACGAGCGCCGCCGCGCACTCCTCCACCGGCGTCACACGCCCGAACGGTCCGGGGAGCCGCTCGAGCATCGCGTCGAAGGTGCCGAGCTCCGCGCGCTGGTCGCGAACGAGGTCGGTGTCGATCCACGACGGATGGGCCACGCCGACGCGCACCCCCTTGTGCGCGACCTCCAGTCGCAGCGCGTTGCCGAAGTACTCGACTCCCGCCTTCGACGCCGCGTACGTCGCGATCCCCGGCATCGCCGCGAGCGCCGCCGCCGAGGAGACGAGGAGAAAGTACCCGCGCCGCTCGGTGACGTGCGGGAGCGTCGCGCTCACCGTGCGCACGACGCCGACGAGGTTCACCTCGATCGTCCGGACGAGCGCTTCCACCGGGCCCGCCGCGACGGTGCCGTTGCTCGCGACGCCGGCGTTGGCGATGACGACGTCGATCCCCCCGAGCGCGGCGACGGTGCCGGCGACCGCGCGGTCGAGCGCGGGCTGGTCGGTGACGTCGCACTCGAACCAGACGTGCCGCGGCCCGAGCTCGGCGGCGAGCGCCGCCAGCCGCTCCGGCTCGAGCCCGACGAGCGAGAGCCGTGCACCGCGCGCCGCAAGCTGCCGCGCCGTCTCCGCGCCGATCCCGCGCGCCGGTCCGGTGATGAGGATCGTCCTGCCTTCGATCGATTGACGCATCGCGACTAGTGGGTGATGGTGTCGACGAGCGCGCGCCACTCGCGGGCGATCGCGATCGTCTCCCGGCGCGCCGCGGGGACGATGCCGCCCAGATTGATGAAGCCGTGGCCCAGCGATTCGACGCGGCACAGCCGCGTCGTGGTTCCCGCGCGGCGCAGCGCCTCCGCGTACGCTTCCCCCTCGTCGCGCAGCACGTCGAACCCGGCCGTGACGACGAGCGCCGGCGGCAGCTCGCCGAGATCGGGAGCATGCAGCGGCGAGACGCGGTCGTCGCCGGCCGCGCGTCCGCTGCCGTCGACGTAGAGCCGCGTGAACTCGAGACGATCCGCGTTGGTGAGGATGTACCCGTCGCCGAACAGCTCGTGCGAGCGG
>JABFXC010000133.1 GCA_013361935.1 Gemmatimonadaceae bacterium
CGATGCCCAGCTCCGCGCCGGCGCGCGCCTCGGGAGAGGCCGCGGTGTCCGCGGCGAGCGACAGCAGGCGGTCGGCGACCGCGCGCTGCACCACGCGCTCCAGCGCCTGCTCCTGCTCGCCGCGCGCCGACGACGGCCGGCGCCACGACGCGGTGAGCGTGTCGATCGTCTCGCCAAGGGTCAACGCGCGCGGATCGTGGATCGATTGCTGGACGAGCCGCGCCGCGCGGTCGCGCTGCAGCACCCCGTCGACGATCATCTGCGCGAGGCTGCGCGCGGCGCCGAGCTCGTCGAACGCGGGACGCGTGCGGCTGCCGAAGAGCTCCACGCTCCCGCCGTAGGAGAAGGGGCGGGGCGCGAGCAGGGTGAGCACCGTGTCGGGGATCGCCAGCGCGGAGGGGCGCAGCGCCGACATCAGCGCGGCGAGCGCGGCTCGCTGCCGCGGCGCCGCGACCGGCTGCGTCGCCTGCAGCGCATCGCCGCGCGTCGCGTTCGCGTACTCCATCCCGCCGATCGCCTTCGTCACCGAGTTGAGCGCGAAGCGATGGAAGAAGTACATCGGGGCGAAGCGCTCCTGGAGGAGCGCGACCGGCTCCCCCTCGCGGATGTTCCGCTCGCCGAAGCGCGCGATCGCGACGCCGCGCACCGCCATCTGGTGGCGGAGGAACTCCTCCGGCGTCGCCGCGTCGTCCCACAGGCTGACGCGCGGGTCGGAGGCGAACTCCGGGCGCGCGTCGGCGTCGGAGAGGAAGAGGAAGCCTTGCTTCAACCCCTCGGCCATGATCGCGCGCAGCGAGTCCTTCTCGGTCGCCGCCGGGAAGATGCCGTAGCCCCAGTGAATCGCCCACACGTCGTACGGCCCCGGGCCGACGGCGTAGGCCGCGGAGAGGTCGATCGAGTCGGTACCCGGCACGAGGCGCACCCGCGGCGGCGGATAGTCCATCACCGAGCCGCGCTCGTACGTCGAGGCGATGTAGTTGTGCGCCAGGCCTAACGTGTGGCCGATCTCGTGCGCCGTCACCTGGCGCACGCGCGCGAGGACGAAGTGCGTGTCCGCCGGCGTCGCCGCCGCCCCCATCAGCCCCGCGAAGATGTTGTAGTCGGTGCGCGCCCGGTGGCTGTCCAGCCGCGCCATCCCCTTCACGATCTCGCCGCTGCGTGGATCGATCACCGCCCCGCCCACCGACCATCCGCGCTCGTTGCGATTCTCCCACTGGACCACGTTGTAGCGCGCATCCATCGGGTCCGCGCCCTCGGGCAGCAGCTCGACGCGGAAGGCGCCCTTCAGGCCCGCGCGGTCGAACGCCTCCGTCCACCAGCGCGCGCCCTCGAGCGTCGCCGTGCGGATCGGCTCGGGGATCCCGCGATCGACATAGTAGACGATGGGATCCTTGATCGCGCTGTTCGGATCGCCGGGGTTCACGCGCTCGAGGCGGTGGCGCGCGATCCACCGCTGCTCGAGCGGGTCCTGGATCGGCTGCGCGTAATCCTTGAAGTCGATCCCGAAGAAGCCGACGCGCGGATCGAGCTGCCGCGGGCGATATCCGCCGTCAGGGAGCGGCATCATCGAGATGTGCTGCCGCAGGGTGAAGGCGCGCCCCTCGGGGACGATCTGCGCGACGGTGCGGCCCGGCCGGCCGCTCGTCGCGAAGGTGAGCCACGCGTCGATCTCCGTGTTCCCGGGGAAGGCGCGCGTCAGCGCTCCGTCGATGCTCGAGCGGTCGCGGGCGACGGAATAGCTCCCCTGATTCGCGCCCTGCAGCGTGCCGGCGACGTCGAGCCAGTCGGTGAGGGCGAAGTCGGTGGCGTCGACGAGAATGCGCTCGCGCTCGCTCGCGACGACGGGCAGCGCGGCGACGGTGCTCGGCGGGAACGCTTCGGCGACGGTGCGCGCGTGCGCGGGGTTGTCGGCGAAGGAGCTGCGGTAGCTCCAGTTCTCGAAGACGACGAGCACGCGGTCGCCGCTGCGGTCGAAGCGCGCGATCTGCGAGAAGCCGTCTGCGCCGCGATCGATCCCGATCGGATTGGAGCCGAGTCCCGTCGCCTGCGAAGTGAAGAGCAGCGCGCGCAGCGAGTCGGAGGGGAGCTCGAGATAGAGCTTCCCCTTCCCGGCATCGAGATAGAGCGGCACCCAGCCGTCGCGGCGCGTCATCCCCGCGGTCTTCGCGGCTATCCCCCCGGAGGTGGACGGCGCGGGTGTCGTGGCCGGCGCCGGCACCGAACCCGGCGCGCAGGCGGCGAGAGCGGCGAGTAGGACGGCGAGGTGGGTTCGTCGCATCGCGGGAAGGTGGTGGATGGTCGCGACAATGTGGCGCCGCGCGGGCGGCCGCGCCATCTATGAACGTCGATGCGACGTCGCTCCGCTGCGCGTTCGGATCCGGTACGCAAGGTGCTGCTCGCCGCCCCCGCGACCTTGGCTCGATGTCACAGGGAGCCGTGGAGGCCGGGGGAGGCGTTCGCAGGGGCTGGGGGGCTCGGCACCATAGCACCTCCTTCGCTCCCCGGCTCCCTGTTATTCACCGCCGCGCAGCAGTTGAAGAAGATTCGCAGCGATCCGCGGCGATCCGCGTCAGTCGTTCGAAGCGCCTCAGCGGTCCACGGTCCCGTGGAAGATCCCCGACCTGATCCGCGCCGCCTTGCCCGACGCGGCCCGATCGATCTCGACGTGACTCTCCGTTCGGGTCGCGAAGCGGATCGTGCCGTTGATGGTCATCGTCTGCGCGCCACGGCGGATCTGGATAGGCAGCGCCGCGCCTTCCGCCGCCGAGCCGTACTTCGCGCGGAACTGCTCGCCGAAGTTCGCGTCCGAGACCTTGATGTTGCCCACCGAGAGCAGCACGTCGCCCGTGCGGATCCCCGCGGCCGCGGCGGAGCTCCCCTCGGCGACGCCGCTCACGCGCACGCCGCCGGAGTCGACCTGGGTGAAGATGCCGAGCCGCGGCTCGCGGATCGTGTCGGTGAGGAAGCGCAAGCCGGCGAGGGGGAGCACCGTCGCCCACGGATACGCCTCTCGTCCATCGACGTACTTCGCGTCGAAGTCGGTGAAGCTCTTCCCGCCGGCGGCGCGGCTCACCGCGCCCCAGAAGTCGGCGCTCGTGAAGCCGCGCCCCTTCTTGTACGTCGACGTGTACAGCTCGCGCATCACGTCGTCGAGGGAGCGCCGGTTGTCGCTCGCGTCGCGGATCATCACGTCGAGCATGAAGCCGGCGAGCGATCCCTTCGGGTAGTAGAGATAGCCCGTGCCGTCGGTGGGATGGATCCACGTCGAGAGCGACGCGTCCTCGAGCGCGACCGGAGGCGCGCTCGCCACCTCGGTGATCTTCCCCGAGGTCGTCTCGACGAAGGCGGCGCTGTCGACGACGCCCCCGCGCACGAGCGCGAGATCGCCGTAGTAGTCGGTGATCCCCTCGCTCACCCAGAGCCAGGTGGTCGGCTCGGGCTGGTCATAACGGTACGGCACCATGTCCGCGGGACGCAGGCGCTTCACGTTCCACGCGTGGAAGATCTCGTGCGCGTACAGCGACGGCATGAACGGGTTGCCGATCGCGAACGGCGTGATGACGTCGACGTGCGAGTTCTGGTGCTCGAGCCCACTCGCGCCCGAGTACGACGAGTCGGCGATCTGCATCACCGTGTACGTCGAGAAGGGCGCCTCGCCGAACACCGCGATCTCCGGCGGCAGGACGCGCTGGATGAAGCCCCACGCGTCGCTGCGATTCTTGCCCGTGACGAAGCCCTTCGGGTAGGTCGCGAAGCGCGCCCACACCGGACCGACCTTCGCGCTGTCGAGGTCGAACGCGCCGACGAAGAAGGGCATGTCGACGAGGTCGTGGTAGTTCTTCGCGCTGAACGAGCGGGTCCCCGTGCCCCCCGCCGAGCCCGCGGCGGCGGGTGTCATCCCCGTGGCGACGAGCCACCCCGGCTGCGTGCGGACGGTGACGGTCGCCCCCCAGTCGAAGCCGCGTCCCTCGGGATAGAGGAAGACGTTGGTGCCGTTGAAGAGCGCGAAGTCCGGCCGCGACCAGGCCATCGCGTTGTCCAGCGAATCGGCGAGGAAGTCGAAGGCGACGGTGACCCGCTTCGCGCCGTCAGGCCTCACGCGCCAGGTGTCGTAGTCCAGCTTGTCCCACGCGAGCGCCTTCCCGTCGCCCGTCGGCGCGAAGCTCGACACCCACTTCGCGAACCAGGTCATCTCGTACGCCCCCGGCGTCCACGCGGGCAGCGAGAGGATCACCGGTGCCGTCCCGGAGGTCGCGAAGGACATCGTCACCTTCAGCGTCCGCGACTGCGCGGTGGTGCTGTCGAAGGTGACCTCGTAGCGGACGTCGGAGATCGGCGCCGAGATGGCGGCGGCGTTGCGGGTCGCGGTGCCGGCGGAGCGCTGCGCGAGCGCGGGCGTCGCGGCGGCGAGGAGCGCGCCGAACGTCGCGAGGGAACGGAGACGGGGCATGGTCAGATCGGGTCAGGTCGGGGTGTGGCAACAAGATAACGCCGATCCCCGGTGAAGCCTTCGGCCATGTGCAAGCATCCGGTCGGGGAGCGTCTCTCTGCTGCCGCGGGTTCGCGGCGCCTGCTTCACGACTCCTTTCGAGGTGCCTCATGACGCGCCGCTTCATGCTCGTTCCGATCGTCCTCTCCAGTGCCGCTCTCCTCGCCGTCGCCTGCTCGAAGGACCACGAGTCGCGCAGCGCCGCGGCGAACGACATGACCATGGTCGACGCGACTGCGCCCGCCCCACCGGTCGCGCAGAAGGGGGTGGCCGCACGCAGGGTCACCGAGGCCGGCGCGGCGTTCGGAACGTCGTCCGACGCCGCGATGACCCCACTCCAGGCCGTCGTCCCCGGCTCGCTTCCCGTCGACGCCACCCCGCCGATGGTGGTTCGCACCGCCACCGCGACCATCAAGGTCGACTCCCTCGCGCCGGCGATCGCCCGGCTCCGGCAGATGGCGCAGCAGCTCGGCGGCTACGTCGGCGCGACGTCGATCCAGGTGGGCACCGAGCAGCTCCGCTCGGCGAGCGTCGAGCTCAAGGTCCCCGCCGCACGCTGGGGGCAGCTCATCGAGGGGATCCGGCCGATCGGCGTTCTCGAGCACCAGGAGGAGAGCGCCGAGGACGTCGGCGAGGAGTTCGTCGACGTCACCGCCCGCGTCGCCAACGCGCAGCGTCTCGAGTCGCGCCTCATCGCGCTCCTCGCCAATCACACCGGAAAGCTCTCCGACGCGCTGGAGGTGGAGCAGCAGATCGCCCGCGTGCGCGAGGAGATCGAGCGCTACCAGGGGCGGCTGCGCTACCTGAGCTCGCGCGCCGCGCTGAGCACGATGACGATCACCCTCCACGAGCCGGGCCCGATCGTCGGCGAGCACCCGGGCGACAACCCGATCCTCGACGCCTTCGCCACCGCCTGGCGCACCTTCGTCGGCTTCATCGCCTTCATCATCGCCAGCCTCGGCGTGCTCGTGCCCATCGCGCTCATCGCGGCGCTGCTCTGGTGGCTGATCCGGAGGAAGGGCCATATGGCACGAGCCTAGTGTCATGACTGCTGAGGCATGAGCCATGGGGCAGGGGGGCCATAGGGCAGCAACTGCCACATGGCCCCTCTGCCACGTGACTCATGCCACCTGACACTGACACTAGCCTGATGCCTCATGGCAGTACTCTGGCTCGCCGCCCTCCCAGTCACGATATTGGCCGCGTCCTCACCCGAGCCGCAGCCGAATGCCATCGAATCACCCCGCGCACCAGCATCCCGACTTCGAGCAGCCGCCGACCTCCGTCATGATCGACAAGGTCGGGATCGCCGCCGAGGACGAGCTGCACAATCCGTACGTCCCGCACACCGAGAACCCGCGCGAGCTCACCGTCTCGGGGATCATTCTCGGCATCCTCCTCGGGCTCGTCTTCGCCGCGTCGAGCGTCTATCTCGCGCTGAAGATCGGGCTCACCGTCAGCGCCTCGATCCCGATCGCGGTCCTCTCGATCACGATCTTCCGCTACGCGGCGCGCGTCTTCCGCGCGAAGCCGGCGACGATCCTCCAGAACAACATCGTCCAGACCACCGGCTCGGCGGGCGAGTCGATCGCCGCGGGGACGGTGTTCACCCTCCCCGCGCTGCTGCTCCTCGGCTACGCGCTCCCCTGGAGCCGCGTCGCCGCGGTGGCGACGGTGGGCGGACTGCTCGGCGTCCTCCTCATGATCCCGCTCCGCAAGAGTCTGATCGTGAAGGAGCACCGCAACCTCAAGTATCCCGAGGGGACCGCGTGCGCCGAGGTGCTCATCGTCGGCGAGGAGCGCGGGGTGCAGGCGAAGACCGTGTTCATGGGCTTCGGGCTCGGCGCGCTCTACAAGTTCTTCAACGCGGGACTGAAGCTCTGGCAGGAGGTGCCGGCGCGGATCATCCAGCGCGCGCTGCCTAACGGCGGGACGGAGCTCTTCGGCGAGATCCGGGCGGAGATCAGCCCCGAGCTCACCGGCGTCGGCTACATCATCGGGCCGAAGATCAGCGGCTATCTCTTCGCCGGCGGCGTGCTCTCCTTCTTCGTGCTCATCCCGGCGATCAAGCTCTTCGGGTCCGGGCTGACGACCACCGTGCTCCCGCTCGACACGAAGCTGATCCGCGACATGTCGCCGATGGAGATCCGCGCGAGCTACGTGTACTTCATCGGCGCGGGGGCGGTGACGGCGGCGGGGATCTTCAGCCTCGTGCGCTCGATGCCGACCATCTGGCGCGCGCTCGTCGGCGGGCTGGGCGGGATGCGCGGCGCGGGCGGCAGCGACGCTACCGAGACGCGGCGCACCCAGCGCGACCTGCCTTTCATCTACGTCGGCGTCGGCGTGCTCGCGGCGATCGTCGCGATGGTCGTGCTCCCGCAGATCGGGATCAACATCGTCGGCGCGGTGCTCGCGGTGTTCTTCGCCTTCCTGTTCGTCACCGTGTCCAGCCGCATCACCGGACAGATCGGCGCCTCGGCGAACCCGATCTCCGGGATGACGGTGGCCGCGGTGCTGATGACCGCGCTCATCTTCCTCGCGCTGGGCTGGACGCTCCCGCAGCACCGCGTGCTCGCCCTGTCCATCGGCGGCGTGGTCTGCGTCGCGGCGGCGGTGGCCGGCGCGACCTCGCAGGACCTCAAGACAGGCTACCTCGTCGGCGCGACGCCGGCGCGTCAGCAGGTCGGCCTGCTCTTCGGCGTCGTCAGCTCGGCGCTGCTCATCGGCTGGACGATCCACTCGCTCGACAGCGCGTACACGACGATCGTGAAGCGCGACACGGCGAACGTGGTGATCCCGGCGGCGAACATCGACGCTGAGCGTGTATCGCTCGCCGACGGGCGCATCGTCCCGGCAGGCGCCGAGAAGGCGGGGAACTTCTACCGCGTCGGTCACCTCTACGAGCAGCAGGGCGCGTTAGGCAGCGGCCGCTACCTCGTCGACGACGCCGGCCGCGTGCAGTACCTCATCGACCCCGGCATCGGCGGGCGCGAGACGGTGGACTACACCGGCCGCAAGGTCGAGAAGCTCGACTCGCCGAAGTCGCAGATCATGTCGCTCGTCGTCGACGGGATCCTCACCCAGAAGCTGAACTGGGGACTCATCATGATCGGCGTCTTCTTCGCCGTCGCGATGGAGATCCTCGGCCTCCCCTCGCTCGCCATCTGCGTCGGCGTCTACCTCCCGATCTCCACTTCGGCGACGATGTTCGCGGGCGGGATCGTCCGCTGGCTCGTCGACCGCGCGACGCGCGGCCGCGCCGACCAGACGAACGAGGACTCCGGTCCCGGCGTGCTGTTCTCGTCGGGACTCATCGCCGGCGGCGCGATCATGGGGGTGCTGCTCGCCGCGCTCGCCGCGAAGCGCTGGGACGAAGGGCTCGACCTGTCGAAAGGCGTTCCCTTCCTCGCGAACAGCGGGCTGCTGGCGATGGTCGTCTACGCGCTCGCGATCTGTGTCCCGCTCTATCTGGTCGGCCGGAAGAATCTTTCGCTGGAGAGACATTGATGGGGCGGCGCCTTCACCGGCCCATGACCGCGCCAGCATCGTAGCAGACGGCCGCCGCGCGCACACCACCCCGGAAACCGGGCGCGATCCTTCATGGATCGCGCCCGGTTTCTCTTCGGTTTCCGCTCTGCGCGCAGCCGTACAACTCCTTCCAATTCCGTGACTTGGAAGCGGACCGGGCGGTCTATTGAGAACGGACGCCCGTCGTCCGGAGCCCGCGATGTCGCGGGCTCGCCGCCCTGTCGCCAAGCCCGGAATTCACGTGTCGAGTCGTCGCGCCAGCGCGATCGGGTCCCTGCTCAGCCTAACGTCCGCCGCGCTCCTCGCGCTGAGCTGTCACGTCACCGACGTGACCGCCCCCATCGGCGCGCCGAACGTGAGGCTCTCGTTCAGCGGCGACTCGCAGATGATCGCCGGGACCCGCGAGCTCCCCCTCGTCACCGTCTCCAGCGGAGCCACCGCGCTCGCCGGCCAGCGCGTCCGCTTCGGCTCCTCCGACACGAACGTCGTCGCGATCTCGCGCGGGGGCGACTCGCTCGTCGCCCTCCGGCTGGGCAGGGCGACGATCACCGCCTGGGTCGAGAACTCGCTCTTCCCCGACAGCCCGCCCTCGGCGACGCGCACGATCGTCGTCGTCCCGAAGGCGTTCTCGATCGTCCCCGGGCTGCTGCAGCTCGTCTCGCTCGGCGACACCGCGACCCTCTCCGCCGCGGCCCGCGACGCGAACAATCTGCCCCTCGACGGCGTCGGCGCGCAGTGGACGCTCGCCCGTCCCGCGGACTCGACGATCATCCGGCTCGCCGCCGGACGCGTCACCGCACGCGGCGCCGGCACCGCCGACGTGCTCGCGCTCTTCGGCACCGACACCGCGCGCGCCGTCGTCACCGTCGCGCAGCGCCTCGCGCGCTTCGCCTTCGCCAGCTCCGGCTACACCCTCGACGCGCTCCGCGCCGAATCGACGCTCGTCGTCACCCCGCTCGACGCGGGCGGCTCGGTGATCGCCGCCGGCGCGCCGACGCCGGTCTTCGAGAGCGCCGACAGCACCACGGTCACCGTCGACGGCACCGGCCGCGTCCGCGCCGTTCGCAACGGCACCACCTACGTCCGCGCGCGCCGGCCCGACGGGAATGCGGATTCGACGCTCCTCGTCGTCGACCAGCGCGCGGTGCGCGTGACGATCCTGCCCCCGCGCCGCACCACCCTCGGCACGCGCGACACGCTGACCGTCGACGCGGTCGCCGTCGACCGGCTCGGCAACAGCGTCACCGACGGCGCGCCGCGCTGGTCCTCGAGCAATCCGGCCGTGATCGACTTCGGCCAGGGCGCGGCGGGCAGTCGCGTGCTGCTCAACTCCTACGCGCCGGGTCCCGCGACCATCACCGCGGTGCTCGACGCGCAGCGCGACAGCGTCGCGATGACCGTCGTCAACGAGCCGGCATTCGTCCGCGTGACCCCCGACTCGGCGATCATCAGCGCCGCGCGCGACTCGACGCAGATGCGCGCGACCGTCTACAACGCAGCCGGCGACCGCATCGACAGCGCCAGTGTCAACTGGGCCACCCCCGACACTCTCGTCGCGCGCGTCGCGAGCCCCGGGTGGTTCGTCGCGGTGGACAGCGGACGGGCGCGCGTGATCGCCCGCACCCTCGCCTCGAACGGGATCCTCCTCGCCGACACCTCGGTCGTCGTCGTCACCAACGCGCCGCGCGTCGTCGATCTCACGCTCGCCGTCGACACGCTGAGCGTGCTCGGGATGAAGGAACTCCTCCCGATCCGCATCCTCAACGCGATCAACGACACCCTCTCCCGCACCCGCGTGCACTGGGAGACGCGCGACGCGCAGGTAGCCGCGGTCAGCTCCATCGGCGAGGTCACCGCGACCGGAAGCGGCGCGACGTGGGTGGTCGCCTGGGCCGACTCGGCGCGCGACTCGACGCGCATCGTCGTCTACAACGTCGCCGCCTCGGTCTCGATCGACGGCGTCGCGAACGGCGTGCCCGACACGATCCCCGTCGTCGGCGCCTCGATCAGCCACACGGCGACGGTGCGCAACGACGCGGGCGCGATCGTCGCCGGCTATCCGGTCACCTGGAGCTCGACGATCCCCGCCGTCGCGACGGTGTCGAACGGCGTGATCACCGCCACGGGCTTCGGCTCGACGAACGTCATCGTGCGCGCCGGCGCCGCCGCGGACACGGTCGTCGTCGTCGTCAAGCGCCCCACGCACTGGCACGTCGACGGCGCGCGCGCAGGCACCGAGCGGCTCGGCACCTTCGCCCGTCCCTTCGCGACCATCCAGTCGGGCGCCGACGCGGCGAGCGCCGGCGACACGCTAGTGGTCGCGCCGAGCGTGACCTACCGGGAGACGGTGTCGATCGCGAAGACGCTCACCGTCGCCGGCGATTCCGCGGGCTTCCTGGCCGGCGGCCGCGATCCGAACCGTCTTCCGGCGATCGTGAACGCGAGCGGAAGCGGCGGCTTCCTCGTGAGCGCGGGGACGTTCACCCTCGGACACTTCGTCGTCCGCCACACCGCCGACGGGCCCGCGCTCGCCGCCGCCGACGCCGACGTCAACCTCTCCGCGGTCTACGTGAACCCCGGCAGCGCCGACACGCCGCGCGGCTCCGGGATCCTGATCGAGCGTGCGCCGCAGGCGGCGCGCCTCGACTCGGTGGTCGTCGAAGGCGTGATCGGCTACGCGATCCGCATCCGCTCCTCGGCCGGCGTGCGCGTCGCGCGCACGAGGGTGCGCGGGGTGCGCGTGCTCGGCGGCGGCGGGCGCGAGGACGGCGTCGGCATCGCGGTCACGGGCGGGCGCGGGGCGATGATCGGCGGGGTCACTCTCCGCACGACCGACGGCGCCGAGCTCCTCCTCGCGGGCACCACCGACGCCACCGTCAACTTCAGCACCTTCACCGGCGAGCGGCAGCTCGTCCTCGTCGACGGCGCCACCGGCCTCACGACGATCGCCGACAACGTGTTCGACCTCGCGCGTCCCGCCGACGATGCGTACACCGGCACCTCGGTGACCGACGGCCGCGCCGGCCTCACCGTCCGCGGCTCGGCCGGAGTGCAGTCCATCCGCAACCGCTTCCGCGACGCGACGGGCGTGACCAGCCAGATGGACGCGATCCGGCTCGACAGCGCGCGCACGATGCGCGTCGACTCCACGCGCTTCGCCGGCGGCCGTCGCGCGGTCCGCTCGCAGCGCTCGTCGTGGACGCTCACCGGCTCCCGCGTCGACAGCGTGGCGCTGGCCATCGAGGCGGTCGGCGACACCCTCGCGCTGACGGACGACACCCTCGCCAGCGCGGGAGCGGGTTGCGCCTCGCTGCGCTTCAGCGAGGCGACGCTGACGCGCATCACCGGCGCGCAGTGCGGGGTCGGCGACTCGCCGGCCTTCTCGGTGGTCGGCGGCGCCGCGACCTTCGATGGGCTCTCGGTGAGCGGAAGCAATCCGCGCGCGGTGCTCGCGGACAGCGTGCGGCGCGTCATACTCCGGCGTGCGACGATCCTCGGGCCCGGCGCGTGGAGCAGCGGGATCGCCGGCAGCGGTGGCGTGCAGCTCGCCGGCGACAGCGTCTCGGTGGTCGGATCTTTCGTCACGAAGTTCCCCGACCGCGCGGCCATGTATCTGAGCGGTGGCGTGGTGCGAGTCGACAGCACGGTCGCGAACCGCAGCCGCATGGGGCTGCAGCTCGGCACGATCCCCGCCGCGCTCAACGTGCGCGACGACGATCTCTACGACGCCGACAGCGCGGCCTTCGTCGGCAGCGGCACCGTCGCCAACGTGTGGTGGGGCGACGGGCGCGGCCCGGCGGGGACGACGACCGCCTCGGTCGGCGACACGATCGTCGGTACGGTGGTCGCCACGCCCTTCCGCACCCTGCCCTTCCGCCCGGGAGTGGCGGCTTCGCGGATGCTGATGCTCCGCGGCGACGGCCAGTCGGTCGTCACCAACGGCTCGGTTTACGTCTTCGTGCCCTACGCGCTCTCCGTGCGCGTCACCGACGCCGACGGCCTGCCGGTTCGCAACGTCGCGGTGAACTTCGTCGTCAACAGCTCGGGGCGCATCGACTTCGGGAGCGGCGTGAAGAGCGTGAACGTCATCACCAACGACGCGGGCATCGCCGAGACAAACCTGCGCATCCGCGACCGCGGGACCTTCACGATCACCGCGACCGCGCCGGGCGTGAGCGACACCATCATCTTCACGGAGAGCGGGACCTGATGCACTGTCGCCGCTGCTCCGCCGCCGTCCCCGAGAACGCGAAATTCTGTCTCGAGTGCGGAACGGCGATCGCCGATCCCCTCGCCCAGACGTCGATCATCGAGGAGGACGAGTCCCTCATCCTTCTCCGCAGCCTTCAGCGCTCCCTCTCCGGCGAGTTCGACGTCGAGTGCGAGGTGGGGCGCGGTGCGATGGCCATCGTCTACAAGGCGACCGAGGTCGAGCTCGGGCGCCGCGTCGCCCTCAAGGTCCTTCCTCCCTCGGCGCCAATCGGCAAGGCGGTCGCCGAGCGCTTCAAGCGTGAGGCGCGCCTCGCGGCGTCGCTCGACCACCCGAACATCATCCCGGTCTACCGGGTCGGTCAGGTGGGGGCGACGCACTTCATCGCGATGCGCTTCGTCGACGGCAAGGGGCTCGACGACATCATCGCCGCGCAGGGCCCGCTCCCCATCGGCGTCGTCATCCACATCCTCCGCGGCGCGACCTCCGCGCTCGCCTACGCGCACGGCAGCGGGATCGTCCATCGCGACGTGAAGAGCGGCAACATCATGGTCGACCGCGAGGGTCGCGTCATGGTCGCCGACTTCGGAATCGCGCGCGCCGCCGAGGACGCGTCGCTCACCGCGACCGGTTCAGTGGTCGGGACGCCGTACTACATGAGCCCCGAGCAGTGCGCCGCGCGGCGCATCGGCCCGCAGAGCGATCAGTACTCGCTCGGCGTCGTCGCCTTCCAGATGCTCACGGGGAGCGTTCCGTTCAACGCCGAGACGCTCCCCGGGATCATGCACCATCACTTCTACACGGCGGTGCCCGACCTGCGTGCATCGCGGCCGGACGTTCCGCCGGAGCTGTACGAGGTGGTCACCCGGGCGCTCGCGAAGAAGCCGGACCACCGCTACGCGACCACGGACGCGATGCTCGAGGCGATCGAGGCGATCCCCTTCACCGCGGACGAGAAGCTGATCGGCGAGGACGCGCTCCGCGCGCTCGCCCGCGGCGCGGGGCTCGACCTGGTGCAGGCGCACCCGCTGCCGCCGCTGCACGATCCAACCCGCAAGACGCCCACCGGAAACATGCCGGCGTTCGCGCGGACGAACAGCGGCGGCAAGCGGCGCAATCACGTCGTCCTCGGGGGCGCCGCCGGTGGGGCGCTCGTCGCCGGGCTCGCCGTGTGGCTGACCGCGAGCTCGCTGCGTGCTTCGGGCGCCGCGCCCGCCCCGGCCGACTCGGTCCCGCACGCGGTCACCGCCACCGTCCCCACGCCGCAGCCGCGGCAACCCGCCGTCCCTGATTCCGCCGCCCGCGCCCTCGCCGCCGAGTCGATCCGGGCGGCGGCCGCCACGCGCACGGTTCTCGATTCGGGGATGCTCCGCCTCCGCGTCTATCCGGTGGACGCGGAGATCGTCGTCGACGGGCGCGTCGTCGCCCAAGGTGTCGCGCTCGACGTCCCGCTTCCCGTCGGCACGCGCCGGCTCAGTGTGCGGGCGCCGGGCTACGCGCGGTACGACACCAGCTTCGTCGTCGCCCGCGACAGGATCACGCAGCTCCCGCGCGTCGATCTCGGGCCGCAGGACCAGCCGCGATGAAGCTCCGCGTCACGCTCCTCGTCCTCCTCGCCGCGCTCGCGCTCGCCGGCGTGCCGCGCGCGGCGCGCGCGCAGGCGAACACCGCCGAGACGCTCACCGAGGCATCGCGCCTCTACGACGACCTGCAGGTCGAGCGCGCGGTGGTGCTGCTGCGCCGCGTGCTCTCGCCGAGCTCTCCCTTCGAGGTCTCGCGCGAGCAGCGCGTGGAGGCCTATGTCTATCTCGGCGCATCGCTCGCCATCCTCGGCCAGCGCGATTCCGCGGTCACCTACTTCCGCGCGGCGCTCGAGCGCGATCCCTTCGCCGATCTCGACCCGGCGCGCTTCACCGCGCGCGAGCGCGCCGCCTTCGCCGAGGCGCGGCAGCGCACCCTCGCCGTCGGATCGCGCCCCTTGCCCGCCCGACGCTTCGACCCGCGCACGGAGCAGGTCCCGATCGTCTTCGTCTCCACGCAGCCGGCGACGGTACGCGTCGAGGTCCGCTCGCTCGGCGACACCACCGGTGTGGTGCTCTTCGACCGCGAGAGCGAAGGGGTGCGCGAGGTCGCGTGGAACGGCACGGTCGACGGAGCTCCCGTCGCCGCGGGCCGCTACGCGATCGTCGTCCGCGCGAGCAACGCTGCCGGCGACACCGACAGCTCCTCCTTCGCCTTCACCATCGCGCACGACCACGAAGCGCTCGAGGACACGCTCCCCGATTTTCACGACGGTGAGCTGCTCGCCGAACGCTGGCCCGCGTCGGCGGCGAATCGCGACCTCGGCCGCGGCCTCGCCCTCGCCGGGATCGCGCTCGTCATTCCCACCCTCGGCAGCGGGCACCTCGACGAGACCGGGCACCCGCTGGCCCGCGTCGCCGCGCTCGGCGCCGCGAGCGGCGGCGTCTTCGCCTTCGTCCAGCGACGGCGCCACCCGGTGAACACCGGCGCGATCGCGATCAACAACGCACGGCGCGTGCAGCGCGCGGCACACAACGCCGAGGTGGCGCGGCGCAATGCCGCGCGCCTCGCGGCGATGCGCATCGTCATCATCCCGGAGGCGACGGGCCCATGAGCGCTCCCCGCCGGCTCGGGCTCCGACTGCTCCTCCTGCTCGCCCTTCCCGCGGGCGCGCGAGCGCAGCAGTCGCTGCCCGCGCGGCTCGCCGACCGCTTCCAGCCCGCGGCGAGCGGCGTGATCGGCATCGCCGACCACCGGGTCGACGCGGGGCTCGGCTTCGAGCGGACGAGCGGGCTCCTGCTCGGCGTCCAGGTGGAGGCGACCCCTCTCGAGGGCACGCTGCTCTCCGTCCGGGCGTTAGGCGGCGCGCTCGGCGCGCACACCCCGTCCACCGACGCGCGCGACGTCGGCGAGATCGCGGCGACCGCGCGCATGCGCCTCGTCCCCTGGCTCGACGCCCGCGCCGGGCTGACGACCCGCACCTTCACCTCGTCGCTCGCCCGCCAGCGCTGGACGAGCGCCGCCATCGGCGCCGACCTGCGGATGACTATGCTCGAGGGCCGGCTCGAGGGGACCGCGGGCGCACAGCTGCTCCCCTTCGTGCGCGTCTCCGGCCACGAGTCGCCGAATGCGTCCTTCGGCGCGTCGATGGGCCTCCGCTATGTCGCGCGGCGCTACCTCGTGGGACTCGGCTATCAGCTCGAGCGCTACGACTTCCCTTCCGTCGCCGACCGGCGCCGCCTCGAGGAGCATACGATGCTCACCCTGCGCGCGGCGTACCGCTTCGGCCGAATGACGCGAGCCACGGCGGACTGACGCCGCTGGCGCGGGTGCGGGCGGGCTGGCAGCTTTCCCGCCACCTCCCTCCCACTCCGATGGCCCTCCTTCGCTCCGCCCTCGCGAGCGCGATCGTCGCGCTCGCCGCCGCTCCGTCTCTCGCCGCGCAGCCCGGCCGCGCACCCGCGACTTCGATCCGCCCCGCCGACCTCGTCGTCGTCAACGCGAAGATCTATACCGTCGACGACTCGCGCCCCACCGCCGAGGCGCTCGCGGTGCGCGACGGCCGCATCATGTTCGTCGGATCGCGGCGCGGGGTGAACGCGATCACCGGTCCGGGGACGAAGGTCGTCGACGCGCACGGCGGGACGATCATCCCCGGGATGACCGATGCGCACGCGCACTTCATGGGACTCGGTCAGGCGCTGCGAACGGTGGATCTCACCGGGACGACCTCCTACCAGCAGGTGATCGACCGCGTGGTCGCGCGGGCGAAGACGGTGCCCGCAGGCACCTGGATCATCGGCCGCGGCTGGGACCAGAACGACTGGGGCGACACTCGATTCCCCACGCACGACGCGCTCTCCCGCGCGGTGCCGAACAACCCCGTCCTCCTCGAGCGCGTCGACGGCCACGCACAGCTCGCCAACGCGAAAGCGATGCAGCTCGCCGGCGTCACCGCGCAGACGCGCGACCCGGAGGGCGGTCGCCTCGAGCGCGACTCGAGCGGCGCACCGACCGGCGTCTTCGTCGACAACGCGAACTGGCTCGTCGAGCGCGCCGTCCCCGCGCCGTCGAAGGAGGAGCTCCGCGCCCGCGCCCTCGCCGCGATCGACGAGATGCACCGCTGGGGGCTCACCGGCATCCACGACGCCGGCGAGCCGCGCGCGAACATCGAGCTCTTCGAGCAGCTGGCGAAGGAGGGGAAGCTCGAGCTGCGCACCTACGCGATGATCGCCGACGACAGCGCGGCGCTCGACTACTACTTCGCCCGCGGCCCGCAGAGCGCGCTCTACGACGGCCGGCTCTGGATCCGCGCCGTGAAGCTCTACGCCGACGGCGCGTTAGGCAGCCGCGGCGCCGCGCTCCTCGAGCCGTACGCCGACGATCCGCACAACACGGGGCTCCTCGTCTCGCCCCCCGCGCACCTCGAGGCGGTGGCCGAGCGCGCGCTGCGCGCCGGCTTCCAGGTCTGCGTCCACGCCATCGGCGACCGTGGCAACCGCGTGGTGCTCGACGCCTTCGAGCAGGCGCTCAAGGCCGCTCCCGTCGCCGACCATCGCTTCCGCATCGAGCACGCGCAGGTGGTGAACTTCGAGGACATCCCGCGCTTCGCCGAGCTGGATGTGATCCCGTCGATGCAGGCCGTGCATCAGACGAGCGACATGTACTGGGCCGGGGCGCGGCTGGGCGCTGGGCGCGAGATGGGCGCGTACGCCTGGCGGTCGCTGCTCAACACCGGGGTCGTGATCCCGAACGGCAGCGACTTCCCCGTGGAGGGAGTGAACCCGCTGCGGTCGTTCCACGCGGCGATCTCGCGGCAGGACGAGCGCGGCTGGCCGCCGGGGGGCTGGCATCCGGAGCAGGTGATGACGCGCGAGGAGGCACTGAAGTCGATGACCATCTGGCCGGCGTATGCTTCGTTCATGGAGAAGGACGCCGGCTCGCTGACGCCGGGGAAGTACGCCGACTTCGTGATCCTCGACCGCGACATCATGACGGTCGCGCCCAATGATGTGCTCGGTACGGCGGTGGTCGCGACGTATGTCGCCGGGCGGCCGGTGTACGAGCGGCGGTGAGCGGTCGCGCCGGCGCGCGTGATCGTGAGCCGCCTCGCTCGTCAACGTAGGGGAGTGCCCGACGCGGGGCATCCCGAACGGTTATGATTCGTGTTCGCCAGCGTGACCCGCCGCTGTTTGAACCGCCTGCCAGCGCTCCATGTTCAGCTCTTCCTCCCTCGCCTTTCTCAAGCGTCTCCTCGACACGCCGGGCCCCTCCGGCTACGAATCCGCACCCGCCCGCGTCTGGCGCGAGGAAGCGAAGTCCTTCGGCGCCGACCTGAGCCAGGACGTCGCCGGCAACAGCATGGCGACGATCAACGCGCAGGGCTCTCCGACGATCATGCTCGACGGCCACATCGACGAGATCGGGGTGATCGTCCAGTACATCGACGACGAGGGCTACGTCCACATCTCGCCGATCGGCGGGTGGGACCCGCAGGTGCTCGTCGCGCAGCGCATCCGCTTCATCACCGAGAAGGGCGACGTCTTCGGCGTCGTCGGCAAGAAGCCGATCCACCTCATCAAGGCGGAGGATCGCGAGAAGGCGTCGAAGATCACCGACCTCTGGGTCGACATCGGCGCGAAGAGCAAGGCGGAAGCGTCGGGGCGTCTGATGGTCGGCGATCCGGGCGTCATCGACTCGAAGGCGATGGACTTCCCGAACGGCCGGCTCGTCTCCCGCTCGATCGACGACCGGATCGGCGCCTTCGTGGTCCTCGAGGCGCTGCGGCGCTACGCGCAGAAGCCGGGAAAGGCGAAGGTCGTCGCCGTCGCCACGACGCAGGAGGAGATCGCCTGGAACGGCGGGGGCGCCCTCGTCTGCGCCGAGTGCATCGGCCCGCAGATGGCCGTCGTCGTCGACGTCACCTTCGCGACCGACCATCCGGGGATGGAGAAGAAGGAGCACGGCGAGCACCCGTTAGGCAGCGGCCCGGTGCTCTCGCGCGGCGGCCTGATCTCCCCGGTCGCCTTCCGCCTCCTCCGCGACGCGGCCGCGCGCCTCAAGATGCCCCACTCGCTCCACGGCGTCGGCCGCGACACCAGCACCAACGCCGACGCGATCGCCATCGCCCGCGAGGGCGTCGCGACGGCGCTGCTCTCGATCCCGAACCGCTACATGCACTCCCCGAACGAGATGATCGACATCGCCGACGTCGACGCGGCCGCGGAGCTGCTCGCGGAGATGTGTCGCTCTGTCGATTCGTCCGTCGATTTCACGGATCGGTAGATACCGGAGCGGGAAACCGCGGGGCGGGAGAGGGGTTCCATTGGAACCGGCGGGGCGGAGAGCGGAATACCGCGGTGCGGGGCGCGGAGGGCGGGAAAGGACCTATATGGACTGTGGCCGACGCGCGGCGCCGAAGGCGCCGCAGTCGGCCACTTTCCTTGCAGGCAGGTTCTCGCTCCAACGACCCCGCCCTGTTTCTTCCCGCCCCGCAGTATTCCGCCCTCCGCCCCGCCCTTTCCAACGGAACCCATCTCCCGCCCCGCAGTATTCCGCTCCCCGCACCGCCCTTTCCAATGGTACCCGCCCCGTCGTTTCAGCGGATCCCGCTCCTCCTGGCAGCGCTGATTCTCCCGACCGCGCTTCACGCGCAACCGACCCGGTTCGTTCGCGTCAATCAGCTGGGCTACCTCCCCGGGGCGGTGAAGGTCGCCGTCCTGTGTTCGCTTTCCCCTGACAGCACGCCGACCTTCACCGTCGTCGACAGCGCGAACCGCGTCGTCCTCGGTCCTCGTCGCGCGAAAGGGACGGGCGCCTTCGCCGGATGCGAGAGCACAGCTCGCCTGGACTTCAGCGCACTGAAGAAGCCCGGCCGCTACCGCGTGGTCGCCGGCGACGCGCGCTCGCCCGAGTTCCCGATCGGCGGCGGCGTCTACGCCGGCGCGGCGGACACGCTGCTCTACTACATGCGGCAGCAGCGGTCGGGCTTCAATCCGTTCTTCAACGACTCCGTCCATCGCCACGATGGGATCCTCGTCGACGACTCGGCGCGCGCCGGCGCGTTCATCCCGACCAGCGGCGGCTGGGCGGACGCGTCGGACTACCTGCAGTACGTCGCGACCTCGGCGACCGCGGCGACGTCGCTGATGCTCGCCTGGCGCGATCACCCGCGCGCGTTCGACGACGCGTTCGACGCGCGTGGACTGCGCGGGCCCAACGGCATCCCCGACGTCGCCGACGAGGCGCGCCACGGGCTCGAGTGGCTCCTCCGCATGTACGACGACGGCGCGCCGATGCTCAACCAGCTCGGCGACGATCGCGATCACACGTATCTCGATCTCCCGCCGACCGATTCGAGCGACTACGGCTGGGGGAAGGGGAAGGAGCGGCCGCTCTATCCCTGCACCGGGCGCCCGCAGGGACTCTTCAGGTACAGGAACCGCTCGACGGGGATGGCGTCGACCGCCGGGAAGTATGCGGCCGCCTTCGCGTTAGGCGCCCGGATGTTCGCGGCGCGCGACTCCGTCTTCGCCGACTCCCTGCGTCGCCGGGCCGCGGCCGCGTACGAGATCGGCCGCGCGTCGCCCGGCGCCTGCCAGACCGCGCCGGGCAAGGCGCCGTACTTCTACGAGGAAGCCAACTGGGCGGACGACATGGAGCTCGCCGCCGCGGAGCTGCACCAGCTCACGCGCGACGCGCGCTACATGCGCGAGGGGCTCGAATACGCGCGCCAGGAGCCAGTCACGCCGTGGATGGGCGCCGACACCGCGCGCCACTACGAGTTCTATCCGTGGCACAACGCCGGCCACCACGAGCTCTGGCGCGCCGCCGCCCCACGCGAGCGCCGGCTGCTCGCGAGCTACTATCGCCGCGGGCTCGACGCCGTCGTCGCACGCGCGGGCAACGGCTTCCGCATGGGCGTTCCCTTCATCTGGTGCTCGAACGACCTCGTCGCCTCCTTCGCGACGCAGGCGCACCTCTATCGCGTCATGACCGGCGACCGCCGCTACGCGGAGTACGAGGCGGCGGCGCTCGACTGGCTCTTCGGCACGAACCCCTGGGGCACCTCGATGGTCATCGGTCTCCCGTGGAGCGGCCGCTGGCCCCGCGACCCGCACTCGGTGCTGTCCTCACAGCTCCACGTCCCCATCCTCGGCGGCCTCGTCGACGGCCCGGTGAAGCGCTCCATCTTCACCAACCTGCAGTACATCAGCCTCACGCACGAAGACTCCCTCGCCCCCTTCAACCGCGGCGCGGTGGTCTACCACGACGACTGGGGCGACTACTCCACCAACGAGCCGATCATGGACGGCACTTCGAATCTCGCGTACCTGTTGGCTTCTCTCGCGGAGGAGCACGATAGGTGAAACGACGGGGCGGGTACCTTGGACACGGCGGGGCGGGGGGCGGAATACCGCGGCGCGGAGAGCGGGGGCCGGGAAAGGACCTATACGGACTGAGGCCGACACGCGGCGCCTTTGGCGCCGCAGTCGGCCTCCGTTCCGAACAGGTGGCTTCTCGCACCGAAACTTCCGCCCTGTCTCTTTCCGCCCCGCGGTATTCCGCCCCTCGCCCCGCCCTTTTAAATGGTACCCGCCCGCCGTTTCACTGATCGATCAACTGAGCGAGTCGAAGAAGAAGCTCTGACTGCGCCGGGTTCATCCTCACTCTCGCTTCTTCCACCGAGAACCACGCGCACCGGTCCACTTCCGGGTAGGTGATCCATCGCCCCGATCCCCGCGGCCATTCGGTGCGCGTGTCGTTGCTCGTCACCGTCGACGCGTCGGCGTCGCCTTCCCACGCCCATGCGTGCACGGTCTTCCCCGCCTTCTGCCGGATGCTGCCTAACGGCGTGAAGGGGCCGGGGGCCTCGATCCCCGTCTCCTCGCGGAACTCGCGCCGTGCCGCGACCAGCGCGTCCTCGCCGTCGTCGATCATCCCCTTCGGGATCGTCCACGCGCCGACGTCGCGGTCCGCCCAGAAGGGACCCCCGGGATGCGCGAGGAACACCTCGAGCCCGCGCGGGCCGCGCCGGTAGAGCAGCAGCCCCGCGCTGACGTTCCGCCGCCTGGTCTTCTCCCCCGCGGGTGGCTTCCCCGCGCGCGCCTGCTCGGTCATCAGCTCCCCGGCGGGATCTGGAGCACCACGGTGTCCCCGGGGACGACCGTGATCGACTCGGTGAGCGGTGAGCGGTTCCCGGCGAGGAAGTCCACCGAGAACCGGAGCGACGTCGGGCCGAAGATCACCGAACGCGGGAGCTGCAGCGTCTGCGTGCTCGTCGCCGACACGAAGCCGATCCGGAGGCGCTGGGAGCTCGGCCACACGTACACGGTCGCGTCGGTGAAGGACCGGTTGTCGACGCGCACCCAGGCCGGCTGGTCCGGCGATCCGCCGCTCGCGGGCCTGTGGTAGCACGCGGCCAGCGGACCGAGCGCGAGCGTCAGGACGACCAGCGAAAGACGAAGCATTCTCATCGGGCGCCTCCGTGGATACGGTGGGAAGCGTTGCACCGATGGTGCCATGCATCACGATCGTTCGCCACTCCCGCCCGCCGCGGCGGGCGGCGGCGCCGGCGTCAGCTCTTCTTCGCCTGCGCGTCCATGAGCAGCCGGAACACCGCCTGCTTCACTTCCTTGTCCTTGTCCTCGAGCAGATGCTGCAGCGCGTTCTGCGCCGCCGGGGTCCGCGCCTCGCCTAACGCCTGGACAGCGGCGACGCGCAGCGCCGTCGGCTTCTTCTTGAAGATCCCCCCCGCCGGCTCCGCCGCCTTGATCAGCCGCTGCACCGCGTCGGCGGTGCCCAGCCGTCCGAGCGCGGCGACGATCGAGAGCTGGACCTCCTGGTCCTCCTCGTCGTCCAGCGCCTTCGTCAGCGTCCCCGCCGAGCGCAGCCCCTTCCGGCCGCCCATCCCCGCCGCCGCCTGCATCCGCACCTGCGGCGAGCTGTCGCGCATCGCCTGGCGCAGCGCGTCCACCGCCTTCGGCGACGTCAGCTTGGACAGCGCGGTGATCGCCGCCCGGCGCACGCGATCGTCGTCGTGCTTCAGCAGCTCCGTCAGCGGCCCCTGCGCCTGCTCCGCCTGCATCTCGCCGAGCAGGTCGGCGGCGTTGCGCGCGACGTACCAGCGCGCGTCCCCGAGCATGTGGATCAGCGCCGGCACGCCGGCGTTGAGCTTCACCAGCCCGTCGAAGTAGATGCGGCGGTCGCCCAGCGACTGCGCGCTCGTCAGCTGGTCGATCAGCGCGTCCGCACCGTCCTCGCCGGAGCGGGAGAGCACGAGCATGCAGGCGTCGAGCAGCTCCTTCTTGCGCGGCATCATCTGCGCGACGGCGCGAAGCAGCGTCGGCTTGGTCAGCCGGCGGATCGACATGCCGTACGCGCGCTTGAGATCGGACTCGGGCGTCGCCGCCTCGCGTGCGACCACGCCGTGGAACGCCAGCGCGACGATGTCGTTCTTCCCCTCGCGCGCCGCGTTCTCGGCGACGGTGACGAGGTCGTCGAGCAGCCGCGTCGTCGCGTTCACCGACTTGGTCGCGTCGAGCTGCTGCAGCAGGTCGGCCGCGGAACCCTTCGGCTGCTGCTGCGCCGAGAAGAGCAGATAGCTCCCCGAATCCTCGGCCAGGAAGCCGTTGCCGACGCTGCCCGAGGCGCGCTTCGTCGCGCCGCTCGCGCGCGGGGCCGGCGCGCCGTTCGTCGCGGGCGGCGTCGCCCCGGCCGGGACCGCGGTGACCGTTCCCGTCGTCCGCGGCATGAGCACTTCCTTTCCCGCGACCTTGATCTGCACCGTCTTCGCGCCGAGCGCCGCGACGCGTCCCTGCACCGCGTCTCCTCCATCGCCGGGCACCGCTTCGGCGGCGAGGATCCTCGCCACGCCGAGCAGATCGGCCGCGGCGGCGTTCTGGTCGATGACGATCTCGCGCACCGCGTGCCCGATCATCTGCGCGGTCAGGTCCTGCACCCCGGTCAGCGCCTCCGGAAGCGGCGAGCCGTTCACGCTCAGCCGCCAGTCCTGCGTCGCGAAGGTCACCGGCCCGTCCTTGGCGACGGTGACGGAGGCGCGCAGCGCCGCCTTCTGCTCCTCGATGTTCGCGCTCTCGTTCAGCAGAAGCCAGACGAGCCGCGAGTAATGGCGGGCGAAGGTGACGGAGTAGTCCATTTCGAGTCGGGGAGTGCCCTCCTTCGGGCACGCAGCGGGAGCGACGGCGTGACGAATTAGGACCATCCAACGGCCTTCCGGGTCACGGCCCCCGCTGGCCGGGGGGGCGGCGGGTCCGTAAGATGGCGGATCGCGGGCGGGTGCCGGGTGCCGGGTGCCGGGTGCCGGGTGCCAGGGTGCCAGGGGCCAGGGGCCAGGGGCCAGGTGCCAGGCGGAAGGAACCGCGGCAACCCGGTCGACGCCGTTCCTCACGCCTGGCACCTGATCCCCGCAGAGTCGCTCGTCGCAGTCCCCCACCACCCCACGAAAAGTGCGCCATCTCATCGCCGCTCTCGCTCTCGTCGCCGCCAGCCTCCCCGCCCAGGAGACCGTAGTCCTCCGCGCCGCGAGACTCATCGACGGCACCGGTGCGCCCGCGGTCAGCGACGCGGTCGTCGTCGTCGCGGGCGATCGCATCGTCGCCGCCGGAAAGGCGGGCGCCATCGCCATCCCCGCGGGGGCGCGGACCATCGACCTCGGCGACGCGACCCTCCTTCCCGGCTTCATCGACGCGCACACCCACATCATCGGGCGGCCGCTGAGCGACCCGCGCAGCGATCTCGCCGCGGTGAAGGACTATCCCGGCTACGCGGCGATCGTCGGCGTCGCCAACGCGCGGAAGACGCTGATGGCCGGCTTCACCTCCATCCGCGTCCTCGGCTCGCCGGACTTCGACGACATGGCGCTGCGCGCGGCGATCGACGCCGGCACCGTCCCCGGTCCGCGCATCGAGGCGGCCGGACACTCCTTCGGCATCACCGGCGGTCACTGCGACGAGAACGGCTACAAGCCGGGAATGATGGACGCCGACTATCGCACCGGCGTCGCCGACGGCGTCGACGAGGTGCGCAAGGCGGTGCGCTACCAGGTGAAGTACGGCGCCGACGTCATCAAGATCTGCGCGACCGGTGGCGTCCTCTCCGAGGGGGACGCGGTCGGAGCGACGCAGTACACCCTCGAGGAGATGAAGGCCGTCGTCGACGAGGCGCGAAAGCTCGATCGAAAGGTCGCTGCGCACGCCCACGGCACCGAGGGGATCAAGCTCGCCGTGCAGGCGGGCGTCGCGAGCATCGAGCACGGCTCCTTCCTCGACGAGGAGGGCGCGAAGATGATGGCGCAGCGCGGCACGTACCTCGTCCCCACGCTCAGCGCCGGCGAGTTCACCGAGAACGCGGCGAAATCCGGACGCCTCACCGGCCTCCGCGCGCAGAAGGCCCTCGCCGCCGCCGCGGCGATGCGCAACGCCATCCGCGTCGCCATGAAGAACAACGTCCCCATCGCGTTAGGCACCGACGCCGGCGTCGGCGACCACGGCGCGAATGGCCACGAGTTCACCCTCATGGTCAACTGGGGCGGGATGACCCCGATGCAGGCGATCGTCGCCGGCACCTCGAGCGCGGCGAAGCTCCTCGGCTGGGACACCCGCGTCGGCACCGTCGCCGCGGGGAAGCTCGCCGACGTCGTCGCCGTCCCCGGCAATCCACTGAGCGACGTCACCCTTCTCGAGAAGCCGAGCTTCGTGATGAAGAACGGCGTCGTGTACAAGCAGCGCGGCGCGGAAGCCTTGACGAGTGCGTCCACTTCCAACGCTCCGTGAGGCGGCGGCTGGAGGCAGGACGCTGCAAGCAGGAGGCTATGAGCAGGAGGCCTCCAGCCTCCAGCCTCCTGCTTCCAGCCTGATGAGGGAATGACGACTCGACGCTCGGACTGAGGCGGAACCGGTGTTCCACTGCTGGAGCTCGGCCCACTACACCCTTCCCCTCCCGCTCGGCCACCGCTTTCCGATCGAGAAGTACGCGCTCCTTCGCGATGCGGTGCTCGCCGAGGGGATCGTCCCGCCGGAGCGCATGCACGACCCCGAGCGCGCCAGCCGTAAGGCGCTCCTCCGCGTCCACACGGCGAGCTACGTCGATCGCTTCACCGACGGACGGCTCGACGAGACCGAGATCCGCCGGCTCGGCTTCCCCTGGTCGCCGCAGCTCGTCGAGCGCTCGTACCGCGCCGTCGGCGGCACGCTCGGCGCCGCGCGCGCCGCCCTCGACCACGGCGTCGCGATGAACCTCGCCGGCGGCACTCATCACGCCTTCCCCGATCACGGCGAGGGCTTCTGCGTCTTCAACGACGTCGCCGTCGCGATCCGCACACTGCTCGACGAGCGCGCGATCGCCCGCGCCGCGGTCGTCGACCTCGACGTCCATCAGGGCAACGGGACTCACGCCATCTTCGCCGGCGACGAGCGCGTCTTCACCTTCAGCATGCACGGGGAGCGCAACTATCCGTACCGCGACGCGCCCGCGCTTCCCGACGCCGGCGGCTCGCGCCGCTACGGCCTGCGCGTCCCCGGCACCCGCGACGTCGATCTCCCCGAGGGATGCGGCGACGACGAGTACCTCGACGCGCTCGCCGCCGAGCTGCCGCGCGTGCTCTCCGCCGCGCGCCCCGACCTCGTCGTCTACCTCGCCGGCGCCGATCCTCATGAAGGCGACAGGCTCGGCCGCATGAAGCTCACCTTCGATGGCCTCGCGCGGCGCGACGCCTTCGTCCTCGAGAGCTGCCGCGACGTGGGAATCCCCGTCGCGATCACCATCGCCGGGGGATACGGGCGGGCGATCGGAGACACCGTGCGCATCCATGCGACGACGGCGCGGATCGCGGCGGGATTCGTCGGCTGAAGGCTGGCTGATGACTTGACAAGGTCATGAATCGGTTCGACCTCTTGCCGCCAGCGGGGAACGGATCGATCGTCGAGCATCCCACGCCCTGCGCTGCCATGACGCTCGCTCCCTTTCGTGCCGTTCTTCTCGCGCTCGCGGCGTTCGCGGCTGCTTCACCTCTCCGCGCGCAGACGAAGCAGCACGAGCTCCCCTCGCCCACCGTCCTCGCCGTCGAGCGGCGCGGAGCGGTCGTGCTCGACGGTGCGCTGGACGAGCCCGCGTGGAGCGAGGCGCGGCCGGCGGCCGGCTTCACGCAGCAGGACCCGCACGAGGGGCAGCCGGCGACCGAGCGCACCGAGGTCCGCTTCCTCTACGACGCCGACGCGCTCTACATCGGCGCGCGGATGTACGACACGTTAGGCGGGCGGGGCGTCCGCACCGAGCTGGCGCGGCGCGACCAGCAGCAGGACGGCGATTGGCTTCGCTTCGTGCTCGACACCTATCACGACCATCTCGGGCGCACGATCATCCAGGTCGATCCGTCGGGGGTGAAGTTCGACGCCGGCCAGGCGTCCCCCTTCGCCGATCCCGCCTGGGATCCCGTCTGGGAGGTCGCGACGCGCATCGACTCGCTCGGATGGACGGCCGAGCTCCGCATCCCCTTCTCGCAGCTCCGCTTCTCGCGCGCCAGGGAGCAGACGTGGGGGATGCAGATCTGGCGCTACGAGCAGCGCCTCAACGAGACGTCGATGTGGTCCTTCTGGAAGAAGGACGAGACCGGCGGGCCATCGCGCTTCGGTCACCTCGAGGGGATGCGGCTGACGCGCGCCGCGCAGAAGGTGGAGCTGCTCCCGTACGTCGTCGGCAGCGCGCGGCGCGCTCTCCCTGCCGACCCGGCGAACCCCTACACCAGGCTCACCACCACCGACTCCCGCGTCGGCGGGGACGTGAAGGCGCTCCTCGGCTCCAACCTCACCCTCGACGCGACCTTCAATCCCGACTTCGGGCAGGTGGAAGCGGACCCCGCGACGGTGAACCTCACCGCGTACGAGACCTTCTTCCAGGAGAAGCGCCCATTCTTCGTCGCCGGCTCGGGCCTCTTCGACTTCGGGGGGCTCAGCTGCTTCATCTGCGACAACATCTCCTCGCTCGACCTCTTCTACTCGCGGCGCATCGGCCGCGCGCCGCAGTTCGACGCGTACGACGCCGGGGGCGTCGCCTGGGCCGATCCCCCCATCAACAGCACCATCCTCGGCGCCGCGAAGGTCACCGGGCGCACGGCCGGCGGCTACTCGCTCGGCGTCATCGAAGCGCTGACGAGACGCGAGGTCGCGCCGCTCACCGACACGCTCGGACGACAGCTCCGGCAGGAGGTCGAGCCCCTCGCGAACTACTTCGTCTCGCGCGTGAAGCGCGACATGCGTGGCGGGAACGTCACCGTCGGGGGGATGGTCACCTCGGTCGAGCGGCGCATCACCAGCGCCCCCGTCGCCGACCAGCTCACGACGAGCGCGCGCTCGGGGGGGCTCGACTGGAACGTCGCCTGGGACAAGCGCACCTACAGCTTGCAGGGAAGTCTCGCCGCCTCGCGGGTCGGGGGCGACGAGCTGGCGATCGCGCGCCTGCAGAACGCCTCCTCGCGCTACTACGGGCGCCCCGACCGGCGGCCGGCGCGGCTCGGGCTCTTCGGACGCGACGTGCTCGACTCGTCACGCACCTCGCTCTCCGGCGCCGGCGGCTACCTGCGCCTGGCGAAGGAATCGGGAGCGTGGCTCTGGGAGGTCGAGAGCTCGACACGGACGCCGGGGTTCGAGGTGAACGACATCGCGTTCATGCGCCGCGCAGATTTCATCTGGCTGAACGCCAACCTCGTGCGCCTCTGGACGAACCCGGTCGGAATCTTCCGCAACGCCTTCGTCGCCGTCGGTCCCCAACGCGAACAGAACTTCGGCGGCGACGTCATCGACGCCGAGCTGCATGCCTTCGCGCAGGGGCAGTTCCTCAACTACTGGAACTGGGTCGTGTTCGAGCAGCTGAAGCCCTCCCTGCTCGACGACGCGGCGACGCGCGGCGGCGCCGTCGTCCGCGTCCCGTCGAGCAGCTTCGCGCAGGCAAACCTCTCCACCGACTCCCGCATGCGCGTCGTGTTCGGCGTCGGCGGCCAGCTCGCCTCGACCGCGGAGGGCGGCTACAGCCGCGGCGCGAACCTCAGCGTGACGCTGAAGCCCGCGTCGAGCGTGCGCCTGACCGTCGGCCCGTCCTTCTCCAGCGACTTCGTCCCCGCGCAGTTCGTGACCACGTACGCCGACAGCGGCGCGCGCGCGATGTACGGACGGCGCGCGGTGTTCGCCGAGCTGCGGCAGCGCACGCTGTCGATGGAGACTCGCGCCGCGGTCACCTTCACCCCGGCGCTGAGCGTCGAGGCCTACGCGCAGCCTTTCGTCGCGACCGGCCACTACTCGCGCTTCGGTGAGTACCTCCGCCCTCGCGCCCTCGATCGCCGCGCCTTCGCGCCCGCCGAGATCTCCGTCGTCGAAACCGACGCGCGCGGAGTCCCGCTCGACTACCAGCTCACGCCCGCGGGCACCGGCGTGACGCACCTGTTCGGCAATCCCGACTTCAACGTCCGCTCGCTCATCGGCAACGCGGTGCTGCGCTGGGAGTATCGCCCCGGCTCGACCTTCTTCGTCGTCTGGAGCCAGACCCGCTCCGCCTTCGACCGGACCGGCCGCTTCGATTTCACCACCGAGCGCCAGGCGCTCTTCCGGCAGCACCCGGACAACACGCTGCTGGTGAAGATGAACTGGTGGCTGAGCCTCTGATGCGCTCGACGCGCGACGCGCGACGCCCTTGAACGCCGGGGCGATCGGCTCACATTATGATCAGCCGAACTCACCGCCACCTACAGGAGGCCGACGATGCAGCCGAGTGCCATGGAGCGAGTCAAGGACGCGAAGTCGCGCATCGAGAACCTCACTGTCGATCAGGCCGCGCGCGAGGTCGCCGACGGGGCGCTCCTCGTCGACATCCGCGAGGAGAACGAGCGCCGCGACCACGGCGCGATCCCCGGCGCGGTGCACATGCCGCGGGGGATGCTCGAGTTCTACGCCGACGGGTCGCTTCCCTACCATCGCAAGGAGCTCCAGCGCGACCGGCGCATCGTCCTCCACTGCGCCTCCGGCGGACGCTCGGCGCTGAGCGCGGATCTGCTCCGCGACATGGGGTACTCGAACGTCGCGCACATGGACGGCGGCTTCAACGCGTGGAAGGCCGCGGGCAAGCCCATCGAGCGCCCGGCTGTCTGACGCGTGCCGCTTCCCATCCCCGCTCCCGCTTCGTCCGGTCATACCTCACGCACCACGGTTCCGCTGTACTGGTGCCGCTACGGCGAGCCCGGTGCGCCGCAGCTCCTCGTCCTGCATGGCGGTCCGGGCGCGAGCCACGACTATCTGCTTCCGCAGATGCTCGAGCTGGCAAAGCGCCACGAGCTGATCTTCTACGACCAGCGGGGCGGGGGACGCTCGCGCACCGACGACCCCGCGCCGATCACCTGGCGCACCCACGTCGCCGACCTCGACGCGGTGATCGCCGAGCTCGCGCTCGAGCCGCCCGCCATCGTCGGCTACTCCTGGGGCGGGCTGCTCGCCCTGCTGCACGCGATCGAGCGCGCGGCGCACGGCGCGATCCTCCCCGCCGCGCTCGCGCTCATTGACCCGGCTCCGCTCACCCGGCAATATCGTGGCGAGTTCGAGGCCGAGTTCGCGCGCCGCCAGACCGGTCCGCACATCCAGGAGATGCGCGCCGATCTCGCGGCGTCGGGGCTCCGGGAGCGCGATCCCGGGGCGCACCGGCAGCGTGCCTTCGAGCTCAGCGTCGCCGGCTACTTCGCCGATCCGCGGGAAGCGCGCGACCTGACGCCCTTCCGCGTCGTCGGCCGGGTGCAGCAGTCGGTCTGGGAATCGCTCGGCGACTACGACCTCGTCGACGCCCTGGGCGGCGTGAAGGTCCCCGCGCTCTTCGTGCACGGGCGCGAGGATCCGATCCCGCTCGCCTCCTCGGAGCGCGGCGCGCGGGCGATGGACGCGCCGCTCGTCGTCCTCGAGCGATGCGGGCACGTGCCGTACGTCGAGCAGCCGGCCGCGCTCTTCGCCGCGCTCGACGGGTTCCTCGCCGCACGCGGCACGGTCCGACGTTAGGCAGCGCTGACTCGCACAGCTGGGGTGACGATGGGTGGCTACGACGATCACGGACGGCCGGAGATCGGGACGCTCGAGGCGGACGGCAAGCATCTCGTCGTCTCCGTGCGCGTGATCTTCGACGGCATAGAGCACGTGGGCCGCCTCTGGTTCGCCGAGGAGGAATGGGAGGACGACGGCCTCCCCGATCGCGGCGCCCTCCCCGGACGCACCGTCGACGAGGTGATCGCGCTCGCAAAGCGGCTGACCACGAACGAGCTCCTCCAGCGCTACCGCCGCGCCCAGGCCGAGAAGCGGCGCTTCCACGACCTGCGCCGCATCACCGACGAGATCCTCGCCAAGATCCGCTATCTCAACCAGGTCGGCATCTCCATGCGCGCCGGACTGCTCGACGTCGAGGGCGCGGCGCAGGAGCTCGAGCTCACCGAGCGCCAGCTCCACGAGCTCGTCGACCGCCTCCGCCCGGCCGCTGGCGTCGAGGAGTAGCGTCGCGCGATGGACTCCCGCACCGCGGCGCACGTCCTCTCGCGCATCGCCGCCCTCCTCGAGCTCTCCGGCGGCAACCCGTTCAAGGCGCGCGCCTACGACGGCGCCGCACGCGCCCTCCGCGCGATCGACACCGACGACCTCGCGCCCCTCCTCGACAGCGGCGCCATCGCCGAGCTCTCCGGCGTCGGACCGGCCACCCTCGGCGTCATCCGCGAGCTCGTCGAGACCGGCGAGTCGTCGTACCTCGAGCGGCTCCGCGCCTCCATCCCCGAGGGGCTGCTCGAGCTGCTCCGCCTCCCGCGGCTCGGCGGCGCGAAGATCCATGCGCTCCACGAGGCGTTAGGCATCACGAGCCTCGACGAGCTCGAGGAGGCCGCGCGCTCGGGACGGCTCGCCACGGTGAAGGGCTTCGGCCCGAAGTCGGTCCAGGCGATCCTCGGCGGGATCGAGAAGCTGCGCGCCGCCGGGGATCTCATGCTCCTCCCCGCCGCCCTCGCCGAGGCGGCGCGCCTTCGCGCCTCCGTCGCCGGCCATCCTGACGTCGCTCGCGCCGAAGTCGCCGGCGCCGTCAGGCGCAACGTCGAGGTCGTGCGCGACATCGACATCGTCGCCGCCTGCCGCGAGGACACCAACCCCGACGCGGTCGTCCGCTCGATGGCCGGCAGCCCCGGCGTCCGCCGCGTCGCCGGCCGCGGTCCGGGCGCCGCGACCATCACCTACGTCGATGGCGTCTGCCTCGACCTCCGCTGCGTCCACGAGGGCGACTTCGCCATCGCCTTCTGGCGCGCCACCGGGAGCGAAGCGCACCGCGCGCGCATCGCCGAGCGCGCCGCCGAGCGCGGCTTCGTGCTCGACGGCGACACCCTGGGCACCGCCGCCGGCGGGCAGCTCGCCATCGCCGACGAGGAGGACCTCTACCTCGCCCTCGGCCTCCCCTGGATTCCTCCCGAGCTGCGCGAGAGCGGCGACGAGGTGGCCGCGGCGCGCGACGACGCGCTCCCCGATCTCCTCCGCGACGAGCAGATCCGCGGCGTCATCCACTGCCACACGCGCTACTCCGACGGCAAGGCGAGCGTCGCCGAGATGGCCGCCGCGGCGCGCGAGCGCGGCTGGAGCTACATCGGCATCTCCGACCACTCGCAGGCGGCGTTCTACGCCGGTGGCCTCAAGCGCGACGACGTCCTCCGCCAGCACGAGGAAATCGACGCGCTGAACGCCTCGCTCGGTGGATCGTTCACCGTCCTCAAGGGGATCGAGGCGGACATTCTCGCCGACGGTCGTCTCGATTACGATGAGGAGCTCCTCGACCGCTTCGACTTCGTCGTCGGCTCGGTCCACAACCGCTTCGGCCAGAACGGAGCGCCGATGACGGAGCGCATCCTCCGCGCCCTCGACGATCCGCACCTCACCGTGCTCGCCCATCCCACCGGCCGCCTCCTGCTATCCCGCGACCCGTACGACTTCGACATGATCGCGATGCTCGAGAAGGCCGCCGAGCGCGGCGTCGCGGTGGAGCTGAACGCCGATCCGCATCGCCTCGATCTCGACTGGCGCGTGCTCCGCGACGCGAAGCGCCTCGGCGTCACGATCGCCATCGGCCCGGACGCGCACTCGACGCGCGGCCTCGACAATACCGCGTTGGGCGTGCTCATGGCGCGCAAGGGCTGGCTGTCCGCGGGCGACGTGCTCAACACGCGCGACGCGGCCGGCGTATTGGCGTTCGCGCGGAAGGGCCGGTGATGGCGGCGAAGAAGGGGGCCAGGCGCCAGGCGTCAGGAAAGGCGGCGAAGAAGGCCCCTGCTAGCGCGAGGCGGCCGAAGCTCACGGTCGACGCCGCGCACGCCGCGCGCCTCTACGACGACCTCGCGCGCCACTACCCCGACGCGCACTGCGCGCTCGATCATCGCGACGCCTTCGAGCTCCTCGTCGCGACGATCCTCAGCGCGCAGTGCACCGACAAGCGCGTCAACATGGTGACGCCCGTTCTCTTCGCGAAGTATCCCGACGCGCGATCGCTCGCCGCGGCCGCGCAGGAGGACGTCGAGGAGATCATCCGCAGCACGGGGTTCTTCCGCAACAAGGCGCAGAATATCATCGCGATGGCCGGCGCGCTCGTCGACCGCCACGGCGGCGAGGTGCCCCGCGAGATGGACGCGCTCACCGCGCTCCCCGGGGTGGGGCGCAAGACGGCGAACGTCGTCCTCGGCAACGCCTTCGGTCGCAACGAGGGGATCGTCGTCGACACCCACGTCTCGCGCCTCAGCCAGCGGTTAGGCCTGACGCGCGAGACGGACCCGGTGAAGATCGAGAGCGCGCTCGTACCGCTCTTTCCCCGCGAGCGCTGGACGATGCTCTCGCATCTCCTCATCGAGCACGGCCGGCAGATCTGCGACGCGCGCAAGCCGCGCTGCGGCGACTGTCCCATCGCCGCGCTCTGCCCGTCCTCGCTCGCATGACGAACCGCGCCACCGGACCCGCGGATCCCGCCGACGAGTCGGCACGTGTCGCGAACGTGCTCGTGCACACCGGGCTCGCCCTCGCGTCCACCTCGAAGCTCGACGACCTGCTGCAGATCCTCGCCGACGCGGCGCGCGATCTCGTCGCCGCGCGCTTCGGCGCCCTGGGCGTCGTCAACGCCGAGGGCACCGGCCTCTCCGACTTCATCACCTCGGGGCTCACCCCCGAGCAGCGCGCCCGGATGGGCAACCTTCCGACGGGCCACGGGATCCTCGGCCTGCTCGTCCGTGACGCGCGTCCGCTGCGGCTGCACGACCTGCGCGAGCATCCCGCCTCGACAGGCGTGCCGCGCAACCATCCACAGATGAGCTCCTTCCTCGGCGTCCCCATCGTTGCCGCGGGTCGCGTCTTCGGGAACCTCTACGTCACCGAAAAGGTCGGGGGCGGCGACTTCACCGAGAACGACCTCGACCTCCTTCGCGTCCTCGCCGCGCAGGCCGCGATCGCGATCGAGAACGCGCACCTCCGCCTGACGCGCGACCGCTTCTTCGCCGCGACCAGCCACGAGCTGGGGAACGCCGTCGCCGCGGTGAAGGTGTGGGCGCGGCATCTCATGCTCACCCCTCCCGAGGACCCGGAGGAGCTCCGCATCGGGCTGCGAAACCTTGCCGGGAGCGCAGACCAGACGGGCCGGCTCATCGAGGATCTCCTCAGCCTCTCGAAGATCCAGGAGGGCCGCCTGACGCTGGGCGCATGGGATCTCGACGTCGGCGAGACCGTCGACTCCGCGGTCGAGCATCTCCGCCTCGAGGCCGAAGTCGCGAACGTCGAGCTGGTGCTCCAGCCGCCGGCCGGCGCGCTCCCCGCCCGTCTCGACGGCGGACGCGTTCGGCAGATCGTGATCAACCTCGTCGCCAACGCGATCAAATTCACCCCCGAGGGAAAGCCGGTGACCGTGCGCGTCGGCGCGCGCGGCGATGCGGGAGTGCGTGTCTCCGTCACCGACTCCGGCCCCGGCATCTCGGCGGAGAATCAGGAGCGCATCTTCGAGCCGTACGAGCAGATCGTCGGCGTGGCGCGAGGGCGCGGCACCGGGCTCGGGCTCGGCCTCTCCCGCCAGCTCGCGCGGCTCATGGGCGGGGAGATCACCGTCGTCAGCACCCCCGGCCACGGCGCGACCTTCCACCTCGATCTTCCCGCCGTGATGCCCGAGCGCCCGGACGCGCGTTAGGCGGAGCTACTGGTCCAGGGAGAAGACGAAGGGCTGCTGGACGATCTGCCGCACCGGCTTCCCGTCGATCGTCGCCGGCCGGTAGCGAAGGGTGGAGAGCGCCGCGCGTACCGCCTCCACGAACACGGGATTCGTCGACTCGACCGCGTGGAAGCTGTCGACGTCCACCAGCCCCGCCGTGTCGACGACGAACTCGGCGAGCACGCGCCCCTCGACCCGCGCCTGCGCCAGCGCCGCCGGATAGCCCGGCGCGCCGCTTCCCGGAGCGGGCTCGGCGAGCGTCTGCACCTGGGCTTCGGTGTAGGCCGCCGGCGCGATCTGTCCCGCGCTGGTGGTCGTGGTGGCGGTCGTGGTGGTGGTCGTCGCGGTCGTCGTCGCGGTCGCCGGTCGAGCGCGATGCGCTGGCTGCGCCTCGGCGCGCGACGCTCCGACGAACGCGAGCAGCGCGATCAGGATTCCGATCGCGCTGCTCGATAGTCGCTTCTTCCGCCGGGGCGCTCCCATCGCCTCGGGCGTCGGCAATTCCCGCGCCCTTCTACCGGCCGGCGGTCTTCTCCGCGGCGAGAATCCCCACGCGCAGCGCGAACTGCACGTAGTCCGGCCGGTGCATCAACCCGAGCTTCTCGTTCACCCGCTGCTTGTACGTATCCACCGTCTTCGGGCTGATGTGCAGCTTCTCCCCGATCTCCGGAGCCGTGTATCCCTCCGCCGTCAGGCGCAGCACGTCGCGCTCGCGCTCCGTGAGCTTCTCGTAGCGCGCCCGATCGTCCGCCGCCTCCTCCTTCTTCTTGAGCTCGCGCGCGAGCACCCGCGCGGCCGAGGGGCGCACGTAGAGGTCGCCGCGCGCCACCGCGCGCACCGCGTCCACGAGATCGCGATCCGCCGTGCTCTTCACCAGGTAGCCCGACGCGCCAGCCTCGAGCAGGGGGACGAGATATTCGTCCTCGGGATGCATCGTCAGCACGAGCACGCGCGGCGGGCTCGCCGTCGCCGCGAGCGCCTTCGTCGCGGCGATCCCGTCCATTTCGGCCATCGTCAGATCCATCACCACGACGTGCGGACGGAACCGCTCCGCGAGGGCGATGGCGTCCCTGCCGTTCGACGCCTCGCCGACGACCGCGATGTCGCGGGCCGAGCCGAGGATCGCCTTGAGGCCGGCCCGGACGATCGCGTGGTCGTCTGCGAGCACTACGCGGATCTGATCGTCGCCCATGTCTCCCTACTTGTTCACGATGAGTGCCGTCACCATTCCGAACATGCCATGGTCCGACTCGGCATGGGGAAGAATGTGGCAGTGGAACGCCCACACACCAGGGTTGTTGCAGTTCACGATCACGTCCCACCGCTCGCCCGGCGCGATGTTCAGCGTGTCGCACTTCCACGGCGCGGGCTGCGGCCAGCCGTCCTTGTCGATCACCGTCATGTGCATCCCGTGCAGGTGCATCGGGTGGATCATCATCCCCTCGTTCATGAAGCGGATGCGCACCTTCTGCCCGAGCTTCGCGACGAGCGGCTCCGTCGCCGGGAATCCCTTGCCGTTCAGCGTATAGCCGTGCATCCCGTCGTTGAGGATCATCACGTAGTCGACGTCCACCTTCTCCACGGGTCGCTTCGCCTTCGGCTCGATGATGAACGCGCCGAGGAGGCCGAGTCCCACCTGCTTCGCCGAGTTGTGGTGCGAATGGTACATGTGCGAGCCCGGGTTCGGCGCGGTGAACTCGTAGGTGTACGTCTGCCCCGGCTTGATCGGCGGCTGCGTGATGTACGGCACGCCGTCCTGGTCGTTAGGCAGCTCGACGCCATGGAAGTGCACCGCGGTCGACTCGGGAAGCTCGTTCTTCACGATCATGCGCACCCGGTCCCCCTCGCGCACGCGAATCTGCGGACCCGGCACCTGATCGTTGTACGCCCACGCCTCGACCATCTTCCCCGGCTCGGTCTCCCACTGAATTTTCCGGGCCGTGATCTCGTAGACCTTCACCCCGCTCACGATCTTCGGCTGCATGAGCTGGTTCCCCTTCCCCGCGGTCTTCGCCGGGAAGGCCTTGATTCCCTTCTCGTGCATCGCGTCCATCTGATCCGCGGCGGTCGCGGTCACCGCGCCCGCGGCGGGCGTCGGCATCGTCCCTCCGTGCTCGGTCGGGATCTGGCTCTTCGGCGACGCGGGGCTCGTCGTCACGGATTGCGCGGGCTGCGCATGGTCCTCGTCCTTGCACGCGGCGAGGAGGGTCGATGCGACGGGGGCGGCGATCGCCGTCAGCGCCGCGCGGCGGAGGAACTCTCGCCGCGAGCCGGGAAGAGCCTCGGTCGCGGGACTCGAGCTCACTTTCGTATCGGTCATGAAATTCGTGTGGCTGAGGTCGGGGCGTCGTGCGCCGGGAGATGCACTGAGAATCGCCCGGGGAACTCCTGACCTGCGTCGGGGGGCGCCGGATATTTCCCGCTCTCGCCCTGACGGGACTGTCAGGGTTTCCCTGAAGGGGCCGCGAATTCCGGTACGCAAGATGCTTCCCGATTGACGTTCCCCATCGACCCAACCGACTCGACGCAGGACCCTGATGAACGCTTTCCGCCGCACCCACTTCGCTCTCCGCGCCGCCGTCCTCGGAATCCTCGCGCTCGCGAGCTTCTCCTGCGCGGACCCGGTCGCCCCGACTCCGCGCACCGCGGCGCCCTCCGCACTCCTCGGGCTCCCGCTCGGCGGGGGCGACGGCCTCATCACCGTCGTCGACACGACGGTCAACGTCCTCCAGCGTGGCATCCCGCTCCTCGCGGACATCTCCTCGAGCGCGACGATCGGGCCGGACGGCGGCACCATCACGATCCCCGCGGCCGGCGTCCGAGTCGACGTCCCCAAGAACGCGGTCATGGTGCCCACGACCATCACGGTCACCGCGATCGCCGGGACGAACGTCGCCTACGAGTTCGAGCCCGCCGGGACGGTCTTCAACAAGCGGCTCATCGTCAGCCAGGATCTCAGCCTCACCACCATCCTCCCCACCATCACGGGGACGAGCTTCACCGGTGCATACTTCCGGAGCCGCGACGAGCTCACGTCCACGGGAAGCGCGCTCGTCCACGAGCTCGAGCCGACCACGGTCGACCTCACCTCGCTGATGGTCCGCTTCACGGTCGGACACTTCTCCGGCTACATCGTCGCGGTCGACTGACCACGACCCCCCCAGCGTCTGGTGATGCGATGGCGGATAGCGTGGGGGAACGCGAGCAGCATGCGCTGATTCACGCCGGGCTGGCGCGTTCCGCCGAGCGCGAGGGACGCGCCGCCGATGCGCTCGCTTCATATGACGCGGCCCTGCACGAGCTCGCGGACTCCGACGAGCGCGAGCTCGTCGCCACGATCATGCGCCGCAAGGGGAACGTGCATCTGCACCGCGGGGAGACCGCGGAAGCCGAGCGCCTCTATCGCGAGAGTCTTCGACTCTGCGAGTCGTCCGCGTGCATCTCGGGCATCGCCAGCGCCTACAACTGTCTCGCCAGCGTCGCCCAGCGCCATGGCGATCTGGCGGAGGCGGAGCACCTCTATCGCCGGGCCGCGCAGGCGGCCGACGCCGCCGGAGAGACCCGACTGACGGGGATGGTCCAGCAGAATCTCGCGATCCTCGCCAGCATGCGCGGCGACTGGGACGCGGCCCGCTGCGCGTACGAGCAGAGCCTCGCCGCGTTCGACGCGATCGGCGACGAGGAAGCGTCGTCGTGGGTGATCAGCAACCTCGGTCGCCTGCACGCCGACCGCGGCGATCTCCGCCAGGCCGAGGAATGCTTCGAGCGGGCCCGCACCATCGCCAGCGCGCGCGGTGACACCCTCATCGAGGGAGTGGCGGAGCAGAATCGCGCCGAGCTGCTGATCGCCGCCGGCCGCTTCGACGAGGCCGCCGAAGCCTGCGCCCGGGCGCTCAGCCTCGCCTCCAGGCGCGGCGATCGGCTCCGCCGCGCCGAGACGCTCAAGCTCCGCGCGCGCATCGAGCGCGAGCGACGCGACTACGACGCCGCGATCGCGACCATCGCCGAAGCCTGCGAGCTCGCCGCCGCCGTCGAGGACAAGATCCTCGAGGCGGAGCTCCTCTGCGAGGCAGGCACCCTCTGGCAGTTGCGCGGGGAGCGCAGCGTCGCCGGCGCGGTGTGGAGCGAAGCGCTGGCCACCTTCACGAAGGCCGGCGCGCGCCACGCCGCCTCCGAGACCGAAGCCCGCATCACCGGCAACGACGCCTAGCGTTCATCCTGGAAAGGATCTTTCCACGGGCCTTGGAACATTTCGTTCCAGAATCCGCCGATCCGCGCACGGCCGACTCGGCTAAGTTCCGTAGCGGCAATCAGTTGGGCCGGCGGTATGAAGGCTGCCTCATCCATTGGCAACCCCCTCACCGGACCCAGTGATGAAGCGCCAGCTCCTCGACCGCATCTCCGTCGCCGCCTTCGGCGTCCTCTTTGCCCTCGCCGGCTGCTCCGATGCCACCGCGCCCGCGCCCGCCGCTCCGGCGGCGGACGCCCAGCGCCCCGAGGCGCTTCTCGGCATCCTCGACCCGATCGTCAACACGCTCCTGGGCACGAGCGACACCGTCCTCGTCCTCCAGCGCAACGCCCCGCTCGACCGTGACATCACGGTGAGCAAGGTGGTCGGGAGCGGGGGCGGAAGCCTCTCGATCCCCGATGCCGGGCTGACGGTCGCGATCCCCTCCGGCGCGCTCTCCTATCCGACCACCGTCACCGTGACGGCGCTGAAGGGCAACCGCGTCGCCTACGAGTTCGGCCCGCACGGGACGAAGTTCGCCAAGCCGGTGGCGATGACGCAGGATCTGCGGAAGACGGTGATCACGCCGGAGATGCTCCCCTACGTCAGCTTCAAGGCGGGCTACTTCTCCTCGCTCACCGACCTGGTCTTCGGCCTTCTCCGCTCCATCGTCGACGAACTGCTCCCCGCCACCGCGGACGCGAGCAGCATGGTGGTCCGCTTCAACGTGAGCCACTTCTCGGGCTACCTGGTCGCCGTCGACTACAGCGACAGCGTCCGCTGACACCGATGCGCGAAGCGCGCGACGACGCGCGTTCCCTCGCCGAGCGTGGTGATCCTCTCGCCGCGCTCGGCGACTCGCGCGACGTGAGGCTCCTCGTCAGCACCCTCCGGCGGCGCGGGAACGAGCACCTTCACCGGGGCGAGACGGCGCAGGCGTCCGAGCTGTACGAGCTCACTCACAGCATATCTCGTACGATCTGCTACGTTGGTGGCGTCGCACAGGCGCTCAACTGTCTCGCTAGCGTTGCCCAGCGCCGCGGTCAGCTAGACGAGGCGGAGCGGCTTTTTCAGGAGGCGGCCATCCTCGCCGAACAGGCGGGAGAGCGCCGGCTCACCGGGATGGTGCAGCAGAACATCGGGATCCTGGCGAGCATCCGCGGCGACTGGGACGCGGCGCTCGCCTCCTATCGTCTGAGCCTGAGCGCCTTCGACACGGAGGGCGACGCCGAGGCCGCGTCGTGGGTGCTCAACAACCTCGGGAAGCTCCACGGCGAGCGGGGTGAGACCGCGCTCGCCGAGCAGTGCTTCACCCGGGCGATCGCCATCGCACAGGGGCGCGGCGATCTGCTGGTTCAGAGCGTCGTCGAGCAGAACCGCGCGGAGCTCCTGCTCCTGCAGCGCGATCTCGAGGGGGCGGAGTCGTCGTGCGCTCGCGCGCTGGAGCTGGCGTCGAGACGCGGCGACCGGCTGCGCGTCGCGGAGACGCTGAAGCTCCGGGCAAAGCTGGAGCGGGAGCGCGGGGCGTATGACGCCGCGATCCGCACGCTGGAGGAGGCACGTCGCGCGAACGACCCCACCGAGGACGCGCTGCTCGCCGCCGAGCTCCTCTGCGAGATGGGCGAGGTCTGGCGCCGGCGCGGCGAGCGCGTGATGGCGGGCGCGATGTGGCGCGAGGCGATGACGGCGTTCGAGCGGGCGGGCGCCTACCCCGCGGCAGCCGACGCGAGCCTGAAGATTCGCGCCGTCGCCGGGGGCGGATTGTGACCGCGGTCACTTTGGAAATACGGCAGAGCACGCCATACTGAGGGCCCTCCGGTCACATCCGACCGGGGCCGACCGCTGGCGAGGGAGCCGCGGACGCAGCCGGCCCGGATGCCGGACCATCGAAGCAGAGGCGTCTCGAGATGAGCCTGCGCCCGACCGCGTCACGATCCGAGACAGACGAGCGAGCCCCGGCGGGACTCGGCTTCGACTGTCTCATCGGGAACAGCGCCGCCCATCGCGCCGCGATGGAGAACGCGCGCCTGGTCGCGGGAAGCGCGCGGACCACGGTGCTCCTCGTCGGCGAGACGGGGACGGGGAAGGAGCTCTTCGCGCGCGGCATCCACTACGGCGGCGCGACCGCGGACGGGCCGTTCGTCGCGGTGAACTGCGCGGCGATCCCCGAGACGCTGCTCGAGGGGGAGCTGTTCGGGCACGAGAAGGGCGCCTTCACCGGAGCGCACGCGCGGAAGCAGGGGCTCTTCGAGCTCGCCGCCGCGGGCACGCTCTTCCTCGACGAGATCCATCAGCTCCCGGTGGCGCTCCAGCCGAAGCTCCTGCGCGCGCTCGAGTCCCGCCTCATCCGTCCCCTCGGCGGACAGCGGGAGCTCGCGGTGCATTGCCGGATCATCGCGGCGACGAACGTGGCACTCGACGAAGCCGTCGCGCGGGCGGAGTTCCGCCCGGATCTCTACTACCGGCTGAACGTCTTCCATGTCGACATCCCGGCGCTGCGCGAGCGGGGCGACGACGTCGAGCTCCTCGCGACGAGCTTCCTCCGCGAGATCGCGCTCGACCAGGGCGGCCCGCCGAAGCTCCTCGCCCCCGACGCACTCGACGCGCTCCGCGCGCACGACTGGCCGGGGAACGTGCGCGAGCTGCGCAACGTCATCGAACGTGCGGTGATCCTCGGCGGGAGCGAGGGGGTGATCCGCGCGCGGCACCTGATGATCCAGCGACGCACCCTGCGCAGCGGCCTGGGCGAGGGTGAGAGCATCGGCGAGATCGTCCTCTCGCGAGGGGGGACCACCCTCGCCGAGATCGAGGTGGAAGCCGCGCGCCTCACGCTCGAGCACACGCGTGGGAACCGCAGCGCGGCGGCGCGGCTGCTCGGCATCTCGCGGCCGACGCTCGCCCGGCTCCTCCAGCGCGCGAACGGCCGCGAGCGCGAGGCGCTCGCCGAGGACGAGCGGATCGCATGAGGACGATCACGCGCGAGTCGCTGACCGCGGTCGCGCCGCCGGTGGCGACGAGCGGCGAGGCGCTGGTGCGCTCCGCCGACGACGCGCACGCGGCGGGCGATCGTCCGCGGGCCATCGAGCTGTACGAGCGCGCGCTGCACATGCTCCCGTCGAGCGCCACCGGGACGGCGGCGACCGTGCTCCGCCGGCTCGGTCGCGTGCACTGGGAGAGCGGCCAGCTCGACGAGGCGATCGACGTGCTGCAGGTGGCGCTCGTCGCGGCGACGGCCGCGGGCGACACGAGCTGCGCCGCGCACGCGCAGAACGTGCTCGCCGTCTGCCACTGGCAGCGCGGGCAGCTCGACGAGGCGGAGTGGCTCTACCGGGCCACGCGTACGAGCGCGGTGAGCGCCCGCGACGCGGCGCTCGTCGCGATGATCGACCAGAACCTCGGGATCATCGAGAGCGTGCGCGGCAACCTGCAGTCGGCGCTGCGGCACTACCAGAGCAGCCTCGCCGGATATCGCGCGCTGGGCCATCGCGCGCACCTCGGGCGGCTGCTCAGCAACATGGGGATGCTCTACACCGCCCTCACCCGCTGGGACGACGCCGACCGGGCATACGACGAGGCCGCGGTGCTGTGCGAGGAGGTGGGCGACGCCGGGGCGCGGACGATGGTCGAGGTGAATCGGGTGCAGCTCTGGCTGGCGCGCGGCGCGGTGGAGCGGGCGCTCGTCGCCTGCGACCGCATCCTCGGCAGCGCCGCGGCGGCGGACGCGCGCGTGCTCGGCGAGACGCTGAAGCTTCGCGGGATCGCGGCGCGCGAGACCGGCGATCACGCCGGCGCCGACGACTTCCTCGCGCGCGCCCTGGCGAGCGCGCGCGAGCGGCAGGACCCCCAGCTCGAGG
>JABFXC010000205.1 GCA_013361935.1 Gemmatimonadaceae bacterium
GAGCGCGCGCCCGCCGGCAAGCGCGGACGCAAGCCCGCCGAGACCGTGTTCGGCGACGTCGGCGCACCGTCCGGTTCCACGGCGCTGGTCATCGTCGAGTCCCCCGCGAAGGCGAAGACGATCGGCAAGTACCTCGGCCGCGGCTACCGCGTGAAGGCGACGGTCGGCCACATCATGGACCTGCCCGAGAAGAAGCTCGGCATCGACGTCGACAACGGCTTCGAGCCGGACCTCGTGCCGATCCCGGGGAAGGAGAAGACCATCGCCGAGCTGCGCGACGCGGCGAAGGACAGCCGCGAGATCTTCATCGCGACCGACCCTGATCGCGAGGGGGAGGCGATCGCCCAGCACGTCGCCGGCCACGTGACGCGGAAGAACGGCGCGCCGGTGAAGCGCGTGCTCTTCCATGAGATCACCAAGGACGCCGTGCAGCGCGCGATCGCGCAGGCGGGAAAGATCGACGAGAAGAAGGTCGAGGCGCAGCAGGCGCGCCGCGTCCTCGATCGCCTCGTCGGCTACAAGGCGAGCCCCATCCTCTGGAAGACGGTGAAGAAGGGACTCAGCGCCGGGCGCGTGCAGACGGTCGCGCTGCGTCTCATCGTCGAGCGCGAGCGGGAGATCCGCGCCTTCCGGCCGGTCGAGTACTGGACGGTGGAGGCCCTCCTCGAGAAGGACCGCCAGCGCTTCACGGCCAAGCTCCATCACGTCGACGGGAAGAAGCCGGAGATCGGGAGCGAGACGCAGGCGCAGCGGATCCTCGCCGACCTGAAGGGGCGCAAGGAGTTCCCCGTCACGGACGTCAAGCGGCGCGAGCGGCGGAAGAATCCCGCGGCGCCCTTCACGACGAGCACCCTGCAGCAGGAAGCCGCGAAGAAGCTCGGCTTCGGCAGCAAGCGCACGATGCGCGTCGCCCAGGATCTCTACGAGGGCATCGAGATCGGCCCCGAGGGGCAGACGGGTCTGATCACCTACATGCGCACCGACTCCACCCGCGTCGCCGAGAGCGCCGCGGGGCAGGCGCAGGAATATCTGCGCGCACTCTTCGGACGCGAGTTCGTCGCCAACGGGCTGCAGCTGTACGGGAAGACCGGCGCCAACGCGCAGGACGCGCACGAAGGGGTCCGTCCGACCGATCCGACGCGCCGCCCGGACGCCGTCAAGCGCTACCTGAAGGACGACCAGTTCAAGCTCTATGAGCTGATCTGGAAGCGCTTCATGGCCTCGCAGATGACGCCGGCGGTGTTCGACACGACGACGCTCGACTACGAGCTGACGCCGGAGAACGCGCCTGCCGGCGCGAAGGGCGTGACCGCGACCTATCTGTTCCGCTCGACGGGCAGCGTCATCAAGTTCCAGGGCTTCCTCGCGCTGTACAAGGAGGCGCGTGAGGAGGGAGAGGGAAAGGCGCTCGAGGACGAACAGGCGCTCCCGCACGTCGAGAAGGGCGAGCGTGTCCCCGTCCTGTCGATCACACCGTCGCAGCACTTCACCGAGCCGCCTCCGCGCTTCTCCGAGGCGAGCCTCGTCAAGGAGCTCGAGCGGCTGGGGATCGGCCGCCCGTCGACGTACGCGTCGATCATCTCCGTGCTCGCCGACCGCCGCTACGTGCTGCTCGAGCAGCGCCGCTTCTTCCCGACGGAGCTCGGCGAGTCGGTGGAGAAGGTGATGGTCAAGCAGTTCCCCGACATCTTCAACGTCGGCTTCACCTCGGAGATGGAGGGTGAGCTCGACAAGGTGGAGGAGGGCGCGTTAGGCTGGCAGAAGGTCCTCAAGGACTTCTACAAGCCCTTCGACAAGTCGCTGAAGAGCGTGCAGGTGGAGCAGCTGATCGGCGAGGCGTACGACCTCTCGAAGATCGCCGATCTGCGGTGCCCGGAAGATGGCGGGAAGCTGGAGCCGCGCGGCGGCTTCTTCGGACCCTTCCTCGCCTGCGAGCACCACCCGAAGAACTGCAAGTACACCCGTCCGATCAGCGGCGAGCGGAAGAAGGCGGAGCTGACCGAGTACATGTGCCACGTCTGCGGCGCGCCGATGGTGAAGCGCGAGGGTCGCAGCGGCGCCTTCCTCGGCTGCAGCACCTTCCCGAAGTGCCGCGGCACGCGCAGCATGCCGACGGGCGTGATGTGCCCCAAGGACGGCGGCGAGCTGGTGGAGCGGAAGTCGAAGAAGCGCGGGACGAGCTTCTACGCCTGCGCGAACGAGGACTGCGACTTCGTCGCCTGGAACAAGCCGGTGCCCGAGGAGTGCCCCGAGTGCCACTACAAGGGTGCCGAGGTGAAGTTCAACAAGACCCGCGGCGAGTTCAGAAAGTGCCTGAAGTGCGGGAACGAGTGGGACGTCGCGCAGAAAGAGGAAGAAGTCGGGGCGGCGTAGGAAAAGGCGGGGCGGGAGAGGGGTTCCGTTTGAAAGAGCGGCGCGGGGAGCGGAATACCGCGGGGCGGGAAAAGACAGGGCGCGAGTGTCGGTGCGAGAAGCCACCTGTTCGGAACGTGGCCGACTGCGGCGCCTGCGGCGCCGCGCGTCGGCCACAGTCCATATAGGTACTTTCGAAACTTCCGCCTCCGCGCCGCAGTATTCCGCTCCCCGCCCCGCCGTGTCCAAGGTACCCGCCCCGTACTTTCACCAATCCGCTCCAGGCTCGTACTGCTAGATTTCCGGCCATGCGAGGGAGAGAGGAAGTACACGTCGTCGGCGGTGGCCTCGCGGGGAGCGAGGCCGCCTGGCAGCTGGCCGAGCGCGGGCATCGAGTGGTTCTCCACGAGATGCGACCGGTGCGCGGCACCGCGGCGCACCACACCGACCGCCTCGCGGAGCTCGTCTGCTCGAACACCTTCAAGAGTACCGAGACCTCGAACGCGCACGGGCTGCTCAAGGCGGAGATGCGCCTCCTCGGCTCGATGATCCTCCGCGCCGCGGACGAAGCGCGCGTCGCCGCGGGCTCCGCGCTCGCCGTGGATCGCGATGTCTTCTCCGCGCGCGTGCACGAATGGGTCACCTCGCACGAGCGAATCCGCGTCGTTCGCGAGGAGGTGACGGGGCTCCCGGAGGTCGGGATCGTCGCCACCGGACCGCTCACCTCCGACGCGATCGCCGAGTCGATCCGCGCGCGGCTCGGGGTCGACGGGTTGGCGTTCTACGACGCGATCGCCCCGATCGTCAGCCGCGAGTCGATCGACGATTCCGTCGTCTTCCGCGCCTCGCGCTACGGGAAGGAGACGATGGAGGGCGCGGGCGAGGAAGGGGCGTACCTCAACTGTCCCTTCAGCCGCGAGGAGTACGAGGCCTTTCTCGACGCGTTAGGCACCGCCGACCAGTTAACCGCGCACGAATTCGACAAGGTGCCGTACTTCGAAGGGTGCATGCCCGTCGAGGAGATGGCGCGGCGCGGCCGGGAGACGCTGCGCTTCGGGCCGATGAAGCCGGTCGGGCTCCGCGATCCGCGCACCGGACGCGAGGCGCACGCGGTCGCGCAGCTGCGCATGGAGGATCGCGCGGGAAACATGTGGAACCTCGTCGGCTTCCAGACGCGGCTGCGCATCCCCGAGCAGCAGCGCGTCTTTCGGATGATCCCCGGGCTCGCCAACGCGGAGTTTCTCCGCTTCGGCTCGATCCACCGCAACTCCTATCTCAACTCCCCGGGCGCGTTGTCGCCGCATCTCGCGCTGCGCGACAACCCGACGACGCTCTTCGCCGGCCAGGTGACGGGCGTCGAAGGCTACACGGAGAGCACGGCGACGGGGATCATGGCGGCGATCAACCTCTCGCGCCTCCTCGCCGGGGACGAGCCGGTGCTTCCGCCGCCGACGACGATGCTCGGCGCGCTCTATCGCCATCTCCGCGAGGCCGACCCGAAGCACTTCCAGCCGATGAACGCGAACTTCGGCCTGATGGAGGACCTGCCCGAGCGCGTGCGCGACAAGCGCCTCAAGCGCGAGAAGATCGCCGAGCGCGCGTTAGGCGAGATGGAGCACTGGCGCGACGCGGCCCTCGCGCCCGCCGCCACC
>JABFXC010000066.1 GCA_013361935.1 Gemmatimonadaceae bacterium
CTCCAGCCGACGCCGCCCGCCGCGACCGCGCCACGCGGTCCGAACGTCGGAAGCGTGCAGATCGTCCCGCTCCCCGAATCGCTCACCGTCGCGACGGGCGCGCCCTTCGTGCTCGACTCCACCACCGCGATCGTCACCGATGGCGGAGAGGACGCGTCGCGCAGCGGGGAATGGCTCGCGATGCTCCTCCGCAAGTCCACCGACCTCGCGATCCCGGTCAGGCGCGGCGGCGCGGGCAGCGGCCACTCCATCCGGCTGCGACTCGGAGGGCGGTCAACGCTCGGCGACGAGGGCTACGAGCTCACCGTCTCCGCCGATTCGGTGGTGATCGTCGCGCAGCGCGGCGCTGGGCTCTTTCACGGCGTGCAGACGCTGCGGCAGCTCTTCCCCGCTTCGATCGAATCGGATATCGGCCTCGGCGACCGGCCCACCGCCGCGCCGGCGGTGCACATCGTCGACCGTCCTCGCTTCGCCTGGCGCGGCGGGATGCTCGACGTCGCGCGCCACTTCTTCACCGTCGACGAGGTCCAGCAGTACATCGACATCGCCGCGATGTACAAGCTGAACATCGTCCACCTGCACCTCACCGACGACCAGGGCTGGCGCATCCAGATCGACTCCCGGCCGCTGCTCACGACGGTCGGTTCGGTGTCGCAGGTCGGCGGCGGCCAGGGCGGCTACTACACGAAGCAGGACTGGGCGAACCTCGTCCGCTACGCGAGCGACCGCTACATCACGCTCGTCCCCGAGCTCGAGATGCCGAGTCACATCAACGCCGCGCTCACGGCATATCCGTCGATCGCGTGCAGCACCCGCCCGACGGCGACGTACACGGGCACCGACGTCGGCTGGAGCGCGCTCTGCGTCGACAGCGCCGCGGCGATGACCTTCATCGACGACGTCGTGCGCGACATGGCGGCGATGACCCCCGGCCCCTACCTGCACATCGGCGGCGACGAGGTCGCGTCGCTCACGCGCGACCAGTACGTGCGCTTCGTCGAGCGGGCGCAGGACATCGTCACCAAATATGGGAAGACGATGGTCGGCTGGGAGGAGATCTCGAAGGCACGGATGCGCCCCACGACCATCGCGCAGCAGTGGAAGAGCGACTCCGCATCCGCCGCGGTGGCGCAGGGCGCGAAGCTCATCATGTCGCCCTCCGATCGCATCTACGTCGACATGAAGTACAACTCGCAGACTGAGCTCGGGCTCGACTGGGCGGCGCAGATCGAGGTGCGCCAGTCGTACGACTGGGATCCCGCGACGTACATGAAGGGCGTGACGGAGGCGAACATCGTCGGCGTCGAGGCGCCGCTGTGGAGCGAGACGGTGCGCAACATCACCGCCGCGGAATACCTGATCATGCCGCGTCTCCCCGCGGTGGCGGAGATCGGGTGGACTCCACAGGCGTCGCGAAGCTGGGAGAGCTTCCGCGCCCGCATCGCCGGCCACGCGCCGCGGTGGAACTACCTCGGCATCAACTACTACCGCTCGCCGCAGATCGCGTGGTGAGCGAGGAGTCGCGGTAGCCGGAGAACGACGCCGCCGCTGCTGTGAACTGTTGAGGCGGACCGGGCGGATCGAGCGGATACTGCTGCTGAATTGTTTTTTGGGGCTCGCCGGGTGAGTTGGTCTCGCCTGGCGGGCCCCAAAATCATTCTCGGCCTGGCGTGATGTAACAGGGAGCCGGGGAGGCCGGGGGAGGAGTTCGCAGGAGCTATAGCTCACCACAAGAATACCTCCCGTGGCTCCACGGCTCCCTGTTATTCACCGCCGAGCAGCAGGTGAGGAAGCTCCGCGGCGATCGCGGACGTTCTCGCGGGTCGCGTGGTGGTCTGTCGCGGCGGGGAGATCGCGCGGTTTTTCCGGGAAGAACGACGCAAGCACGGCGGAAGAACGGCGGAAGATTCTACTCGCACGAGCCGGGATCTGATTTTGGGGCATGCATGGCGAGATGGTCTCGCCCCGCATGCCCCAACAAAGCTTTCGGGCTCGTAGCACGTCGATGATGGCCCCGAGAGGAGGCCTTCCGCAGTTCTTGGCGAGGGCAGTTCTTCCGCCGTGCTTCCTGCCCAACTCCGCGCGATGCCCGGATGCACGACGAGCCTCGACGCGACCCGCGACAGAGTCCGCAGCCACACGCCGAGCCTCCGCCCCTCCCCGGCTCCCTGTCATTCACAGCCGAGCAGCAGAAGAGATCCGCGTCGATCCGCACGATCCGCCTTGGCCCGCGTCCAGCAGCTGCCGAGCCGCCGCACCGGCGGAGCGCGTCGCGGCCGATTATCCTTCTTCGCATGCCCGCCTCCCCCCGGCTCGCATCGCTCCTCCTCGCGCTTCTCTGTGCACCCGCGGCCTCCGCGCTCGCGCAGACGCTCGTCTACGACGGCAGCACGCATCACACGAACGTCGCGATTCCCCGCATCGACGCCGACATCCGCGTCGATGGCGTGCTCGACGAGGACGCATGGTCGCGCGCGGCGCGCCTCACCGGCTTCACCCAGTATCGCCCGGTCGACAGCCGTCCCGCCGAAGATTCGACCGAGGTCCGCGTCTTCTACTCGGCGAACGCGATCCACTTCGGCATCCGCGCCTGGGAGTCGCACGGCGACGTCGTCCGCGCCACGCTCGCCGACCGCGACAACATCGCCGCCGACGACCGCATCCAGATCCTGCTCGACACGTACGACGACAATCGTCGTGCGCTGCTCTTCGCGGTGAACCCGCTGGGCGTGCAGCAGGACGGCGTGCAGTCGGAGGGCTTCGATCCGTCGCAGTCCGCGGGCGGGCGCTTCGACGGCATCGTCGACATCAGCCCCGACTTCAACTTCGAGTCGCGCGGGCACGTGACGCCGTGGGGGTACGAGGTCGAGATCCGCATCCCCTTCAAGAGTCTCCGCTACCAGTCCGCCGATCCGCAGCAGTGGGGGCTGCAGATCACGCGCGTCACGCAGCACTCCGGCCACGAGGACACGTGGGCGCCGGCGGTGCGCGCGAACGCGAGCTTCCTCGTGCAGTCGGGGCGTCTCAGCGGGCTCACGGGGCTGCACCGCGGCACCGTCGTCGACATCGATCCCGAGCTCACCTCGTCGGTGAGCGGCACGCCGCGCGACGATGCATGGCACTACGAGAGTCCGAGCGCCCGGCTCGGCGGCAACGTGCGCTGGGGGATCACCCCGAACTACACGATGAACGCGACGGTGCGACCCGACTTCTCGCAGGTCGAGGCCGACGTCTCGCAGGTGACGGTGAACGAGCGCTTCGCGCTCTTCTTCCCCGAGAAGCGGCCCTTCTTCCTCGAGGGGCTGGAGCAGTACGACACGCCCAACCGCCTCATCTACACGCGTCAGATCCACGCGCCCATCGGAGGGGTGAAGCTCACGGGCAAGAGCGGGGGCACCGCGATCGCCTACCTCGGCGCCGCGGACGACCGCCTCTACTCGTTCGACGGCGACCGCGTCCCCGTCTTCAACCTCCTCCGCATCCGCCGCGACATCGGCACCAGCTCGACGTTAGGCATCGTCCACACCGACCGCGTCGAGGGACGCGACTACAATCGCGTCTCGGGCGCCGACGCGCGCGTGGTCTGGCGGAAGATCTGGTACTCGCAGGCGCAGCTCGCCGAAGCCTGGACGCGCGACCCCGCGGGGAGCCGGCGCGGGGAGCTCTGGGACGTCACGCTGGCCGACCGCACGGGGCGCAACTACGGTAACCACTTCGAGGTCGAGGGGATCGCCCCCGGCTTCGTCACGCGCAGCGGCTTCGTCCCGCGCACGGGGATCGTCTCCGGCCGCTTCGCGAACCGCTTCAGCATCTACGGGCGCCCGGGCTCGCTCCTCGAGCAGCTCTCGACGTTCATCGTCGCGTCTCCGGTGTGGCTCTACGACGAGTTCCCGCGCAGCGCGAGCTTCGAGGGCTCGTACAGCGAGAACTTCCAGGCCTCCCTCCGCGGGGGGTGGCAGCTCCGCGCGAACGTCGCCAACGGCTACGAGCGCTTCGAGGACGAAGCGTACGCGGGGTACCGCGTGAACCGCGGCGCCGACACCATCGCGCTCGCCCGGCCGCACGGCATCTACGGCCTCTGGAGCGGATCGATCGGCGCGACGACGCCCAACCGCGCGCTGACCCTGAGCGCCGACCTCGGCACGGGCGCCGGAGTGATCTTCGCCGAGGCGGCGGAGGGGCGCGTCAGCCAGGCGACGGTCACCGCGTCGTGGCACCCGAACGCCTCGCTGCGCGTCGAGTCGAGCCTCGTCAGCCAGCGCATCGCCCGCGCGCGCGACGGCAGCCGCTTCTCCACGGCGACGATCCCGCGGATCAAGACGGAGTATCAGCTCACGCGCGCGATCTTCCTGCGCTACATCGGCCAGTACGTCGCGCAGGACCGCACCGCGCTCGTCGATCCCGGAAGCGGGCTGCCGCTCATCGCCAGCAGCTACGGCACCGCGCGCTTCGGCCCGTCGGCGGCGCTCCTCGTCAACGATTTCCGGAACGACTTCCTCTTCTCGTACAAGCCGACGCCGGGGACGGTGTTCTTCCTCGGCTACGGGGCGTCGCTCACGGAGCCGGAAGCGTTCTCGTTCCGCACGGGACAGCTGCGACGAGTGAGCGATGGATTCTTTCTCAAGGCAAGCTACAGGTACCGGCTGTGATGCTGGGATGAGGAGCAGGACGAGGGGCAGGATGAGGAGGGGGGATGTGGAATCCTGCGCGAATCTCGAGCATCATGCCGGCTCCCACATCGCTCACCCTCGTCCTGCCCCTCGTCCTGCCCCTAGCCCTGCCCCTCGTCACTTCGTCACGCGCATGCGCCTTTCCCCGCACACGCGACTCCGTCGCCTCTGTCTCGCGCTCCCCGAGGCGCACGAGGTCGAAGCGTGGGGCGAGCCGACCTACCGCGTGCGCAACAAGATCTTCGCCATGCAGGCGTCGGCGGACACGCACCACGGCGGCGGCCGCCCCGCGGTCTGGCTCAAGTGCCTCGCCGTCAACCAGCAGCTGCTGCTGCGCGAGGATCCGGCGCGCTATTTCTTCCCACCCTACGTGGGCGCTTCCGGCTGGATCGGAATCCACCTCGACGCAGCGCCGGACTGGAAGTCCGTCGCGGAGCTGGTGCGCGACGCATGGCGCCTCGCCGCGCCGAAACGCCTTGTAGCCCGCTTCGATCCGGAACAATAACCGGGAGCCGACGACGCCCGCCCCTCGCGCTGCGAGGTGGAGCGTTTCGGGATGTTGTGGAATGAGGGGCAGGATGAGGGTGAGCGATGTGGGAGCCGGCATGATGCTCGAGAGTCGCGCAGGATTCCACATCCCCCCTCCTCATCCTGCCCCTCATCCTGCCCCTCATCCTGCCGCGCCTCGCGCGAGCGGCCGCGGGGGGGGAATTGCGCGCGCGTCCATCGGGTGCCCAATTAGCCTCGAACCCCGGCAGTCCCGAACTCCCCCAACGCGCGACGCCCATGACCCCCCTCGCTTCCCTCTGGCTCCCGATCCTCGTCGCCCCCGTGATCGTCTTCGTCGTCAGCTCGGTGATCCACATGGCGTCTCCCTGGCACAAGGGGGACTTCCCGCGCTATGCCGACGAGGACCGCGTCCTCGACGCCCTGCGCCCGCTGAACATTCCCCCCGGCGACTACTTCATGCCGCGCGCCGGGGGGATGGAGGAGCTGCGGACCCCTGCCTTCGTCGAGAAGCTGAAGCGGGGGCCGTTCGTCCTCATGACGGTGATGCCTAACGGCCCGATGAACATGGGCCGGAGCCTCGCGATGTGGTTCGTGTACCTCGTCGTCGTCTGCCTCTTCGCGGGGTACGTCGCGGGACGGGCGCTGCCGCCCGGCACCGTGTATCTGCAGGTCTTCCGGTTCGTCGGGGCCACCGCCTTTCTCGGATTCGCCGCCGCGCTCTGGCAGATGAGCATCTGGTACCGGCGCGCGTGGACCACGACGATCAAGGCCACCGTGGACGGTCTGATCTACGCGCTCCTCGCGGCCGGCACCTTCGGCTGGCTCTGGCCGCGTTAGGCTACGGCTTGGCGGCGGCGGCCTTCTTCGTCGTGACCTTGATGACGCCGTTCGCCGCCTCGGGGGAATCGTAGAGCTTCGTCGCCGCCGGGCCCTTCACGACCTCGACGCTCACGATCTCGGTCGGCGGGATCGAGTTCAGCGCGGATTCCGGCACCCGCACGCCGTCGACGATCACGATGCCCCCGAACTTCCGCACCTTCATCTGGCCGCCGTGGTCGGCGGTCAGGCTGTCCGCCCGGACGCGGAACTTCACGTCGTGCGGCCCGGCCGCGTCGCCCGGCTTCCGGGTGGTGATCGCGATCTGCGACGTCTTCACGTCACCCGTCGCCCGCTTCTCCACCTCGATCGACGCGATCCTGTCGGCGGGAATCGCGTGCGCCTCGGCGGCGGTGACCTTCACCCCGTCGACCGTGTAGGTCGCGGCGCCGTCGTCGGGGCTCATCAACGCGATCTTCCGCGCGCCCTGCTCCGCGTCGGCGACTTTCATGTCGGCGACTTCCGTCGCGGTGGGAAGCTTGGCCTCGCACGCCGCGAGGAGGGCGAGCGCGCCGGCGACGCCGAGCAGCGCTGCGCGCGCGGATGCGAACCGTGAGAATTGCGGCTTCATGGCGAGTAACCTCCGTTCGAGATGGGATGATTCGTCGGCGAGCGCGGGCGCGCCGAGCCGAAGGCCGGAACACTGCCCGGCGAGGTCGATCAGCAGCGTTCCGTAGGAGCGGGGCGTCGCGCCCTGGCGAAGCACGCGCGCGTCGCAGTCCAGCTCCACGGCGAGGCGCAGCCGCGCGAGCATCCACCATGCGGCGACGTTCCACGGGGTGAGCGCCGCGGCGACGCAGGCGCCGGCGAGCAGCAGCGGATCCCGCGCCCGCACGTGCTCGCGCTCGTGCGACAGCACCATCCGCTGCTCCTGCTCGCTGCGGCCGAGCAGCCAGCGCGGGACGACGATCTCCGGCCGCGAGAGGCCGATCACCGCGGGTCCCGACTCCGGCGATAGCCGGACCATCGTTCCATGGAGCTCCGTCCGCGGCCACGCGCGGCGCGCGCGGGCGAAGCGGCGGTAAGCCACGCCGAAGATCAGGAGCAGCGCGACGCTCAGAACGAGCCAGCCGATAGCGAGTCCGCGGTCGAGCCAGCGCGGCGTCGCCGCTCCCGCCGCTCCGAGCGCCGCGGCGAGGGGAGCCGTCACGAAGTCGCGCGCCTGCCGAACCAGCCATGCCGCCGACTCGAGTGCCGTCGGGGCGTGCTTCAGTCCCTCCGCGGCGGCGCCGCTCACGCGAAGCGTCAACGGGGCCGCCGCGGATTCGGCGGCGTGCCGCGGCGCCGCGAGGGTCAGCGCCGTCGTCAGGCCTAACGCGGCGGCCCAGACCCAGCGCGCCGGACGCCCGCCGATCCGCAGCAGGCGCTCGAGGCCCGTCGCCGTCGCGCCGACGAGCGCGCCGAGGATGACGGCGTAGAGCATCCAGGAGATGGTCATCTGCCCTCCTCGAGCCGCTTCGCGAGCAGCTTGCGCATCCGCTCGAGCTCCTCGCGCCCGAGCCCGCGGTCGGAGACGATCTGGGCGAACATCCGCTCGGCCGAGCCCTGGAAGATCGCGTCGCGGATCCGTGCGAGCGCGCTCCCCCCCGCGCGCTCGGCCTTCACCGTCGGGTGGTACCTGTAGGCGCGCCCCTCCGCCTCGTGGCGGACGTAGCCCTTCTCCTCGAGGGTCTGGAGCGCCGAGAGGACCGAGGTGTAGGCGAGCTTCTCCGACAGCTCGTCGCGGACCTCGGTGACCGTCGCCGAGCCGAGCTTCCAGAGGATGCTCATGACCTCGAGCTCGCGCGGCGGGAAGTAGATGTCGTCCATGGGGTCTCCGCTGGTGTCTACTGCTCTTTCAGTAGCATATGGCCGGGCGGCGCGGCTGTCAACGGTTTTTTCCGTAGATGCGGACCGGCCCGCGTCAGGCTATCGTCAGGACGCCGCCGAAGTCCGGGGAAACTCCGGCGCGCCATGACGCGTACGGCCCCCATCCCAGACCGGACCGCGCCAATGCTCCCCACCCAGCACCGGAGCTCCTCCATGCTCGCTTCCCTCGCCCGCCTCTTCCAGCTCCGCCCGATCCTCACCACGGCGATCCTGGGAATCCCGGTCATCCTGCTCATCATGATCGGGTTGTTCACGATCTTCACCCTGAAGTTCCTCGTCTTCGTGGTCGCTCCGATCGCGCTCGTCGTCTGGCTCTTCCGCAAGGTGTTCAAGCGCCGCGACGACACGACGACCTACTGACGGGCGAACGAACGAAGGGGCGGCTCTCTCGGCGAGAGCCGCCCCTTCGCATTTCCGGATGACGGCGTTCCTCACGCCTGGCCCCTGGGAGGCCGACCCCGGCTACAGCGTCCGCGACTCCTTCTCGCGCACGACCCTGGCGATGAACTCGTCCAGCGGAACGATGTCCTGCTTCTTCCCGCTCGCGCCGCGCGCACGCACGGCGACCGTCCCCTGCTCCGCCTCGCGCTTGCCGATCACCGCGAGATACGGAACCTTCATCATCTCACCGTCGCGCACGCGGTAGTTCAGCGTCTCGTTGCGGTCGTCGAGCGAAGCGCGGAGCCCCGCGGCCTTGAGCCTCTCCGTCGCCGCGGCCGCGGCCTCGCGGACATCGTCGCTGATCGGGAGGACGCGCACCTGCTCCGGTGCCAGCCACACCGGGAAGGCACCCGCGTAGTGCTCGACGAGGCCGCCGACGAAGCGCTCCATGCTCCCGACGAGCACGCGATGCAGCATGAAGGGGCGGTGCCGCGCGTTGTCGTCGCCGATGTACTCGAGATTGAAGCGCTCGGGCAGGTTGAAGTCGAGCTGCACCGTCGGCCCCTGCCACTTCCGCCCGATCGCGTCGATGAGCTTGAAGTCGAGCTTCGGCCCGTAGAACGCGCCCCCGCCCTCGTCGATCGTGAACGGCTGCCCGCGTCCCTCGAGGACGCGCGCGAGAAGGTCCTGCGCCCACGTCCACCGTTCCGGCTCGCCTAACGCCTTCTCCGGACGCGTCGACAGCTCGACGGTGTACGGATAGCCGAAGGTCTTCAGCATCTCGTCGACGAGGTCGAGCAGCCGCGCGATCTCGCCGTCGATCTGCTCCATCGTGCAGAAGACGTGGGCGTCGTCCTGCGTGAAGCCGCGGACGCGAAGCATTCCGTGCAGCACCCCGCTCCGCTCGTAGCGATAGACCGTGCCGAACTCCGCGTAGCGGATCGGAAGGTCGCGGTACGAGCGCTGGCGGCTCTCGAAGATGCAGATGTGGCCGGGGCAGTTCATCGGCTTCGGACGATACGCCGCGCCCTCGACCTCCATCGCCCCGAACATGTTCTCCTTGAAGCTCTGCAGATGTCCGGAGATCTCGAACAGCTTCTCGCTCACGACGTGCGGGGTGTACACCAGCTCGTAGCCGTGCCGGAGGATGAGATCCTTCTCGTACTCCTCGATCTGGCTGCGGACGATCGCGCCCTTCGGGTGCCAGAGGATCAGCCCCGGCCCGACGCGCTGATCGGTGCTGTAGAGGTCGAGCGCCGCGCCGAGCGTGCGATGGTCGCGCCGCTTCGCTTCCTCGAGGCGGTGGCGGTACGCGTCCAGCTCGGCCTTGGTGAACCATGCCGTGCCGTAGATGCGCTGGAGCATCGGGCGCTTCTCGTCGCCCCGCCAGTATGCGCCCGCGGCGTGCGTGAGCGCGAAATGCTGGACGCGTCCCGTATCCGGCACGTGCGGCCCGCGGCAGAGATCGATGAACGGCCCGTCGGTGTAGGTGCTGATGATCTCGTCGGCGCCGAGGTCGTCGATGCGCTCGAGCTTGAGGGGGTCGTCGGCGAAGCGCTTCTTCGCCTCGCGCCGGTCCACCTCCTCGCGCACGAAGGGAAACTTCTCCGCCACCACCTTGCGCATCTCGGCCTCGAAGGCCGCGAGGTCGTCCGGGGTGAAGGGCTCCTTCACGCCGAAGTCGTAGTAGAAGCCGTCCTCGATCGCCGGGCCGAAGCCGATCTGCGCGTCGGGACGCAGCCGCCGCACCGCCGTGGCGAGGATGTGCGCCGCGCTGTGGCGGAGGACGTCGAGCGACTTCACGTCCTTCTCGGTGAGGACGCGGAACTTTCCGCCGCGGCGAAGCGGGGTCGTGAGATCCTGCACCTCGCCGTCGATCTCGACGGCGACGGCGGCGTTGAGGAGGCGCGGCCCGATGCCGGCGACGACGTCGCGCGGGAGCGTGCCCGGCGCGACTTCGCGCACGGCACCATCGGGCAGGATCAGCTTCAGCGGCTCGCTGGCCGCGGCGGGTCGATCGATCATTGACGTCGTTCCAGGTGGATCAGGCGGAGATCAGCGGAGCGACCTCGCGGCCGTATCGCACGTAGAGCCAGATTCCGATGATGAGCACGACCGCGATCGCGCCCCATATGAGGAGGCGCGAGAAGGGCACCGGCTCCTCCGGCGGTTGCTGCTGCGGTGTCGTCATCGGTCTCGGCGCGTTCGGGACACCTTCGCTTGCGAGCGGCGCGCTCGCGCGCGATATCGAACGCATCGGTGGGTGGCCTTGAACTTGCACCCGCTCGCGTACGCTCCGCATCGAAATTATAGTCACGCAACTCACTTCGCCACAGGTTCTTATGGCTTCCTTTCGCTATCGTGACCGCGGGACTTCCGGCACCGGCATCGCGCTGAGTGTCGCGGCGGGCGCGCTGGTGGGATTCGTCGCGGGTGTCTTCGTCGCGCAGCGCGCGGGCGGCTTCTCCGCGCTCACCGCCAAGCTCCGCGAGCGGCTCGGCCGCGGCGGCGAGGAGGACGAGTTCGACTCCGAGTTCGCCGGCGAGACCGACGAGTTCGGGGAGGAGTACGACGAGGGATACTCCACGGCGACGCTGGAGGAGCGCGTCCTCGAGGCATACATGAACGACCCGATCCTCAGTGAGCGCGCCGTCGACATCGGCGAGATCGGCGAGGGGATCATCGAGCTCGCCGGCTGGGTGGAGACCGAGGACGAGGCCGACCACGCGGTCACCCTCGCCCGCGGCGTCCCCGGCGTCGACACGGTGGTCAACCGGCTCAACGTCGGCGAGGAGGAGGAGCTGCTCGAGGAGAACTACGAGCGCTTCGCCGGCGGCGACGACGCGCTCAACGAGGCGCGCTGGGAGGGCCAGGGCCTCGGCACCGGCCGCCGCCGCCAGGGCAGCTCGGCCGAGATCGATCGCCACGCCGATCCGCGCGTCCCGATCCAGGACAAGTGGCTCTCCGAGCAGGCCGCGATCGACAACGCGGCCGAGTCGACCGAGGAGATCGCCGCCGAGCGCCGCAGCCGCGCGAAGAAGGCATCACCGCGCGGCGACCGCACCGGCGGCGCGTCCGTCGCCCCGACCGGAGTACCCAAGGGCGACCACGTCGCCGACCCGATCGAAGCGCAGCGGACGAGCGAGGCGAGCGAGCCCGCTCAGATGCAGCAGAACCCTCAGAACCTTCGCGCTGATTGATGAGGGAATAGGGGCAGGATGAGGGGCAGGATGAGGGGCAGGATGAGGGGCAGGATGAGGGGCAGGATGAGGGGCAGGATGAGGAGGGGGGATGTGGGATGATCCGGGATTCGGATCATCCCACATTGCTTTTGCGGCTCAGGAGAAAGAGAAGGAGAAGGGACAGGAGAAGGGACAGGAGCAGGAGCAAGGGCAGGATGAGGAGGGCGAATGTGGAAGATGAGCGAGAAGCAATCCCACATCACTCCCCCACGACCTGCCCCTCATCCTGCCCCTCATTCTGCCCCTCATCCCTCCTCGCCGCCGTCGCAGCCGGTTAGCTTGGAGGTTCGGCCGCCACAGTGCACCGCCCTGCCTCATGACGACCTCCGCTCCCCCCAGCAGTCAGGCTGAGTTTCCCGCGCAGTACGATCCCGCGGCCACCGAGCGCGACCTCTACGCACGGTGGACGAGCGCGGGCGTCTTCACCGCGCGACCGGAGCGGACCACGCGCGAGGGCGGGCCGGCGGATCCGTTCGTGATCATGATGCCGCCGCCGAACGTGACGGCCATCCTCCACGTCGGGCACGGGTTGAACAACACCGTGCAGGACGTGCTCACGCGCTGGCGCCGGATGGCCGGCGACGAGGCGCTCTGGCTTCCCGGCACCGACCACGCCGGCATCGCGACGCAGAACGTCATCGAGAAGCAGCTCGCGGGCGAGGGGAAGACGCGCTTCGACCTCGGGCGCGAGGCGTTCGTCGCGCGCACCACGGAGTTCGTGCGCACCACCGGCGGCGAGATCCTCGACCAGCTCAAGGCGATCGGCGCCTCCTGCGACTGGACGCGCACGCGGTACACGCTCTCCCCCGAGCTCTCCGTCGCCGTGCGCGAGGCGTTCGTGCGCCTCTACGAGGACGGGCTGATCTACCGCGGACACCGCGTGATCCACTGGTGCCCGCGCTGCCTCACCTCGCTCAGCGACGAGGAGGCCGAGCACGAGGAGGAGGACGGCAAGCTCTATCACATCATGTACTCCCTCGACGACGACGCGTCGCAGGGGCTCACCGTCGCGACCACCCGTCCGGAGACGATGCTCGGCGACGTCGCCGTCGCGGTGAACCCGGACGACGAGCGCTATCGCGCGCTCGTCGGGAAGTCCGTGATGCTTCCGGTCGCGAACGTGCGCATCCCGATCATCGCCGACGAGTACGCGGACCCGGCGTTCGGCACGGGCGTCGTGAAGATGACCCCGGCGCACGACGCGAACGACTTCGAGGTCGGCATGCGGCACAAGCTGCCGATGCCGGTGATCATGACGCCCGAAGGGACGATGGCCGAGGTGACCGACGCCAGCGGCCGCGTCCCCGCGGAGCTCCGCGAGGTCGACCGGTTCGAGGCGCGGAAGCGCATCGTCGAGCAGCTGCGCAACGAGGGGCAGCTGGTGAAGGTGGAGACGCATCGCCACTCGGTGCGCCACTGCTATCGCTGCGACACCGTCGTCGAGCCGCGGCTGTCCGACCAATGGTTCGTGAAGATGAAGCCCCTCGCCGCGCCCGCGCTCGACGCGGTGCGCAGCGGGCGCACGCGCATCCTCCCCGAGCGGTGGGAGGCCGTGTACGTCAACTGGCTCGAGGGGATCCGCGACTGGAACATCTCCCGCCAGCTCTGGTGGGGGCATCGCGTGCCGGTCTTCTACTGCGACGACTGCAAGTGGCAGGGCGCGCTGCGCCAGGATCCGACGGAGTGCCCGAAGTGCGGCGGCGGCGTGCGCCAGGACGACGACGTGCTCGACACCTGGTTCTCGTCGTGGCTCTGGCCGATGTCGACGTTAGGCTGGCCGAACGAGCAGTCGCGCGACCTGAAGGCGTTCTACCCTGGCGACGTCCTCGTCACCGCCCCGGAGATTCTCTTCTTCTGGGTCGCGCGGATGATCATGGCCGGCTATCGCTTCATGGGCGACGCGCCCTTCCATACCGTGTACCTCCACGGCACGGCGCGCGACACGCAGCACCGCAAGATGTCCAAGTCGCTGGGGAACGGCATCGATCCGCTCGACGTGGTCGCGCGCTACGGCGCCGACGCGCTGCGCTGGACGATCGTGTCGAGCCTCGGCATGGGGGCGGACGCGATCTTCGACCCGGCGGACCTCGAGAAGACCTTCGCGCCGGGCCGCAACTTCGCGACGAAGCTCTGGAACATCGCGCGCTTCCTGCTCACCCAGCTCGGCGACGACTCCGTCCGTACGCTCGGGGAGATCGATGCATCGCGGCTCACCCGCGCCGACCGCTGGATCCTCGGCCGGCTCGACGTGGCGATCGCCGAGTGCGACGCAGCGCTCGGACCGGCGCGTCCGGCGCGCGGCACGACGTGGCCCGTCGAGGAGCGCCAGCGCGGGATGCGTCTCAACGAGTACGCCGAAGCGAGCTATCGCTTCGTGTGGAAGGAGCTCGCCGACTGGTATCTCGAGGCGAGCAAGGCGCGGCTGCAGAGCGACGGCGCCGACCGCGAGGCGGCGCGCGCGGTGCTCGTCCACGCTTTCGACCAGGCGCTGCGCCTGCTCCATCCGATCGTCCCGTTCATCACCGAGGCGCTCTGGCAGCGGCTGCCGGGACGTCGCGACGGCGAGTTCATCGCCCGCGCCGCGTGGCCGCGGGCGCGCGGCGACGCAGGCGACGGCGCGCGCGAGTTCGACGCGGTGCGCGACGCGATCGTCAGGCTGCGCCAGCAGCGCTCCTCGCTGAACATCCCCGACCGCCGCGCGGTGACGGTGCACGTCGCCGGCGGCCCGGCCGACGCGATCCTGCACGGGGAATCGGAGACGATCGAGCGGCTCACGTGGTCGAAGCTGTCGTGGGACGCGGTGCCGGCGAACGTGCCTAACGCGAAGGCGGCGCTCGAGGGGGGCGGCACGGTCGCCATGCTCCTCGACGGCGCCGTCGACGTGGCGAAGGAGCGCGCGCGGTACGGCAAGGAGCTCGAGGAGCTGGAGAAGCAGCTCGCCGCGCTCGAGAAGCGGCTCGCGAGCGCCGGCTTCGTGCAGAAAGCGAAGCCCGAGGTGGTGGAGAGCGAGCGGCAGAAGCTGACGCAGTGGCAGGCGAAACGCGCCCAGCTCGCGGCGCTCGTCCAGTCGCTGGGCGGCGCGTGAGGCCGGCGCGAACGATCGCGGCGGTCGCGGCGGCATCCGCGGCGCTCGCGGCCTGCGCGACCGTGCAGGCTCCGCCGGGAGGACCGGAGGACCACGCCCCACCGCGCATCGTCGCCGTCACCCCGGACACGGGCCGCACGAACGTCACGCCCAAGGAAGCCGTCTTCCGCTTCGACGAGGTGGTGAACGAACGGCCCTCCGGAGCGGCCGCCAAGCTCGATCAGCTCATCGTGCTCTCGCCGAGCGACGGCTCGCCCCGCGTCGACTGGCACCGCAGCGCGCTCACCGTCCGCCCGCGGCGCGGCTTCCGCAAGAACACGGCGTACACGATCACCCTGCTCCCGGGGATCGCGGATCTTCGTGGGAACGTGATGAAGACCGGCGCGTCGACGTTCTTCTCGACCGGGCCGACGATCCCGGCGACCGCGCTGCGGGGGATCGTCTTCGACTGGGTCGCGGGAAAGCCCGCGGCGGGCGCGCTCGTCGAGGCGTTCGCGCGTGGCGACACGACCTTCGCCTGGACGGCGGCGACGGACAGCATCGGCCGGTTCGAGATCCGCGCCTTCCCTTCGGGCAGCTACCTGGTGCGCGCGATCGTCGACGCGAACCACAATCGCGAGCTCGATCCCCGCGAGATGTTCGACACCGTCGGCGTCGCGATCGCCGACAGCGGACGCGTCGAGCTGCTCGCCTTCGTGCACGACACCATCGGGCCGCGCATCGACCGGCTCGCGGTGGAGGACTCGGTGACGCTGCGCGTGGAGCTCGACAAGCCGCTCGATCCCGCGCGGACGCTGACGATCGCCAACTTCGTCCTCCTCCGCGCGGACTCGACGCCGGTGCCGATCGCCGCGCTGCTCAGCGACTCCGCGTTCGCCGCCGACCGCGCGGCGCGCGATTCCCTCGCGGCGGCGCGGCTCGACAGCACGCGCGCGCACGCCGACTCCACGCGCGGCGCACAGCCCGCGCAGCCGG
>JABFXC010000060.1 GCA_013361935.1 Gemmatimonadaceae bacterium
CGCGCGCCGCACGAGTGGGCGGCGGGGCACCTCCCGGGCGTGCCGAACCTCCAGCTGCCGGAGATCCCGGAACAGCTCGAGACCCTCCCGCGGGACACGCCGATCATCCTCCAGTGCCAGAGCGGGACGCGATCGATCATCGCCGCCTCGCTGCTGCAGGCGGCGGGATTCGAGCGCGTGGCCGACCTGGAGGGCGGGTACAAGGGCTGGGTTGCGGCGGGGGAGCCCGTGCAGCACGGCGCCACCGCGGGCTCGGCGCGCGACTGACGCGCCGCCGGAAACGCGAACGAGCGCCCGCCGTCAGGCGGGCGCTCGTCGTTCACGCGGGCCGAAGGCTCAGCGGCGGGTGGCGCCGCGGAGTCGGCGGCGGATCTTCGCCGGGAGGAAGAATGCCGCCGCGGAGAACACCGCGCGCAGGTTCATGTCGGCGAGATCCTCGGCCGCGCCCGACCAGTGGGCGAGGAGAACGCTTCGCCCCGCGTTGCCGATCAGGCGCTGCAGCGCGAGCACCAGCAGATAGACGTCGTCGACCTCCCCGAGGAACGGGATGAAGTCGGGCACGAGATCGATCGGCATGATGATGTAGGCGATCGCCCCGGCGACGAGCAGCTTGTCGACCGCCGAGACGCGGGCGTCGGTCATGAGCCCCATCAGCAGCCGCAGGTAGTTCGGCAGCTGGCGGATGTAGTGCATGACGGTGCGCCGGGCGCCGTTGCGCGGGCCGGCGACCTCTCCCTCCTCGAACTCGACGGGCGCGGCTGCGGCGATCTCGGCGGCGTCACGGCGGGTCTTGCCGCGGCGGCGATGGGCCGTGCCCCCTTCTACTCTGGGACTCACGTGGTCTGGTCTCCGGACCTGGGCGTTGCTGGCGACGTGGGGGCGCTCGGTGCGCCACCCGCGGGGCCACCGGCTTCGGGCGTCCCGGGCTTCCTGGACGCGCCGATCCCCGTGGCGCCGGCGATGTCACTCGCAACAGACTTGCCAGCGGCGGCGACCCCATCCAGAACGGACATCGCCTGCCCCATCAGGCCCATGGCCTTCGAGATGGTCGTCGCCGAGACCTTCCCGGCGCGAAGGGAGTCCTCGACCGCGTCGCCGAAGCGCTGGAAGATCGAGGCGGGAGGGGCGGGACGCTCAGCGTAGCGGGACTCGAGGAACTCGACGTAGTCGAGCACCTGATAGCCGCGCTCGTCAGAGAGTGATTCCAGCTTGCGGAGGATCCTGTCGCGCAGGTGCTGCTGCATGGCGTCGCTCTCCTGACGTGGCTCGCTGTGTGGTGCGTCCCTCCGTCAGCCGCGCCAGCGTGCCCGCTTGCCGCGCGCGTCGATGTGGACGTAGGGAGTGCTGTACCGGCGGCTGGTATAGAGTCCCATCCCGCCCCTCAGCTCCGGATGATCCTGCTCGACCGCCTCCACCGCAAGTGCCACGAGCCGGCTGTCGGCGGCCGTGAAGCGTCCGTCGAAGTTCGCGTCGATGGTGACGTCGGCGGCGTCGCCGTACTGATGGCGGCTGTCGCGCGCGGAGCGCTTCACCGCGACGTTGTGGATGGGGGTGCGGAAGCCCGAGTGGACGTCGAGCGCCACGGAGCGGTCGGGGGCGACGCTGTCGCCGCGCATCCGCACCACCTGCTCGATCACCAGCTCCAGCTTGTCGAGGAGCTTCGGGTCGAGGGCCACGTACCGCGGCCAGGTGGACTGGCCATCGTGGGTGAGGAAGTCGCCGACGCGGAAATGCTTCGTCACGGCGAGGTCCACGTCCTGGGGGCCGACCTCGATGAACCCTTCGGGGGCATCGTGCCTTCCGCCGAGCTTCTCGGCGAGATAGGTCCCGATGCGATAGCCGTTGATGGACGACCCGACTTTCTCGGCGAAGGGGACGAGCACGGCGACGGTCATCTCGCTGACGACCGTTCGCTGGCCCTCGCTGAGGAGTGCGAGGTGATACATCCCCGGGGCCGACGGAGCGACCAGCTTCGCGCCGCCGAGCGGCCGCGCCGCGTCGACCAGCGAATCGCTGCCGGTGCGAACCCAGGAGTAGCGGATCTTCGTCGGGTCGCCCTCGACCTCGAGCGGGTATTCGACGTCCTCGCCCGGCAGGGCGACGCGGAGCTTCACCTCTCCGCTCTTTCCGAACGCATCCGCGCTCGGGGAGACGAGGTCGGCGATCGCGAGATTCTGGAAGGGCTTCTTCAGGATGTCGCCTGCCGGCTGACGAAGCTCGGCGACGGCGAGTGCCGCGGTGAGAAAGGCGGCGACGGTGAGCCAGCCTGCGCGCGCGGGGTGCGAGGGCGCGCGCGGGGCACGGCGTTCCACCGGCATCAGGTGCGGCTCCAGCGAGCGCGCTTTCCGCGCGCGTCGACGTGGGCGAAGGGGCCGTGGGCGCGAGTGGCGCGGTACACGCCCCCGCCGCCGGCGAGCTCCGGGTAGGCGCGCTCGACGCGCTCGACCGCGGCGACGATGACCTTCGCGTCGCGCGAATCCACTCGGCGGTCGTGATTCAGATCGTCCATCCGCCCGTCCCCGTTGTTGTCGACGAAGACATCGGCAGCGTCACCGAACTGGTGGCGACTGTCCTTCGCGCGGCCACCGCGGCGGCCGACGCCCTGCGCGTTGTATTCCGGGGTCCGGAAGCCGGACATCACGCTCATGTGCTCGACCCGGACGCCGTGCGCCTCCAGATCCTGGATCACGAGCTCCAGCTTGTCAATCAGCTCTTCCCGGAGGACCAGGTACTTCGGCCAGACGCCCTGCTGATCGTGCGTGAGGAAGTCGCGGAGGCGGAAGTGCTCGGAGACCTGCAGATCCTGGTTCTCGGGGGTGACGACGATGAAGCCGTCAGGATTCTCGTATGCGTCGGAGCGGAGGCGTCCCTTCTCTTCCGGCCAGTATCCGATGCGGTAGGATCCGACGCGGCCCTTGTCCTTCGCTTCGAAGGGGAGGAGGGTGACGAAGCTGAGGCTCCGGCCGAGGCCGGCGCTGTCGCCGACGTCGTAGACTCCCGGTGTCTGGATGGCCGTGTTCCCGAACAACCGCTCGAGGATCGGGACCGCGAACGAGCCGCGGCGATCGGAGACGAAGCGGACGCGAAGCTTGCCGCTGCGGCCGAACATCGTGTCGGCGGGGACTGCCGCGAGGAGTGACCCGACGTTGGCCTCGGCGACCCCGCTCGTGGAGATCGTGGTGACGAGGCTGTCGTCGCCGGAGACGCGCCGGTCGGCGCGGGTGGCGCCACGCGCGACGCCGACCGAGGCGCCAAGCACCCCCGCCGCGACCGCGCCGACACCGAGCACGCGCAGACTCGCGCGCGCGAAAGAAGTGGAATCCATCGGTCCTGCCTCCCTGGTAACCAGACTGGCGGCGGCGACCTGAGTCGCCACCGTCTCACGGCTTTGCGTGTCGGCGCACCGCGCGCCGACTTGCCCTTGGCAAGGAGCCCCGCGTTATACGGGGATACTATCCCATGCTCTAGAGACAGAGATAGCCCCCGGGAGGTAAAAGGTTCACCTCCCGGGGGCTTGTGACCCGCCCCACTCTTGACCGATTGGTTAGTAGATGTAGACCGAGGTCCCGATCGGCACCATGCGGTAGAGGGTCTCGATGTCCTCGTTCCGCAGGCGGACGCAGCCGTGGCTGGCCGACCGGCCAATGGAGGAGGGCGTGTCCGTGCCGTGAATGCCGTAGCCATCGCCCAGGTTGAGGCGATAGGTGCCAAGCACTCCCTTGTACTTCCGCTGGTTGGTGCCGTACGGCGGGATGATGAGGTTCCCTCCCGCGCTGATCTCGTGCCCCTCCTGCACCTCGAGCGGAACGATGCTGCCGTCGGGATACTTCTTCACCACGTCGTTGCCTTCGACCGTGAGAGTGCCGCCGTCCTCGGTGGGGACGCCCTGCCCGCGCTGCAGGCGGACTAGGCCGAGGTTCTTCTTCTTGGCCATCTCGACGAAGTGCCAGTCGGGGGGGACCCAGATCGGATCCTGCTCCTTGCCCTGCACCACGAGGCGCCCGCGCGGGGTCTCGAACTTCCAGTGCACTCCACCTTCGTTGACGAGCTCCTTGCCGCTGCCCGTGGCGACGCGGGTCGTGAAGAGGGTGGTGTTGCCCTGCTTGTACCAGAGGCGATTGTCCTCGATGCTGACGACGATATAGGGCCGGTCGCCCGGCGACTCGGCCGACGTCGCCATCACCGCCTCGAGGGTATCGCTGGAAGCACCCACTGCCTTCTTCACGTCCTCGAGAGTCTCGAGGGTGTGGTTGAAGACCATGCGCGTCACGTCGCGCTCGTAGCGGGCCTCCGCCGTGTGCGTGACGAGGAGGACGCTCAGCCCGGCGAGGACGATCACGCCGAGGATGAGGCCCCAGGCGATGCGGCCGCCGTGTCGGAAGAATTCGAATGCCATGCGTCGTTGCCAGTAGTTGTCAGTACAGGTAGACGGTGCTGCCGGCCTTCAGGTTGGGCACGATGGCGCGGAGGTCCGCGGGGCGCGCACGGATACTACCCGGGAGGACGTACGCCGGATCTGCGAGCGGTCCGTCGGCCGGGAGCGAGTAGACCACGGTGCCCCCGCTGAGGAGGATCGCGACGGGGCCAAGCGCGCCCTTGACCGAACGATCAGCCGGCACCTCGAGCCCGCGATCGGTATATACCCATTTCGGCACCTCCCACGAGCCGCCATCGAGGATCTTCTCGACCGTGCGAGCCCCGCGCGGCGGGGTCATGCGCACCGTGTCCGGCCCGGCCCCGATGACCTTTTCCGGGGCGACCTGCACCGGCATCTCGCGGAGCAGCGCGCCATCCTGCTCGAGCAGCATGCGACCGGAGTCGACCTCGATCGATACATGGAGGTCCTTGTCGCCCTGCGCCTGGCGGCGGATGAGCTCCACCGCGACGCGGAGCTTGTTGCGCTCCGTGGCGATGACGGCGTCGGCCTGCTTGCGCTCGGCGTCGCTCATCCCCGAGCGGAGGCGGTCGATCTCGGTGACGTAGTAGTTGCGCTTGTAGACGAGCCACGCGTCGGCGGCGAGCATGACGACGAACGCGATCGCCATGGTCGCGAGGATTCCGGGATAGGCCCGCCGGAACTCGCTCCAGCCTTTCCTGCGCCGCTCGACCTGGGGCCGCGGAGCGGCTGGCGAAGGCGGGGCCGGCGGCGCCGCCGGGGCGCCGGGGCCCGGCTGCATGCCCGGGGTATGCAGCGGCGTCTCGTGCCGCGAAGGGATCGCGGGGGTGCCCGCGTCGTTCTGGTCCGTCATCAGCTATCGAAGATGAGACGCGTCGACCGCGTCAATGTAGAGTCGAAGGAGATACCCGGCTGCGGCCGGCGCGTTGCGGGCCGCGGCTCAGCGCCGGACGATGGTGATCAGCTCGAGCACCGGGACCCCGACCGGCTCGCTGCGTCCCGTCCGGACTCGCGCGGTGATCGTGGCCTTCGCGAGATCGGGGATCTGGGCCGCGGCCGGGGCGAGCGCCGGAGGGATGGCAAGATACAGCAGCGAGTTCTCTCCCGCGGGCCCCTGCGCGAGGAGATAGGGCTCGCGGTCGGCGAGATTCTTCCGCAGCGCGTCGGAGATCTGGTGGGCGAGGATCTCGACGTCCCAGTGGACGATGCGGCCCACCGTCCCCTCCGGGTCGGAGCGGAGGTCGGCGGCGCTGACGGCGCCCTTGAGCGCGCTGTCGGCGACGGAGAAGTCCGCCTCGCGGGCCCATCCCTCGACCTGCACGCGGATCCACCCCCGGTCGCGGCCGGTGACCGTCGTGCGCGCGCCCGGAAGCAGCGTCCCGACGCGCTGGCCGTCGGGGGCCGCGGCGAGAGCGGTCTGGCCCACGGGAGTGAGGACGAGACCGCCGGGTCCGGAGTCCACGGGAGCGGTGGTCCTGGTCGCGGGCTTCGTCGTCTGCTGCTGCTCGGCGGGCGCGATGGTGGCGGGCGTCGTATCGACGGTCGCGGGAGGCGTCGGCGTCGCGGTCGCGACCGGCGCAGCGGCGCCGACGCTCGCGATTGCGACCCAGCCCGTCCGGCGGATGTGGACCCATGCGCCGCGGCGCTCGACCTGCGCGACGCCCATACCCGCCCGCAGGTCGCCGACGACCGCGGACTGCGGCGCGGCGTCTGCGCGCAGCCTGACCGGATTGCCCGGCTTGATGGTGAGCGCGAAGGAATCACGCGCACCGCCGAGGAAGGGCGCGGCGACCCAGCCGTCGACGGTCGCCTGCACCCAGTTGCCCTGCCGCGCGCCGGCGGCGACGACGGCGCCCTTGCGGAGCGTCGCGAGCGGGCGTTCACCGGGAGCGGCGAAGAGATCGGTGCCGCGGACGATCACGTCCTGCGCCCGAGCCGCGCGCGGCGCCCCGCCGGCGAAGGCGAGGGGAAACAGGGCGATGCCCAGCGCACGGCGAATCCCCGCGATCCGTCGCGTGTGCGTGTGGGCGCGGGTACATTTGAGCACTGTCCGCTGAGAAGAGACCACGCGAGAGAGAGCGAGCGAAGATGTCACGAGGAAACAGGCGGCCGGTCGTCCTGGTCGTGCTGGACGGGTGGGGTCATCGGGAAGAGCGTGAAGGAAACGCAATCAAGCTGTCGCGGGTCCCCACGTGGGACGCCCTCTGGGGGCGCGCGCCGCGCACACTGCTCGACGCGTCGGGTCTCGCTGTCGGACTGCCCGAGGGGCAGATGGGCAACAGCGAAGTCGGGCACATGAATCTCGGTGCGGGACGCGTGGTGATGCAGGACCTCGTGCGCATCTCGCAGTCGATCAAGGACGGCTCGTTCTTCCGCAACGACGCGCTGGTCGACGCGTGCCGTCGGGTGAAGAAGAACGGCGGTACGCTTCACCTGCTCGGGCTGATCGGCAAGGGGGGAGTGCACGGGGTCGACCAGCATCTCTTCGCCCTCCTCGACCTCGCCGAGCGCGAGGGCGTGCAGAAGGTCGCGATCCACGCGCTGATGGACGGCCGCGATACCCTGCCGACGTCGGGGCTCGGCTACCTCCAGGAGACGATCGCGAAGGTGCATGGGCGCGCGCGCGTCGCCAGCCTCGGCGGCCGCTACTACGGGATGGACCGCGACAAGCGCTGGGACCGGACGGAGAAATTCGCCCGCGGGGCGGTGGACGGCGTCGGGCCGCCGGCGAGCGATGCGCTCGCCGCGGTGCGCACGTCCTACGACGAGGGCAGGACCGACGAGTTCATTCTCCCCGTCACGATCGTCGACGCGAACGGGCCGGTCGCTCCGATGCGCGACGGCGACTCGGTCATCTGCTGGAACTATCGCTCGGACCGCATGCGCCAGATCGTGCGGGCGTTGACGCTTCCCGACTTCGACGGGTTCGACGTCTCGAAGCGGCCGAAGCTCTTCGTCGTGACGATGACGCAGTACGACCAGACGTTCGAGCTGCCGGTGGCGTTCGCGCCGCAGTCGATGGCCCGGATCGTCGCCGAGGTGGTGAGCGGCCACGAGATGACCATGTTCCGCACGGCGGAGACCGAGAAGTACGCCCACGTGACCTATTTCTTCAATGGCGGTGTAGAACCGCCGTACCCGGGCGAGGAGCGGCTGCTCGTGCCGAGCCAGAAGGTGGCGACGTACGATCTCGCGCCGGAGATGAGCGCGCACGGGGTGACGGACGTGCTCTGCGGCGCGATCGAGGGGCGCGCGCACGACTTCATCCTCGCGAACTACGCGAACGGGGACATGGTGGGGCACAGCGGCTCGCTGCCGGCGACGATCAAGGCGGTGGAGACGGTGGACGAATGTCTCGCGCGGGTCGTGGCGTCGGCGGAGAAGGCGGGAGCGCGGCTGCTCGTGACGGCGGACCACGGCAACTGCGAGATGATGATCGATCCGGAGAGCGGCGGACCGCACACCGCGCACACGACGAACCCGGTTCCCTTTCTAGTCGTCGACCCGGAAGGCGATCGCGCGCTGCGGAGCGGTGGCGCGCTGTGCGACGTGGGACCTACAATTCTCTCGATGCTGGGCATCGAACGGCCGAACGAGATGACCGGCCGCGACCTCCGACAGGACGGAGCACGCAAGTGAAGCGAACGACGTTGGCAGTGGTGATCGCGATGGCGGCGCTGGCGCGCGCGGCGAGCGCGCAGCAGGTCGGCTACGACCCGGCGCACAGCCCGTACAGGGACGTGGACTTCCGGCAGGGGCTGACGCCGTTCGCCGGCTGGTACAGCGCGGCGCTCGATCCGGCGGGGGTCGCGCCGCGGAGCGCGCCGATGATGGGTGTGCGCTACGACATCCACCTCGCGGGGCCGGCGCAGTTCATGGTGCGGACCGCGCTGGTGAACGGCGAGCGCAACGTGATCGACCCGCGCCAGCCCGCGGGCAAGCGGCTGCTCGGACAGAAGCCGTCGGAGCTGCTGCTCACCGATCTCGGGATCGTCGTGAACCTCACGGGGCAGCGGAGCTGGTACCGACTCGTGCCGCTGCTCCAGTTCGGGGCGGGCGTCGCATCGGACGTCCATCCGGCGCAGGACGTCGGGAACTACAAGTTCGGGGGGACGTCGGGCACCACCTTTGCACTCACCTTGGGTGGCGGCCTCCGGTATGTGCCGGGGGGCCGGTTCGAGCGGTGGGAAGTGCGTGGAGACGTCACGGACTACTTGTACGCGATCAAGTATCCGAGCTCGTACTTCACGACGCTGTCGTCGACGCAGCCGGGCGTGCTTCCGTTCCGGAGCTCGGCATCGCGGTGGCGGCACAACGCGGGACTGACACTCGGATTGTCGTATCGCTTCCTGCGATAGCCGCTCGCGTGGAGAGCACCTCGCTCCCCGCGCCGTCTCACGTCCGTGGAGCAAGAGAACAATGGCGCGCGACTTCGAGGACCTGCACGACATCGACGACCTGAACGACGACGAGCTGCGGCAGCTGGTTCGAACGCACCTCGACGCCGAGCAGGGGCTGGACGCGGACGACATCACGGTGGTCGTCGAGGACGGCGTCGTCGCGCTGGCGGGACGCATCGGCACCGAGGCGGAGGCGCGCATCGCCGAGCATGTCGTGACCGACGTGCTGGGGATCGAGCAGTTCGAGAACCAGCTGGTGGTCGATCCGATCCGGCGCGGGATCAGCCCGGAGGCGATCGACGACCACCTCGCCGACGAGGCGGAGCGCGCGGGGAAGCTGCTCGGCGATCGTCCGATGCCCTTCTCGCCGGAGGCGGATCAGGTGCGCGACGATCTGGACGACCGCCTGTACGGGACGACCAACGTCCAGGAGGCGATCGCCGAGGGAACGGCGTGGAACCCGCCCGACTCGCCGACCCCGGAAGGGCGCGACATCAGCGACGATCGCTGATCGAATCGCGTGGCGCGACTTGTCCGGCTCGTGAGAGCCGGACATTTTCTTTCCGGATGCCCACAGCAACGCTTACCCGCCGCGTGACCTTCGCCGCGGCTCATCGCTATCGTCGTCCCGACTGGGACGACGCGCGCAACGCCGAGGTCTTCGGCCTCTGCGCCCGGCCCAACTTCCACGGCCACAGCTACGTCTGCGACGTCACGGTCCGCGGCACCATCGACGAGACGACGGGCTTCGTGGTGGATCTCGGCCTTCTGGATCGCGTGCTGAAGTCGGAGGTGAAGGACCGCTTCGACCACGCGAACATCAACCTCGACGTCCCCGAGTTCGCGGACGGGAAGCTCGTTCCGAGCGGAGAGAACCTCGCGCGCTTCATTCTCGAGCGCGTACAGCGCGGGCTGGGCAGCGCGGCGCGGGTGACGACCGTCTCGGTGGCCGAGGACGAGACGCTGCGGGCGACGTACTCGAGCGACGGCTGAGACGATGGCCGTGACGGGCGCCATCCTCGCGGGGGGCCGCGCGTCGCGGCTCGGCGGGCGCGCGAAGGGGCTCGAGGTGGTGAGCGGGCGCCGGATGGTCGACCGGGTGCACGACGCCCTGCGCGAGGTGACCGCGTCGGTCGTGCTCGCGGGGGGAAGCGAGGCGCTCGCCGCCGCGCTCGGCCTCGCGCTGGTCGCCGACGAGCCGCCGGGGAGCGGACCGTTAGGCGGGATCGCCGGCGCGCTCGCGGCGACCGGAGGCGACGTGCTCGTCGTCGCGTGGGACATGCCCTGGGTGACTGCCGACGTGCTGCGGCCGCTCCTCGCGACTCCCGATGGAGGTCCGGGCGCCGCGTGGCGTGTGGCGGGACGCATCGAGCCGCTGTGCGCGCTCTACCGGCGCTCCGCGCTCGCACCGCTGCGTGCGCGGCTGCGCGCGGGAGAGCGGCGAGCGCGCGAGGTCGCCGAGTCGATCGGGCTGGCGGTCCTCGACGGGTCGGCGCTCGACCCGCGAGTCTTCGCGAGCGTGAACACCGCCGAGGAGCTCGCGGTGGCGCGCGGCCAGGCGCCGGCAACGATCGACACACACTGAACCTCACCAATCCGGAGCTCATGCGTCGTCTCGCAATCCCGCTCGTCGTGCTCACGGCCGCCTGCGCGGTACCGCAGTCGCCGGCCGTCCCGCCGGCGCCCGTCCCGGCGAGCGCGCCCGCGCCCACGCCGGCAGACGAGCGCGCCGCGCTGCGGCGGTCGATCGACAGCGCGGTGAACGCGCCGCAGTTCGCGAACGCGTTCTGGGGAATCCTGATCGTCGATCCGGCGAGCGGCGACACGTTGTACGCGCACGATGCGGGAAAGCTCTTCATGCCCGCCTCGAACCAGAAGATCATCACCGGCGCGGCGGCGCTCGCGCAGCTCGGGCCGGACTACACGTATCGCACCACCTTCGCCACGCGCGGGAGCGTGCGCGACTCGACGCTGCGCGGCGACCTGCTGGTGTTCGGGCGCGGTGACCCGACGATCAGCGATCACATGCGGAAGGACGCGATGGAGCCGCTGCGCGGCCTCGCCGACTCGTTGCGCGCGCACGGCATCCGGAAGATCGCCGGCCGCCTTGTCGCCGGCGGGGACGCGTTCGTCGGGCCGGTGCTCGGTTATGGCTGGGACTGGGACGATCTCGACTACGGGTACGGCGCGGGAGTGGACGAGCTGCTGTTCAACGAGGGGTTCACCCTCGTCACCGCGTACGGTGGAGCGAAGCCGGGCGCGCCCATACGCGTGACGACGAAGCCGACGACGCGCGGGCCGAAGGTCCGCGTCACCGCGCTCACCGTCGCCGCGCCGACCGATTCGGGAGCGAAGAAGCCCGAGCTGATCTTCCGCTACGACAGCACCACGGGAGGCGTGCTCGTCGAAGGCTCGATCGTCGTGGGGGACAGCGCCGACGAGGAGGTGGCGCACCGCGTGCCGAAGCAGGCGTACCTCGACGCGCTGGCCGAAGCGTTAGGCGACCGGGGGATCACGGTGGCCGCCGCGAAGACCGACACGACGGCGCGGGTGGATACATTGTTCCAGCTGATCTCCCCGCCGCTGCGCGAGATCCTGCCGGCGCTGGAGAAGCCGTCGCAGAACCAGATCGCCGAAGTGCTCTTCCGGACGCTCGCGCTGGAGAAGACCGGCGTCGGATCCACGGACAGCGCGCGGAAGGTGATCGAGCGCCAGCTCGCCGCGTGGGGCGCGAAGCCGGAAGGGGCGGCGGTCCGCGACGGGAGCGGACTGTCGCGGCACGACTACGTGAGCCCGGAGACGCTCGTGCGCGTGCTCGCCGCGATCCGGTCGGACAGCGCCTTCCAGGTCTTCTACGACGCGCTGCCGATCGCCGGTGTCGACGGGACGCTGGCGAAGCGCATGCGCGGGACGCCGGCCGAGGGGAACGTGCACGCGAAGACCGGCTCGGTGGACAAGGCGCGCTCGCTCTCCGGCTACGCGACCACCGCCGACGGGCATGTCGTGATCTTCAGCGCGCTCTGCAACAACTGGACGGTCCCGGTGCGCCAGGTCGAGGCCGTGCAGGACATGATCGGAGCGCGGCTGGCGGCGATGACGCTCGGCACACCGGCGACGCACTGAGCGCGCGGATGCTCGGGCTCGAGGAAGCGAGCGAGCGGATACTCGGCGCGCTGCGCGCGGTCGGCACGGAGAGCGTCGCGCTGGGCGAGGCCCAGGGCCGGATCCTCGCCGGCGACGTCACGGCGACGGTGACGCTGCCCCCGTGGGACAACTCGGCGATGGACGGCTACGCCGTGCGCGCGGCGGATCTCGAGGGGGCGACGCGCGACCGGCCGGCGGAGCTGCGCGTGATCGAGGCAGTGCCGGCCGGGGGATTTCCCTTCCGCGCGTTAGGCGCCGGCGAGGCCACGCGGGTGATGACCGGCGCGCCGATCCCGGAGGGCGCGGACTGCGTGGTCCGGATCGAGGACACCGACGGGGGCGAAAGGATCGTGCGCGTACACGACGCGCGCGACGCGGGGCGGAACGTGCGACCGCGAGGAGAGGACGTGCGCGAGGGCGACGTCGCCCTGCGCGCGGGGACGCCGCTCGGTCCGGCGGCGCTGGCGATGCTCGCCGCGCTCGGGCGTGCGACGCTCGAGGTGGGAAGATCGCCGCGCGTGGCGATCTTCGGCTCGGGGGACGAGCTCGTGCCGGTGGAACGGTTCGCCGAGGTTCGCGAAGGGCGGCGGATAGTCGCGTCCAACGGCTACGCGATCGCGGCGATCGTTCGCGCGGCGGGCGGAGTCCCCGTGGACCTCGGCGTCGCGCCCGACGATCGCGGCGCGATCCAGGCGCTCTTCGAGGCGGCGGCGCGCGCGGACCTGGTCGTCACCAGCGCCGGCGTATCGGTAGGCGCGCACGACCACTCGCGGGCGATCGTCGAGCAGCTCGGCGCGGTCGATTTCTGGCGGATCGCGGCGCGGCCGGGATCGCAGCTCGCCTTCGGGAACGTTCGCGGCACGCCCTGGCTCGGACTTCCCGGGAACCCGGTCTCCGCGATCATCACCGGGGAGCTGTTCGTCAGGCCGGCGGTGCTGCGGATGCAGGGCGCGCGCGCAGTCCATCGCGCGCCGATGCCGGCGACGCTGACGACGTCCATCGCGAGGGCGAACGGGATGACGCAGCTCCTGCGCGCACGGCTCGTGCGCGATCGCGGAGGGTGGCGGGCGTCGCTCACCGGGTCGCAGAGCTCGGGACGGCTGGCGTCGATCGCGGACGCGGATGCGCTGCTCGTGATCCCGCCGGGCGGCGGCTCGCTCGCTGCGGGGGCCGTCGTCGCCGCGCTTCCCCTCGCCGGCGCGGGGCCGATGCTCGAGCGGCTCTCGACGTCGCTCGACGCATGACGGGCGGCTACGCGGAGGAGATGCGGCGGCTCGAGGAGTCGCTGCGCCGCCGGTTCCGCGTCGTGGAGACGCCGATCGAGGTGGGCGGACGGACGATCGCGCTGCTGCATCCCGCGAGCGCGGAGGAGCTGATCAGCGAGGCGGACTTCGATCGCGACGAGCGGCTGCCGTACTGGGCGGAGCCGTGGCCGTCATCGTTCGTGCTGGCGCGGGAGATGGTCGCGGAGCGGTGGGGCGCGGGCCGCGGACGCTCCCTCCTCGAGCTGGGATGCGGCGCGGGGCTGGTGACGACCGCGGCGGCGATGGCCGGGTTCGACGTCACCGCGAGCGACTACTACGAGGACGCGCTGCGCTTCGCGCGGCTCAACGCGTGGCGGGCCGCGGGGCGGGAGGTGCGGCCGCTCCTGCTCGACTGGCGCGCGCTCCCGCAGCTCCTGCCGCGCTACGACTTCGTCGTCGCCGCCGACGTGCTCTACGAGCGGCCGTACGCAGAGCTCGTCGCGCGAGCGGTCGCGCGGACCCTCGCGCCGCGCGGCCTGGCGATCGTCGCCGATCCGGGTCGCGTGGCGGCGAGCGCGTTCGTGGACGCGTGCCCTGCCGCGGGGCTGAACGTCGCGCCCACGGCGCGCCTCCCGTACCAGGAGGGCGCCGTGCGCCAGACGATCGACGTCTACGAGCTGCGGCCCGCGGTCGCCGGCTAGGAGTGGTGTGCGGGTCGCGGCGCGAGACGCGCGGCGACGACTTCGGCGATGTCGCGGACCGGCACGCTCGATTCCTTCGCCTTGAGCCCGTCCGTCATCATCGTCATGCAGAAGGGACAGGCGACGGCGATCTCGTCGGCGCCCGTGGCGAGGAGCTCCTCGGTGCGCTCGACGTTGATGCGCTTCCCTTCCCGCTCCTCCATGAACATCCGCCCCCCGCCGGCGCCGCAGCAGAGCCCGCGGTCGCCGGATCGCGGCGCCTCGACGAGATCGACGACGGGGAGCGAGCGCTTGAGCGTCTCGCGCGGCGCGTCGTAGACGCCGTTGTAGCGGCCGAGGTAGCACGAGTCGTGGTACACGACCCGCAGCTTCTCACGCTCGTCCCCGCCTAACGGGATCTTCGCGTCGGCGAGGAGCGCCTCGATGAACGTCGAGTGGTGGACGACCTCGTAGTTGCCGCCGAGCTGCGGATACTCGTTGCCGATCTGGTGGAAGCAGTGCGGGCAGCTAGTGAGCACCGTCTTCACGCCGTAGCGGTCGAGGGTCTCGATGTTCTGCTTCGCGAGCATCTGGTAGAGATACTCGTTCCCCATGCGGCGGGCGGGATCGCCGTTGCAGGTCTCCTCCTGGCCGAGGATGGCGAACTTGATCTCCGCGGCCTGGAGGATGCGCGCGACGGCGACGGCGATCTTCTTCGCGCGGTCGTCGAAGGAGCCCATGCAGCCGACCCAGAAAAGGATCTCGGGCCTCTCGCCGCGCTCGACCATCTCGGCCATCGTCGGGATGTCCAGCCCGTCGGCCCAGCGGGCGCGGTCGCCGGGGCTGAAGGCCCACGGGCTTCCGTTGCGCTCGAGCGACTGGAAGGTGGGCTGCACCTCCTCGGGGAAGCGCGATTCCATCAGGACGAGATTGCGGCGCATCTCGTTGATGATCTCGAGCTGGTCGATCCCGACGGGGCACTCCTGCACGCAGGCGCGGCAGCTCGTGCATGCCCAGAGCTCGGCTTCGGTCACGAAGGTGTCGAGGAGGCGGCGCTCCTCGAGAATCTGCGTGACGGTAAGCGCGCCGCCGTCCATCCCCTCGCCGTGGACGAGCGCGGGATGCTTGAACTCCATACGGTCGCCCGTGACCACCGGCCCCTTCTCCATCAGCCGCTGGCGCGTGTTGATGACGATCTTCCGCGGGCTGAGCGGCTTGCCGGTGATGTTCGCCGGGCACGCGGCGGTGCAGCGGCCGCACTCGGTGCACGAGTATCCGTCGAGGAGGTTCTTCCAGGTGAGGTGATCGACGTCCGACGCGCCGAACTGCTCGACGCCTTCGGCCTCGAGATCCATCGCGCGCATCACCTTCGGCCAGGGACCGGAGGTGTTGGTCAGATAGACGTTCGGGAGCGACGTCGCGACGTGGAGATGCTTGGAGTACGGGAGGTAGTTGAGGAAGCCGAAGATGAGCAGCGCGTGCGCCCACCAGGAGACGTCGTGGCCGATGACGGCCGCGCGCGGACTGACATGGGTGAACGCGATGCCGAGCCCGTGCGAAAGCAGCTTGTCGGCGGGGACCGCGTCGGGACGCAGCGCGGCGAGGAAGCCGTTCGCGAGCAGCATCGTCACCATCAGCCCGCCGATCATCGAAAGGATGATCAGCGCGTCGACGTGCTCGAGGTTGTCGCCCTCGAGACGGCGCGGGTGAAGCACGAGCCGCCGGTAGAAGGCGAAGGCGATCGCCGCGAGGACGAGGACCGCGAAGACGTCCTGCGAGAGCGCGTACAGCCGGAACAGCGGCGTCGGCAGGAATGCGAGCGAGAAGCCGCGGAAGATCCCCTCGAGGATGAACTCGATGGTGCCGACGGTGAGCACCATGAAGCCCCAGAAGATCAGGGCGTGCATCACGCCGGCGATCGGCTCGCGCAGGATCTTGCTCTGCCCGATGGCGATGCCGAAGAGATTGCCGAGCCGGCGGAGGGGGCGGTCGGTGCGGTCGTCGGGACGGCCGAGCCGCATGTAGCCGACGAGCCGCTGGACGTTGAGCGCGAAGAATCCCGTCGCGAGCGCGACGAAGACGATGAAGACGACATTCGAAGCGGTCATGGCGCCAGAAGCTAGCCCGGGCTCACGGGGACTGCAACGAGCGAGGAGAGAACTTCATCGACGAGCGATGGCCCATGAACGGCGACGAGCGACCGGAAGCCGGTCGCTCGTCGCTGGTCGCTCGTGGGCCGCGGATCAGCCGCGTGAGGCGCGGGCGGCTTTCACCGCCTCGATGAGCGGCGGCAGGATCTCGAAGACGTCGCCGACGATGCCGTAGTCGGCGAGCTTGAAGATCGGCGCTTCCTTGTCCTTGTTGATCGCGACGATGGTGCGCGAGGTGCGCATCCCCGCGAGGTGCTGGATCGCGCCGGAGATTCCGACCGCGACGTAGAGATCGGGGCTCACCACCCGTCCCGTCTGACCGATCTGGTCGCTGTGCGGACGCCATCCGTCGTCGGTGACGGCGCGGGTCGCGCCGACCGCGGCGTTGCCGAACGCGGCGGCGAGATCCTCGACGAGCTTGAAGTTCTCCGCCGCCTTGAGCCCGCGGCCGCCGCTGACGATCACCGGCGCCTCGGAGAGGTCGAGCTTCGCCTTGCCCCCGCCGCGCATCTCCTTCACGACGACGCGCGACGCCGCGGGATCGGCCACCGGCGCGACGCTCTCGACGCGCCCCGCCTTCGCGCTCTCCTTCGGCGTGAAGACGTTCGGGCGCAGCGCGAGCAGCGCCGGGGTTCCGGTGAGCGCGAGCGTGGCGATGACCTTGCCGGTGTGGGTCGGGTGCTTCGCGTGGATCGCGTCGCCCTGCGCGGAGAACGCGGTCACGTCCGAGGCGAGCCCGACACCGAGCTTCGCCGCGACGCGGGGCGCGAGGTCGCGCCCCTGCGCTGACGCGGGGAATAGCCCGGCGCGCGCGCCCGTCTGCTTCAGGAGCTGCGCGGCGAGCGCCGCGGCCGCCTCGGGGTTCGCGTTGGCGAAGGCGGGATGCTCGCAGAGGTGGACGACGTCCGCCCCGTGCGCGCCTAACGGCGCGGCCTTGCCGGCGATCCCAGGCGCGCCGACGAGCAGCGCGTGCACTTCCCCGCCCCCGGTCGCGTCGGCCAGGGTGCGGGCCGCGGTCACCACCTCGAGCGCAACCTTGCGCAGCTCACCGCCGCGCGACTCGGCGAATGCGAACACGTTCGCCATCAGAGTACCTTGGCCTCGGTCTGGAGAAGGCGGACGAGCTCGGGCACCGCGGCCGCGCCCTCGCCGATGATCCGGCCCGCGGCACGCTCGGCGGGAAGCTCCATCGCCACGACGTTGACGGTTCCCGCGTCGAGCTGCGCGGGCTTCACCTCGAGCGGCTTCTTCTTCGCCGCCATGATCCCCTTGAGGTTGGGGAGCCGCTCCTTGTTCAGCCCTTCGTCGACGGTCAGGACGACGGGGAGCGGGAACTCGACGATCTCGCTCGCGCTCTCCAGCTCGCGCTTCGCGGTGCCGCGTCCGTTGGCGATGTCGAGCGACGAGATGGCGCTGACGCAGGGAAGGCCGAGCAGCTCGGCGACCATCGGCCCGACCGACTGGTCGGCGCTGTCGATGGCCACCTTGCCGAAGAAGACGACGTCCCACTGCGACGCCTTGAGCTCCGCGGCGAGCGCCTTCGCGATGGATAGCGGGTCGGCGGGCGCGCGGTCGGCCTTGAGCTGGACGCCGCGATCGGCGCCCATGCTCAGCGCCTTGCGGATCTGCTCCTGCACCGCATCGGGCCCGAGCGAGAAGACGACGACCTCGCCGTCACCGGTCTTCTCCTTGAGCTGGAGCGCCGCCTCGACGGCCCAGAGGTCGAAGTCGTTGACGTCGTACTTGAGCCCCGTCTCGTCGACCGACTTCCCGTCGGCGGCGATCCTGAAGCGCACGTCCATCACGGGGACGCGCTTGATGCACACGGCGATTTTCACCCGTGCAGCTCCCTTGTGAAAGAATTCACATGAAAAATAGCCCGGGGCCCTCCACGGTCAACCGGAGAGACCCCGACAGCGCAGCACCACGTTACCCTACTCGAACGCGTTGAGACCCGTCACGGCCTGACCGAGGATCAGCGTGTGGATGTCGTGCGTCCCCTCGTACGTGTACACGCTCTCCAGGTTCGCCATGTGCCGCATCGACGCGTACTCGGCGAGGATCCCGTTCCCGCCGAGCATCCGCCGCGCCTCGCGGGCGATGTTCGTCGCCATGTTCACGTTGTTGCGCTTGGCGAGCGAGACCTGCTGCGGCGTGAAGGTCCCCGCGTCCTTGAGGCGGCCGAGATGGAGCGAGACGAGCTGCCCCTTCACGATCTCCGTAAGCATGTCGGCGAGGCGCGCCTGCTGCAGCTGGAAGCCGCCGATCGGCCTGCCGAACATCACGCGCGTCTTCGCGTAGGACAGCGCCTCCTCGTAGCAGCCGATGGCCGCGCCTAACGCGCCCCAGGAGATCCCGTAGCGCGCCTGCGTCAGGCACATCAGGGGACTCTTCAGTCCCCCGCTCTTCGGGAGGATCGCATCGCCGGGGACGTGGACGTCGTCGAGCACCAGCTCGCTCGTGTCGGAGGCGCGGAGGGAGAGCTTTCCCTTCTGATCCTTCGCCGTGAAACCCTTCGCGTCCGTCGGGACGATGAAGCCGCGGATCGACCGCTGGTCCGCGTCGCCGTTCGTCTTCGCCCAGACCACCGCGACCTTCGCCTGCGAGCCGTTGGTGATCCACATCTTCGCGCCGTTGATCACCCAGCTGCCGTCCTTCTGCTCGCGGGCCATCGTGATCATCCCCGACGGGTTCGAGCCGTAGTCCGGCTCCGTCAGCCCGAAGCAGCCGATGATCTCGCCGGACGCCATCTTCGGGAGCCAGTGGCGCTTCTGCTCTTCGCTCCCGAAGGCGTAGATGGGATACATCACGAGCGCGCCCTGCACGCTGGCGAACGAGCGGATTCCCGAGTCGCCGCGCTCGAGCTCCTGCATGATGAGGCCGTAGGCGACGTTGTTCAGTCCCGCGCAGCCGTACTCCTCGGGGAGGTTCGCGCCGAGCAGCCCGAGCTCCGCCATGCGGGGAATGAGCTGCTTCGGGAACTTTCCCTGCACGTACGCGTCGCCGATGATCGGCATGACGCTCTCGTCGACGAACCGGCGGACGCTGTCGCGAACGGCGCGCTCTTCTTCCGAGAGTGCGCTATCGATGTTGAAGAAGTCGGTGGCCACGGTCTTCGGGAAAGGGTAGAGCCTGAAAGCTCGCCCCCGCGCCGTGCGTATTCAAGCCGAGCGGGCGATCCGCGGCTGCGGGGCGCAGACGAGGCGCCGCGCCGACGCTTCGATGCCGACCTCGCGCGCCTTCGCTCGGAAGACGCGGCCGTGGTCGATCACGTGACCGCTCTCGTCCTGCCACTGATGCACCATCTCGTGCAGGAGGGTGTGCAGCACCTCGTCCCAGCCGTGGCGGCGGATGTGCGAGCGGCTGATCGCGATCTCCGGCGGATCGCCGACGGGGGTCGCGGCGGTGTAATGACCGAGCCGGCTGCGCATCCGGCGCGAAACGCGGATGGGCACCTCGCGCAGCGCGCCGCCGAAATGCTCGTCGTTCAGGCGCCGGTGCGCCTCGGCGAGACGATTGGCGAAGGGAAGATCCTGGGCCGCGGTCCGCTCGCGCGGGGTGCCGCGGCGCGGCGCGGCGGGGACGTCGTGGGCGAGGATCACCCGTTGCGCGGCTCTCCGCTCGGCGCGGGTCCGGCCCTCGACGAAGGTCACGATCGCGCGGAGGACGCTCTCGCCCGCGCCGAGGTAGGCTTCGTGGACGCGGAGCTCGGTGCCGCGGTAGCTGACCATGACGGCGCGGTTGCGCGTCAGGCGCACCGTGGCGATGCGGCGGAGACCGAGGGCGCGGAGCCTGGCGAGGAGGTCGTCGCCGGTGGCGGCGGGAGCGTCGAGGTCGAAGGCGAGCTGCGACGGGTCGTGGCGCCCCCGTCCGAGGAAGCGCGCTATCGATTGAAACACTTCACCGCTCCGGCGACGAAGGCCCTGTCGTTCGGCGACCAGACGTGGGTCGTGACCTCGATCTGGTGCGCGTCGACGCGGAGCACGTTGAGCGACGAGGGTCGCCCGCCGCGCGAGCGGTTGGAGACCGTCCCCGCCGTCGAGACGACGGTGCCGCGCTTCGTGTGCTCCACGTAGTGGATCGCCTCCTGGTGATCGTGTCCGCAGAGCACCGCGTCCACCTGGAGGTCGGCGAAGGCGCCGAGGACGCGGCGGGTGTTCTTGAGGCCGTGCCGCTGCGAGAGCTCGCCCTTGAGCGGGTTGTGGTGCATGACGACCACGCGGATGTCGTCGGGCGGGGACTTCGCGAACTCGGCGCGCGCCTTCTCGACCTGCGAGCGGGTGATGTAGCCGATGATCGAGAGGTCGCGGAGGTTCCAGGTGAGCGTCTTCCTGGTGATGCCGTGACAGGTGTTGAGGCCGACGATGGTCGTGCCGGGAAGGCGGAGGACGGGCTCGAGGTCGCCGGCGATGTAGGTGCGGTACGCCTCGTACATCGCGTCCTCGTTCCCGATGCCTAACGGGGCGTGCCACCAGCGGACATCGTGGTTGCCCGGGACGCAGATCGTCCTGCTGACGCGCTGGGCATCGCGGATGAAGGAACGCGCGCGGAGGAACTCCCCCGCGCGCGCCCGCTGCGACACGTCGCCCGAGATCGCGACGACCTCGTAGCGTTCTCGCTGGATCATCTCCTCGATGGCGTCGATCTGCTCGGGGACGGCGGGGCGTCCGAAGTGGAGGTCCGAGACGTGGAAGATCCGCATCTAGAGGGCAGCGATGATGGCGTCGGTGAGCTGGTCGGTGTTCGCGGTCCCGCCGAGGTCGCGCGTTAGGGTCTTCCCCTCGCGGATCACCGTCGCGAATGCCCGACGGATCCGGTCGGCGCGCGCGGTGTCGCCGATGTGATCGAGCATCATGCATGCCGCGAGCAGCAGCGCACCCGGATTCGCGATCCCCTTCCCGGCGATGTCCGGGGCAGTGCCGTGCACCGCCTCGAACAGCGCCGCGTGCGCGCCGATGTTCGCGCCCGGCGCGAGCCCGAGCCCGCCGACCAGCCCGGAGATCTCGTCGGAGAGAATGTCGCCGAAGAGGTTGGTCGTGACGATGACGTCGAAACTCTCGGGCTTCATCACGAGCTGCATCGCGCAGGCGTCGACGATGCGGTCGTCGCACTCGACGCGGCCGGCGTACTCCTTCGCCACCTCGCGCCCCACCTCGAGGAAGAGCCCCGAGGAGAACTTGAGGATGTTCGCCTTGTGGACGAGGGTCACCTTCTTCCGCCGGTGGGAGACCGCGTACTCGAAGGCGTAGCGGACGATGCGCTCGCAGCCGGCGCGCGTCACGAGCGCGACCGACTCCGCTGCCGCCTTCGGGTCGCCGTCGACGGGGATGTAGTGCTCGATCCCGACGTAGAGCCCCTCGGTGTTCTCGCGGATCAGCACGATGTCGACGTTCTCGAAGCGGCCGCCGGGGCGGATCGTATGCGCGGGACGAACGTTCGCGTAGAGATCGAAGGTCTTGCGGAGCGCGACGTTCACCGAGCGGTAGCCGCCGCCTACGGGCGTCTCGAGCGGTCCCTTGAGCGCGAGCCGCGTCCTGCGGATGGACTCGAGGGTCTGCTCGGGCATCGGGTCGCCGTGCTTCGCGACGGCGGCCATGCCGGCGAGCTGCCAGTCCCAGGAGAGATCGGCGCCCGCGGCCTCGAGGATGCGGACCGTCGCGTCGGTGATCCCCGGTCCGATGCCGTCGCCGGGGATGAGGGTGACCTTTGTCGTCATGAAATCCGGTATGTGAAACGGCGGCGCATCAGGGCGCCGCGATGAGATCGGCCAGCGCCAGCGCGACGCTCTCGAGCGCCACGTCGGAGAACCGGGGGCGCACCGCGCCGCGAACGTCTCCCGACCAGACGAGCCGCGAGGCGCGCGCGTCAAGCAGCGCGACGCGGAGCACCGGACGCGCCCCGCCCGGCGCCTGCTCGAAGCGCAGCTCGACGGGGAAGAGCACGTAGCGTGCGTCGGTGACGGCGATGACCCCGCGCACCTGCGACGCCAGCGGCTCGCGGAGGCGGTCGTCGGTGATCGTCACTCCGCTGCGCAGCCGCTCGGCGGCCATGGAGTACGGATCCGGCACGTAGCCCGCGTTCCGCTTCGCCGAGCGGGCGAGCGCGGGAGGAAAGGTCCAGTCGGTGCGGAAGCCGCGCTCGTCGAGCGAGCGCTCGATGGCGCTGTCGAGCGCGACGAGGGTCTCGCGCGGGTGGTCGATGGACTGCGCCCAGCCGATGGTGTCGGCGCGGATGTAGTGCACCGGGAGGACGACCACGTGCTGGCCGGCGAGCCCGGCGAGCGGACTTCCCGCGCGCGCCGCCGGCTGCTGCTGGGTCGCCGGAGCGGGCGCCGGCGCCGGCTTCGTGCAGGACGCAGCCGCGGCCGCGATGCCCGCCAGCGCGACGATCGACACCAGCTTCGGATGCCTCACGCGATCCTCGGGAGAAGGTTCGCTCAAAGCTAACCGCGCGACGGTGAGGATGGCAGACGCGGCGATTGACCGGCAGGGTGACTCGCGGCACCTTCTGCTGTCCTCGCGGCCCTCTCTCCCGAGCCATGCGAAAAACTCTCTCCATCCTCGTCTGGATCGCGGTCGCCGTCGCGGGCGCGCTCGCCTTCGGCCGGCTCGCGCTCTCGCGCGGCGAGACGATCAGCGCGGCGTGGCTGCTCGTCGCCGCGCTCTCCACGTACGCCGTCGCCTATCGCTTCTACTCGAAGCTGATCGCGGCGAAGGTGTTCGCGCTCGACGCGGCGCGCCGGACGCCGGCACAGCGGCTGGAGGACGGCCACGACTTCGTCCCGACCAACCGGTGGATCGTCTTCGGCCACCACTTCGCGGCGATCGCCGGACCCGGGCCGCTCGTCGGGCCCACGCTTGCGGCGCAGTTCGGGTTTCTTCCCGGCGCGATCTGGATCATCGTCGGCGTCGCGATCGGGGGCGCGGTGCAGGACTTCGTCATCCTCGCCGCGTCGGTGCGGCGCAACGGGAAGACCCTCGGCCAGATGGCGCGCGAGGAGATCGGGCCGGTGGCCGGCTACACGGCGCTGGTCGCGGTGCTCGGGATCATGATCGTGCTCATCGCCGTGCTCGCGCTGGTCATCGTCAACGCGCTGCGCTCGAGCCCCTGGGGCACGGTGACGATCGGCCTGACGATCCCGATCGCGATGCTCGTCGGCGTCTACCTGCGCTGGATCCGGCCGGCGAGGGTGCTCGAGGCGAGCGCCATCGGGATCGTGCTGCTGATCGTCGCGCTGTTCGCGGGCCGCTGGGTGGCGGAGCATCCTACGCTGGCGCCGATCTTCACGCTGAAGGGAACGACGCTCGCGTGGCTGATCATGGGCTACGGCTTCGCGGCGTCGGTGCTGCCGGTGTGGCTGCTCCTCGCGCCGCGCGACTATCTCTCGGCGTTCGTGAAGATCGGCGTCGTCGTCGCGCTGGCCCTGGGGATCATCCTCGTCCTCCCGCCGCTGCAGATGCCGGCGCTGACGCGCTTCGTCGACGGGACGGGGCCGGTGTTCGCGGGGAAGCTCTTTCCCTTCGCGTTCATCACCATCGCCTGCGGGGCGATCAGCGGCTTCCACGCCCTCGTCGCCAGCGGGACGACGCCGAAGCTGCTCGAGCGCGAGACCGACGCGCGGATGGTCGGCTACGGCGCGATGCTCGTCGAGAGCTTCGTCGCGGTGATGGCGCTGATCGCGGCGTGCGTGCTGACGCCGGGGGTCTACTTCGCGATCAACGCCCCGCCGGCGGCGCTGGGAACGACGGTGGAGAGCGCGGCCGCGGCGATCCGGAACTGGGGGTTCACCGTCTCGCCGCAGGAGCTCACCGTGCTCGCCGCGCAGGTGGGCGAGAAGTCGCTCCTCTCGCGGGTCGGTGGGGCGCCGAGCCTGGCGGTGGGAATGGCGCACCTCTTCTCCCGGGCGTTAGGCGGTGGGGCGATGGCGCTCTGGTACCACTTCGCGATCATGTTCGAGGCGTTGTTCATCCTGACGACGCTCGACGCCGGCACGCGGGTCGGGCGGTTCATGCTTCAGGACATCGTGAAGCACGTCTGGTCGCCGCTCGGCCGACGCTCGTGGTACCCGGGGACGCTGATCACCAGCGGGCTGTTCGTCGCGATGTGGGGGTACTTCCTCTACCAGGGCGTGCTCGATCCGCTGGGCGGGATCAACTCGCTCTGGCCGCTCTTCGGCATCTCGAACCAGCTCCTCGCGGCGGTGGCGCTGTGCGTCGGCACGACCGTGATCGTGAAGATGGGACGCGGCCGATGGGCGGGGATCTCTCTCCCCCCGCTCGCCTGGCGGGTGGTGGTGACGCTGACCGCGGGGTGGCAGAAGCTGTTCTCGCCCGACCCGGCGTTAGGCTTCCTCGCCAGGGCGAGCGCGCTCGGCCGGGCGCTGGCCGCGGGGAGCCTGCCCGCGGGGCGCACCGCCGCGGAAGTCCAGCGGATGATCTTCAACGAGCGGCTCGACGCCGCCGTCGCCGCGTTCTTCCTCGTCTCGGTGGTGGTCATCCTCGCGGACTCCACGCGCGAGTGGATCGGCCTCTGGCGCGGACGCGTCCCGGTGCGGAGCACCGAGACCCCCCCGGAGCTCGACGGCGGCGGCGTCGCCCGGCGCGCCACCGCCGGAGCGGCGTCGTGAGCCCGAGGGCGTTAGGCGCGCTCGTGGCGCGGCTCGGCCGTTCGCTCCGGCGGGTGCTCGGCGCGCCGGACTACGAGCGCTATCTCGCCCACATGCGCCTGCACCATCCGGGCGAGCCGGCGCTCAGCGAGCGCGAGCTGTTCGAGCGCCGGCTGCGCGATCGCATGGAACGGCCCGGGGGCCGCTGCTGCTAGCGGTCACGCCGCCGTCGCGACGCGTCGCCCGCGCATGACGACGACGAGGCCCACCGCGGCGAGCGCGCTCAGCGCGGCGCCCAGCTCGAACGCTCGCGCCGCGCCGTAGCGATCCCAGACGACGCCGAAGATCACCGACGCGGGGAGCGCGCCGAGGCCGATGGCGAGGTTGTACCAGCCGAACCCCGCGCCGCGCTTCTCCGTTGGGACGAGATCGGCGACGAGCGCCTTCTCCACCCCCTCGGTGAGCCCGAAGTAGGTGCCGTACACGGCGAAGAGCGCCCACGCCTGCCAGGTCGCGCCGGCGCGTCCGAAGGCGAGGTAGACGAGCGCGTAGACCAGCCAGCCGCCGACGATGAGCGGAACGCGGCCGACGCGGTCGCTGAGCGTCCCCGCGGGGGTGCTGGTGCCCGCCTTCACGACGTGCAGCATCGCCCAGAGGATCGGGATGAGCGCGGCGCTCACGCCGAGCTGCGAGGCGCGCAGCAGGAGGAACGCGTCGCTCGAGTTGCCGAGCGTGAAGACGACGAGCACCGCGAGGTAGGCCCAGAACCGGCGGGGCAGTCCCGCGCCGAGGCGCGGCCGCGATGCCGCGGCGCCTTCGGAACGCGGCGGCGTCACGGGGCGCGGAGTCTCCTTTACGCCGACGACCAGCGCGATCACGGCGAGCGCGCCGGGGATCGCGGCGAGGAGAAAGAGGGCGCGGAGCGACAGCGTGGTCCAGCGGAGCACCGCGAAGGCGATGAGCGGGCCGATGACCGCGCCCATGTGATCGCCCGCCCGGTGCAGGCCGAAGGCGCGGCCGCGCTGGGCGACGGGCACCGCGTCGGCGATGAGCGCGTCGCGCGGGGAGGTGCGAATCCCCTTCCCCACCCGGTCCGCGAGACGGATCGCCAGCACGGTACCCGCGCTGTTCGCGAGCGCGACGAGCGGGCGCACCGCCGACGCGAGCGTGTACCCGGCGACGACGAGCGGCTTGCGGCGTCGCACGCGGTCGGACCACCAGCCGCTCGCCAGCTTGAGCAGCGATGCCGTCGTCTCCGCCGCGCCCTCGATCACCCCGATCGCTTCCGCACCGGCGTGCAGCACTCCAGTGAGGAAGAGCGGGAGGAGGGGGTAGATGATCTCGCTCGACGCGTCGGTGAAGAGGCTGACGAGCGCGAGCGCCTTGACCGTACGCGGGAGAGGAGGCGGGCCCGCTGCCTCCGGCCGTGCCTCCGAGGGTGCGCTGTCTTCCGTGGATGTTCCGATCGGATCCCCCTTGCGCCCGTCATTCGTGCGGGCGAGATAAAGGCAGATGACGCTGGCACTCGCACTCAATGATACGGCGCGAACGCACGCCCTGCTCCGCGAGCAGCGTGCCTGGCTCGCCGCGAACGACGACGCGATCGTCCGCGACCAGATCGCGTTGAGCGAGATCGCGTCTCCAACGGGCGCGGAGTCGCGGCGCGGCGCGGCGGTGGCCGAGCGGATGCGATCGCTCGGGCTGGAGGTGCACACCGACGGCATCGGCAACGTCATCGGGCGCCGGCGCGGGGAGCGCGACGCCGAGCCGGTCGTGGTCTGCGCGCACCTCGACACCGTCTTTCCCGCGGGCGCCGACGTTCGCGTCGCGCGCGAGGGCCCCCGGCTCGTCGGCGCGGGAATCGGCGACAACGCACGCGGGCTCGCCGCGATGCTCGCCATGGCGCGGGTGATCGACGGAACCGCGCTGCGGACCGAGCGACCCATCGACTTTCTCGCGAGCGTCGGCGAGGAGGCGCTCGGCGACCTGCGGGGGGCGAAGCACTACTTCGCCGGCGCCGGACGTGACGCGCACGCCGCGGTGATCCTCGACGGTCCTGGTGAGGAGCGCGTGATCCACCGCGCGGTCGGGTCGCGGCGCTGGCGGGTGCGCTACGCGGGACCGGGTGGGCACAGCTGGTCCGCCTACGGGCTTCCGAACCCGCTGAACGCCGCGGGCGCGGTGGCCGCGATGCTCGCGGTGCTGCCCGTCCCCTCCGAGCCGCGCAGCGCGCTCACCGTGGCGCGCATCGTCGGCGGCCTCTCGGTGAACGCGATTCCCGGCGACGCGCTGATCGAGATCGACCTCCGATCGGTCGCGCAGGATGTCATCGAGCGCATCGCCCGCGAGGTGCGCGCCTGCGTCGACGTCGCGCTCGGCGACGAGAACGCGCGCCGCGCGCACGGCACCCCGCCGCTGACGATGACCGTCGAGGTGATCGGCGACCGCCCGGGCGGGGAGACGCCGGCGTCGCATCCGCTGGTGCTCGCCGCGGCCGAGGCGACGCGGCTGATCGGGCGCGAGCCGGAGCTCGGCGCGGCGTCCACCGACGCGAACGTCCCGATCTCCCTCGGCATCCCCGCCGTCGCGTTAGGCGCGGGCGGCCGCGGAGGCAGCGCGCACACGCCGCAGGAGTGGTTCGAGAACGTCGACGGCACCGCGGGGCTCGGCCGCGCGCTCACGGTGATCTGCTGCGCGGCGGGAGTGGCCGCGAGGTAGGGGCCAGGCATAAGGAACTGCGTCAACCGCCGTTCCTGACGTCTGGCCCCTGATCCCTCAAACGGCAGCCGTCATCGCCGAGAGCACCCGCCCAGCCCGCTCGGCCGCCTGCGCGATGCGATCCGGACCGGCGATGAAGGAGATGCGGAAGAAGCCCTCGCCTCCCGCGCCGAACGACGAGCCGGGAAGCACGATCACTCCTTCCTCTTCCATCAGCTTGTCGGCGAAGGCGGCGCTCGGCATTCCCTCGGGCAGGGGGAGCCAGAGATACATGCTCGCCTTGGGCACGTCGCAGGTGAAGCCGTGCGCGCGGAAGGAAGCGACGGCCGCGTCGCGGCGCTCGCGGAAGGTCGCGACGTTGCCCGGCACGAACTCCTTCCAGCTCTCGATCGCCGCCACACCCGCGGCCTGCACCGCCATGAACTGGCCCGTGTCGATGAACGACTTCGTCTTTGCCAGCGCGCCGCACAGCTCGCGGCTGCCCACCGCCCAGCCGCAGCGCCAGCCCGTCATGTTGTACGTCTTCGACAGCGAGTGGAACTCCAGCGCGACCTGCTCCGCGCCGTCGATGTCGAAGATGCTCGGCGCGACGTAGCCGTCGAAGGTGAGCTCGGAGTACGCGTTGTCGTAGACGAGCAGGATGTCGTGCGCCTGGCACACGCGCACCACGTGCTCGAGGTAGTCCTTCGGCGCGATCGCCGCGGTCGGATTGTTCGGGTAGTTCAGGTAGAGCAGCCGCGTTCGCGCGAGCACGTCCTTCGGAATCTCGTCGAGGTCGACGAGAAAGTTCGTGCGCGGGCGGATCGCGTACTTGTACGGTTCCGCCTCGGAGAGGAGCGTGCCGCCGATGTACGCGCCGTAGCCCGGCTCGGGGAGGATGGCGACGTCGCCCTTCTGCAGGTAGGCGAGGGCGAGGTGGACGATCCCCTCCTTCGAGCCGATGAGCGGCACCACCTGCGACATCGGGTCGAACTTGTGGCCGAAGCGCGTCTGCATCCACGTGCTGATCGCCTCGCGGTACGGCACGTGGCCCAGTCCGAAGCCGTAGCGGTTGAGGGCGGGGGTGTGCGCGCCCTGCGTCAGCGCCTCGAGCGCGCGCTTCGGCGGCGCGAGGTCGGCATCGCCGGCGCCGAGGTCGATGACGTCGACGCCGCGGGCGATGAGATCCCGCTTCTTCTGCGGGATCGCCGCGAGGGCGTAGACGGGAAGGCTCTTGAAGCGTTCGGTGAGACGTGGCACGGGTCGTCGCTCAGGTGGTCGGCGGATTGAACTGCGCGTGCTGCGCGTCGATCCAGCTGCGGTGATACTTCTCGTCCTCGATCGGGAGCGCCTGCTTCGCGACCTTGAGCGGCCGGAAGGTGTCCATCATGACCGCGAGCTCGTCGGTGTACTTCGCGCCGATGCTCGCCTCGGCGCGACCCGGATGCGGGCCGTGCGGGATGCCGTCCGGGTGATGCGTGATGCTGCCGAACTCGATCCCCTTCCGCGACATGAACTCGCTCGACGCGTAGTAGAGCACCTCGTCCGAGTCGACGTTGCTGTGGTTGTACGGCGCGGGCACCGCCTCGGGATCGAAGTCGTACGGGCGCGGGCAGAACGAGCAGACGACGAAGCCATCGCCCTGGAAGGTCTGGTGCACCGGGGGCGGTTGGTGCACGCGTCCGACGATCGGCTCGAAGTCGCGGATATTGAACGCCCACGGGTAGAAGTAGCCGTCCCAGCCGACGACGTCGAACGGGTGGTGGTCGAGAACGAGCTCGTTGATCCCGTCGTACTGCTTCACGTAGATCGAGAAGCTTCCCTTCTCGTCATGGGTGACGAGGTTCGTCGGGCGGCGGATGTCACGCTCCGAATACGGCGCACCCTCGATGAGCTGCCCGAACTCGTTGCGGTAGCGCTTCGGCCAGCGGATGTGGCCGCGGCTCTCCATGATCAGCAGCTTCGGCTGCTCGGCGCCCTTCGCGAATTCGTACTGGTGCATGATGCCGCGATGGATGACGAGATAGTCGCCCTCGCCGAAGGGGAGATCGCCGTACTGCGTGTGCAGCGTCCCCTTCCCCTTCGCGACGTACACCAGCTCGTCCGCCTGCGCGTTGCGGTAGAAGTGCGTGTCGGTCTTGTCCGGCTCGACGTAGAGCATCGCGACGTCCTGGTTGAACAGGAGGGGGATGCGGTCGAGCGTCGCGCTGCCGCCGGCCTTCACCAGCGAGGTGCGGAAATGGCGGTGGCGCAGCGTCTGGTCCGGATCGGCCTCGAAGGGGGTTTCCTTCACGCGGCGCACGGCGCTGATCGTCGTCGGCGGATACGTGTGATAGAGCAGCGCCGAGGTGCCGGTGAACCCTTCGTGTCCGACGAGCTGCTCGGCGTAGATCCCTCCGTCCGGCTTGCGGAAGGCGATGTGGCGCTTCCGCGGGATCCTGCCTAACGTGTGATAGATCGGCATGGCCTGGTCCTCGAATCTAGATGGGCCGGCTCGCGACGTGGGCGAGCGAGCCTGATGGTCCCTCGATCATGATCTCGGTCTCGGCGCCGGCGACGAGCGGGGCGTCGACGATCCCCGCGTCGTGCAGGAAGAGGTCGCCCGCGCGGAGCGTGTAGCGGCGGGAGGCCGCGCGCACCGCCGCGGTGAGGAGCGAGCGCACACCGCCAAGCGTGATTCGCCGCGCGCTCTCGCCGGGGATCGAGACGAGGATGGAGCCCTCCTCGTCCATCGCGCCGAGGGGCGCGAGCGCCGGCCCCATGACGAGGCGCTCGTGCGACGCATCGTCGGTCGCGCCGGGTCCGCGCCACTCGGCGAAGAGCGTGACGCCGGCGATGTGCGACGCCGCGTCCCCGCCGGCGAGGTCGCGCCCTCCCGTGCCGACCGCCCCCGCGATCCCGATCGCGAGCACGTCCTCGGCGCCGACGGTCAGGTGCGCGCCAGGTCCGGCGATCTCGCGCGGGTCGGCGAAGCTCAGCTCCTCCGGCTCACCGTCGGCGGGCACCGGCGCGAGGTCGCGGACGAGGCGCGCGTACGGCACCGGCGCGAGGAGCCTCACGTTCCCCACCGGATAGACGACGGCCCCCGGCGTGAGGGTGAGATGCTTCTGCAGCCGCTCGAGCTGCGCCGCGCGCGGAAGCGCCGCGTAGACGTCTTCCATCCCGATCGCCGTCAGATCGGCGACGCGCCCGCCGTCGGGCGAGAGCAGCCCGACGCAGGCCGCCCCACCACCCGGACGAACGAAGGAGACGAGCACGCGTCGCGGAGAGTGTAAGCCCGGCGGTCTACAGATTCCCGCGCTTCGCCTGCTCCTGCTCGATCGCCTCGAAGAGCGCCTTGAAGTTCCCCTTCCCGAAGCTCTTCGCGCCCTTCCGCTGGATGATCTCGTAGAACACCGTCGGCCGGTCCTCGACCGGCTTGGTGAAGATCTGCAGCAGGTAGCCGTCGGGATCGCGGTCGACGAGGATGCCCAGCGCGGCGAGCACGTCGAGCGGCTCGTCGATCTTGCCGACGCGCTTCTGCAGGTCCGCGTAGTAGCTCGTCGGCGCGGCGAGGAACTCGACGCCGCGGTCGCGAAGCGTCGTCACCGTCTGCACGATGTCGTCCGTCGCGAGCGCCATGTGCTGGACGCCCGGCCCCTGGTAGAACTCGAGGTACTCGTCGATCTGCGACTTCTTCTTTCCCGACGCCGGCTCGTTGATCGGGAACTTGATGCGGTCGTTCCCGTTCGCCATCACCTTCGACATGAGCGACGAGTACTCCGTCGAGATGTCCTCGTCGTCGAAGGTGAGCAGGTTGCGGAAGCCCATCACGTGCGCGTAGAAGTCGACCCACACGTTCATCTTCCCGAGCTCGACGTTCCCGACACAGTGATCGACGTACTTGAGGCCGACGGAGGGCGGGTTGTAGCGCTGCTTCACCGCGACGAAGCCGGGCATGAAGAGGCCCTTGTAATTCTTCCGCTCGACGAGCGAATGAATCGTCTCCCCGTAGGTCTGGAAGGAGGCGATCACGATCTCGCCGTCGGCGTCCTTCATCACCTTCGGCTCGTGAACGGGCTTCGCGCCGCGCTCCACCGCCTTCTCGAAGGCGTCGCGCGCGTCGTCCACCCAGAGCGCGAGGTCGCGCACGCCGTCGCCGTGCTTGTAGATGTGATCGGCGATCGTCTTCGCCTCGTCGCTCAGGTCGGGGCGGATCGGCGTCGTCAGCACGAAGCGGATCTTGTCCTGCTGCAGCAAGTAGCTCGCGCGGTCGCGCACCCCGGTCTCCGGGCCGCGGTAGCCGACGAGCTGGAAGCCGAACGCCGAGCGGTAGTAGTGCGCCGCCTGCTTCGCGTTGCCGACGTAGAACTCGATGTAGTCCGTCCCGTTGATCGGGAAGGTGTCGTGGGCCTGCGCGGCCTCGGTCGCGCGCTCGATCGTCGTCGCCATGTGATTCGCTCCGTTGAATTCGTCCTTACGCCGCGCGTCCTGCCTCGAGGAAGCTCCGCACGTCGGCTTCGCTCATCCCCGGCTCGCCCGGCGATACGTTGTTCAGCTTTCCCTGCTTCATCCACTGCTCGAGCACGCCGACCTGCTCGAAGAGGTGCTCGAAGGACTCCACGTAGTAGAGCAGCGGCTGGTAGTGGTCGATCTCGAAGTACTGGTTGATCACCCACTCGAGCTGGAAGGGGAAGCGCTGCACGTCGGGGCTGTCGATCGAATGGGCGATCTCGCCATAGCTGGAGAGCAGCCCGCTCCCGTAGACCTTGATCGACTTCCGGTCTTCGGACTTCATCAGTCCGAACTCGATCGTGAACCAGAAGAAGCGGGCGAGCGCCTTGAAGATGCTCGTCACCCGCCGGACCCGCTCGTCGCGATCCTTCACCCCGGCCACGATGTCCGCCGCGGTGCGCGCCGCCTCGCCGAACCGCACGAGGGTGTCGGCGAACGCCTTGTCCGTGTGCATCGGGACGTGGCCGGCGATGTCGTGGAAGATGTCCGGCTCCGGGAGATAGTCGAGCTTCTCCTTGTCCCGGATGGTGATCGTCGTCGGGAACTCGCGCTGCCGCAGGCAGTCGAAGAAGAGATACGCCGGGACGTAGCCACTCACCGGCTTCGCCCTGAACCCCGTCAGGGGCGCCATGAACTTGTTCACGTCCTCGAGCCTCGGCATCTGCTTCGGATCGAGGCAGAGGACGTCGATCCCCTGGAGGAAGCGGTGGTTCGCGTACTTCCGCCAGCGGTCCGCCATCCGGTCGTACAGCCGCCGCCACGCCTCGTGGTTGTCGTCGCTGTACAGCTCGTAGGGCTGATGGATGTACAGCTGCCCGCTCTTCTGCGCCTCCTCGATGAAGGGCGCCTTCGTCGTCGTCAGCCCCGGGGGCCCGAGCGGGGCGCTGCGATCGATCTGCGCTGAGGTCACGGTGCTCTCCTGGGGCGGCTGCGAGGTCGAAGGGAGGGTCGCCGGGGGGGGCGACCGGAGCCGCTCCCCGAAGTCACCCTCATGGATGGCAAATCTAACGCCGGTAACGACCTTTGCTCAGAGGGACGACGCGGTCCTGACGGTACCCGCGAGCTGCGTCGCTGTGCCCTCGCTCACGGCGCATCCGCCGCCTCGCCGAACCGCCGATTCGCCCTTCAGTCCCGCAGCTCGGGGATGTCGCGATACAACTCCAGCGCCGCGGGGTTCGCCAGCGCGTCCGTGTTCTTCACCGGGCGGCCGTGCACGACCTCGCGTACCGCGAGCTCGCTGATCTTCCCGCTGATCGTCCGCGGCAGGTCGGCGACCTGCACGATCTTCTTCGGCACGTGGTGCGGGCTCGTGTGCTCGCGGATCCGCTGCCTGATGCGCTCGCGGAGGGCATCGTCGAGCCGGAGCTGCTCGCCGAGTCGGACGAAGAGCACGACGCGCGACTCGTCCTCGCTCACCGTCTGCTCGATGGCCAGGCACTCGACGACCTCCGGCAGCTGCTCCACCTGGCGATAGATCTCCGCCGTCCCGATGCGCACCCCGCCGGGGTTGAGCGTCGCGTCGCTTCGCCCGTGGATGATCAGCCCGTCGTGCTCCGTCAGCTCCGCCCAGTCGCCGTGGCGCCAGACGTTCGGGAAGTGGTCGAAGTACGCGGCGCGGTACTTCGCCCCGTCGGGGTCGCGCCAGAACGCCACCGGCATGCTCGGAAACGGCTTCGTGCAGACGAGCTCTCCCGGCTCGCCGGCCACCGGATCGCCGGCCTCGTTCCACACCTCGACGGCCATCCCGAGCCCGCGCGTCTGCAGCTCGCCGCGCCACACGGGCGCGATGGGGTTGCCTAACGCGAAGCAGGAGACGATGTCCGTGCCCCCGCTGATGCTGCTCAGCCGCACCTCCGGCTTCACCGCGCGCGCCACCCAGTCGTAGCTGTGCGCGGCGAGCGGGCTGCCCGTGGAGAGAATCGCCTGCAGCTCGCCGAGATCGTGGGTCTCCCGCGGCACCAGCCCGGCCTTCTCGGCGAGCGCCAGATACTTCGCGCTGGTGCCGAACACCGTCAGCCGCTCGCGCTCCGCCATGTCCCAGAGGATCTCCGGACGCGGCGCCAGCGGCGCGCCGTCGTACAGCACGATGCACGTCCCGAGCGCCAGCGCGCTCACCATCCAGTTCCACATCATCCACCCGCAGGTGGTGAAGTAGAACAGGCGGTCGCCGGCGCCGAGATCGGTGTGCAGCGCGAGCTCCTTCAGGTGCTGGAGGAGCGTCCCCCCCGCGCCGTGCACCATGCACTTCGGCAGCCCCGTCGTCCCCGATGAGTAGAGGATGTACAGCGGATGATCGAAGGGGAGCCGCTCGAAGTCGAGCGCCGGCGGATACTCGTCGTCGGGCGCGAAGTCACGCCATCCCACCGCGCGCCGCACCAGCCGCGCGTCGGGATCCTCGCGCAGGTACGGCACGACCACCACCCGCTCCAGCGACGGCAGCGCGTCGACGATCTCCTTCACCCGCTCCAGGCAGTCGATCTCCTTGCCCGCGTAGCGGTAGCCGTCGGCGCAGAAGAGCAGCCGTGGCTCGATCTGCCCGAAGCGGTCGAGCACGCCCTTCACCCCGAAGTCGGGAGAGCACGACGACCAGAGCGCGCCGATGCTCGCCGCGGCGAGCATCGCGATCACCGCCTCCGGCACGTTAGGCAGGAAGCCGGCGACGCGGTCCCCGGCGACGATTCCCATCCGGCGCATCGCGTGGGCGACCCGCGCCACCTCCGCCCGCAGCTCGTCGAAGGAGTACGAGGCGTACGCGCCCCGCTCGTTCCAGGCGACGATCGCTTCCTCCGGCCCGCGATGCCGCAGCAGGTTTTCGGCGAAGTTGAGCCGCGCGCCGGTGAACCAGCGGGGCCCGATGTCCGGGTCCGGGGGCGCCATGCGCTCGAGCCCGACGACCACCTCGTCCCACGGATCCCCGACCTCGCGCTCGTGCGCGACGACGCCGAGACACTTCCACACCGCCGGCCAGAGCTCCTCCGGATGCTCCACCGACCACTTCCAGAGCGACGGATAGTCGATCACGCCGAGCGCCCCGCGCTCGCGCGCGAAGCGCATGAAGGTCGTCATGCGCGCGTCGCGCACGTCGCCCGGAGAGGGCGTCCAGACCGGCTCCCGACCGGATGGGGCGCCGTCGTCCCGAGAGCCGCCCGCGGGCAACGCTACCCCTTCCGCGCTCCGGCGCGGATCTCCGAGTGGTCGCCGACGGTCAGCTCCCCACTCACGTTCTCCACCACCACCGAGTCCCCGAGCATCGAGCTCGAGAGCCGCGCGTTCTTCACCGTCGACTTCGACCCGATGATCGTGTCGCGCAGCTCGCAGCCGTCGACGACCGTCCCCTGCCCGATCGAGACGTTCGGCCCGACGCGCGAGTTGGTGATCGTCACGCCCTCCTCGACGTAGACGGGTTCGATGATCGTCGAGCCTTCGCCCTTCACCCCGTTCGTCGCCGCGCCGTGCTCGAGGATGATCTGGTTCGTCTCGAGGAGCGTGTCGAGCTTCCCCGCGTCGTACCACCCCTCCACGTCGATCACCTTGATCTTCGCGCCCTTGTCGATCATGTACTGGAACGCGTCGGTGAGGTAGAACTCGCCCTTGTTCGCCGGCTGCTTCAGGGTGTGCTCGATCCCCTCGAAGAGCAGCTTCCAGTTCCGGATGAAATAGAGCCCGATGTTCGCGCGCTTCGAGATCGGCGTCGACGGCTTCTCGACGATCTTCGTCATGTTGCCGCTCGCGTCGGTGACCACCACGCCGAAGCGCTGGTAGTCCTCGACCTCCTTCACCCAGATGATCCCGTCGGCGTCCGTCCGGTTGATCACCGAGAGGTCGGCGTCGAAGATCGTGTCGACGAAGATGATCAGCACCGGCTCGTGCACGTACGGCTTCGCCAGCTCCACCGCGCCGGCCGTGCCGTCCTGCACTTTCTGCTCGATGAACACCGAGTCGAACTTGTACGCGCCGCGGACGTGCTCCTCGACCTTCTCCTTCAGATGGCCAGTGATGTAGATGATCTGATCGATCCCGCCGAGCTTCTCGAGGTCGTCGAGGATGTAGTCCATCACCGGCTTCCCGGCGATCTTCAGCATCGGCTTCGGCGTGACGTGCGTGTGCGGACGCAGGCGCGTCCCCTTGCCGGCCAGCGGAATGATCACTTTCATGGCTTGCTCGTCCCCTCGCGACCGTAGCGGTCCTTGATGCGCACGACGTCGTCGAGCTCCGGGGTGGAGGCCTCGAGGATGTCGCAGTCCGTCACCGCCTCCATGTAGTGGATCGTCCCCGGCGTGATCCGGAAGGCGTCCCCCACCTCGAGCTTCATGTCGCGCAGCTCCTCCGTCCCGGGAAGCTGTACCCAGTAGATCAGCTTCCCCGAGAGCAGATAGACCGTCTCGTCCTTCCTGTTGTGGTACTGCACCGAGAGGGCGTGTCCGGCCTTCACGTGCAGGATCTTCCCCACGTAGCGGTCGGTCTTCGCCCAGATGGTCTCGTGTCCCCAGGGTTTGGGGACGGTGGTCACGTCGCTAGGTCCGCTCATCGTCTGTTCGAGGTTCTCGGTTGCACCGGCACCGAGGCAATATCGGCGCCGAACGCGCCCGGCGGCAGGTCCATTCACGCGCTCGGCATGGCTCCTGCCAGCGGTCGACCTCATGCTTCTCGCACCACGGTACATCCCGCGTCTCGCGGCGATGGTCGGCCTGTTCACACGGTACGGCCTCGCCGACTTCGCCAGGCAGCAGGGCCTCCTCGCCCTGAGCCCCGACGGCCGATTCGACGACGCCGAGGCGGGGGCGCTCGCCGAGAAGGCGCGCGCCTTCCGCAAGCGGCTCGTCGAGCTCGGACCGGCGTACATCAAGCTCGGCCAGGTCCTCTCGACGCGCCCCGATCTCCTTCCCGAGCCCTTCGTGCGCGAGCTCGATCGACTCCAGGACGACGTGGGGCAGATCTCCTTCGAGGACGTCGAGCAGACCCTCCAGGAAGAGTTCGGGGCGCGCGTGAGCAAGCTCTTTGGCTCGTTCGAGGAGGAGCCGCTCGGCACCGCGAGCCTCGGCCAGGTGCACGCGGCCACGCTGCGCGACGGGCGCCCCGTCGTCGTGAAGATTCAGCGCCCTGGAATCCGCCCGCAGCTCCAGGACGACGTCGCCTTCTTCCGCGAGGTCGCGGCCTTCCTCACCTCGCACACCGAGGCCGGCCGCCGCATCGACATGGTCGGCGTCATCCAGCAGCTCGAGCGCGCGCTCTCCGACGAGCTGGATTACCGTATCGAGGCGCGCAACGCGGCGACCTTCCGCACCGCGCTCGCCGAGTTCCCGCGCATCCTCGTCCCGCGCATCATCGAGGCGTACACCTCGCCGCGCGTCCTCACGATGGAGCGCATCCGCGGGATCAAGATCGACGCCGTCCCCGCGGTGAGCCGCGTGGAGTACGACTTCACCAAGGTCGCCGACGAGTTCGCGAAGGCGTACCTCAAGCAGATCGCCATCGACGGACACTTCCACGCCGACCCGCACCCGGGAAACGTGTTCGTCGTGATGCCGGGGATGGACAACCCGCGCACCCCAGCCGAGGTAGTCGCCACCGACCGCCGGCAGACGACGCGCGCCGCGCTCACCCCGCTCTCGAAGATGGAGCAGCAGGCGCAGGCCGAGGCGCGCGACGAGCCGGACATCGACCTCCCGACCCCCGACGAGCCCAAGCTCGCGCTCATCGACTTCGGGATGACGGCCCACCTCGCCGGGCCTATCCGCGAGCGCATCATCCGCCTCCTCCTCGATCTTGCCGACAACCGCGGCGGGAGCGCCGCCGAGACGATGATCGAGATGGGGATGCCCCTCGAGGACTTCGACCGGCAGAGCTACATCCGCGAGATCGCCTCCCTCATCGCCCAGAACTACGACCTGCAGGTGGGCGAGGTGAAGCTCGGCCGCGTGCTCTACGAGGTGATCAACATCTCGTATGCGCAGGGGCTGCGCCTCCCCGCCGAGCTGACGCTGCTGGCCAAGGCGCTCTTCAACCTCGACGCGGTCAGCGCCGCGCTCGATCCGACCTACAGCCCCATCCGCGCGATCCGCGAGTACGGCAACCGGATTGCCAACGAGCGCGCGAAGGACGACATGTCGCTGCGCCGCATCTGGCGCACGGCGAGCGAGACGACGGACCTCGTCTCCGCGCTTCCGCACCGGCTCGATCTCTTCACCGCGAAGCTCGCCGCGAACGAGCTCGGGTTCACGGTGGACGCGCCGCAGCTCGGTGCGCTGATGCGCGGGCTGCAGAAGATCGCCAACCGGATATTCACCGGTCTCGTGCTCACCGGGATCCTCATCGCGAGCGGGATGCTGCTCCCCTACCGCCGGGTGCTCGGCACGTGGGGGTTCGTCATCGCCGCCGCGATCGGGATCTGGATGGTGGTGAACATCCTGATCACCGACCGCGGCTCGTCACGAAGGGACCGTTAGGCGCGGCTCACCAGAAGCTGCCGAGGGTGAGCTGGACCCGGCTGGTCGAGAAGTCGTTGAAGCTCCCCTGCGTGGTTCCCGGCAGGAGGCCCTTCCGCGCGACGGCGAGGTCGGCGTGGCGGACGTAGAGCGGTGCGTCGAGGCGCACGCGGACGTCGCGGTCGTAGATCCACCCGCGCAGCGTGAGCCCGACGCCGGCGTCGCCGAGGGGTGACGTCGGGTTCCAGACCGGGCCCCTGTGCAGCGCGGCGACATCCGCGAACGCCGTCGCCCAGAGCGCGAGCGGCCGCTGGCCCCGCGTGAACGACAGCGCGCGAACCCCCTGCTCGGCGTTGATCGCGAAGATCCCGCTCCCGACGGACAGACCAGGATCGTACCCGCGGAGCCCTGCACCGCCCAGCGGCACCGTCGCCACGTGCTCCGGCGAGAGCAGCCCCCCGCGCGGTCGCACGAAGTGATTGAACAGCGTCTGGTAGGGATCGGCGGCCGCGACGAAGATCCGTCGCTGGAGCGGGGCGTTGCACGTGCTCGTGGCCGCGTAGGCGCGAAGCGAGAACATTCCAGCCGTGTCGGCGCCCATCGGCTTCGCACCCTTCAGCCACCACTCGCCGCGGCCGTACACGCCGTTCCTTCTCCCGGGGATCGAGTCGGGGCGCGCCACACCGAACGATGCGCTGAATCCGAACTGCTTCGACCAGCGCGACTGCAGGTCGCGCGAGCTGTCGCTGACGCTCGCCTCCACTATCCGCGACGCCTCCCACCGCGCCGGCAGATAGCCGAATCCACGCGGCGTCGTGTACGTGACGCCGACCGAGCGCGTGGTCCGGAGCCCGCGCGCGTACAGGAATCTGCTCGCGTCCCACGAGTAGGAGACCTCGCCTCCCGCCGCGCCGTCGAAGGTCCACGCCGCCGTGCGCAGCCCCATGAGCGGTCGCCCCTTCCACGCGATGGTCGGGTTCTCGTGGATCCACCAGAGCTGCGTGCCTTCACCGTACCAGTTGCTGCTCACGTGTCCCGCCGCCGCCGCCGGCCGGTCCGCGTTCCAGACGATCCCCGTCTCGTCGCGGTCGACCAGCCCCTGATAGTTCGAGCGGCCGCGCAGGCCGAGGATCAGGCCGTTAGGCGTGGACGACCAGCCGAGCGGGGTCAGCGCGAGGATGGTATGGTCCCGGCTCACCTGATCGAGAAAGGGCCAGTCGAAGCGCACCCGCACCGGGGTGTCCTCGTCGCGCCAGAGCGCCGACAGCGGGGCGCGCAGATCGTTCCTCCGGTCCCAGTCCTCCGTCGTCCTAAGTGGGTCGAGCCGCACCGCCGTCGGCTTCTCCGGCGTCCGCACCTCGATCCACTGCTCGTCCTCCATCGGCGAGCCGCGGCCGATCGTCCACCCCGCGCTCGTCAGCACGCCTAACGGCGGTGGCTCGCGGTACGCCGCGCGACGCTTCACCTTGCCCCGCGTCAGCCAGCTCCCGTCCGCCTGCCGCTTCTTCTCGACCTTCACCAGCGCGTAGTCGGTGAGCCCCGTATGCCGCAGCCACTGGTCGAAGAACCAGCCCAGCTGCTGCCCCGACGCCAGCTCCGCGGTGGTGCGCATCGCCCGCTCGTCCACGTGCTGCAGCGCCCAGTCGGCGTAGTAGCGGTGCATGAAGGCGACCCACGCGCTGTCGCCCACCGCGTCGCGCAGTGCGCCGTACATCAGCTCGGCGCGCGAGTAGATCATGTCGTTGTAGATCCCGAACTCGCTGAACAGATCGGAGCGCGTACCCACGGGCTGCGCGCGGCCGAGCATCTCCAGCCGATTCATCGCCATCTGCAGGTAGTCGGTGTTGCTCGGCCGCGGCGCGAGCGCGCGGTACCCGGCCGGCCTGAACCCCGAGCTGTCGCGGCCCCCGCGCCTCGCGCGATCCTGCGGCGTCACGCCTAACGCCCACGACGTCTGGTACGAGGTCAACCCCTCGTCCATCCACCCCGAGCGCCACTCGTTGTTGGCGAGGATCCCGAAGGTGAAGATGTGTCCCCCCTCGTGCAGGATGAGCCCCTGCCCCGACGAGCCGTTCATCATCATCATCGGGAACTCGGTGCCGCCGCCGTCGAGACGGTGGATGTTCCCCATCATCGGGTACGCGTACGGCCCGTAGATGTGCTCCAGCCACTCGAGCGCGACCTTGGTCCGCGCGATCGCACCGCCGTTCCCCCACGTCTTCTCGTCGCCCGGGCGATAGAGGACGTTGATCGCGACCGTGTCCCACACGGTGACGCCGGGAGGGGGTGCGACCTCGCCGCGCGGGCGGAGGTAGAAGCTCCCCTCGTACAGGTAGTCCGGCGACGTCGACCACGCGAACTCGTGAATGTTCTCGCCGTGGAAGCGGACTGCCTTCTCCCCGGGCGCCGGGGTCGCGCTGTCGGGCGGCGCGGCGATGGTGTACGGCGCGAGCGACGGATGGTACACCTCCCCGAATCGCTTCACCCGCTCCCATCCCGGATCGCCGGACACGACGAGCCCAGTGCCGATCACGACCTGATCGTCGCGCAGAAGCAGCGTGACGTCGAAGGTCCCGAACTCCCCGTAGAACTCACCCGCGGGACGGAGCGCGTACGGCTCCCATCCGCCGTTGTCGTACACGGCGACCTTCGGATACCACTGCGAGAAGTCCCAGCTCCGCCCGCGATGCCCCTGGCGGCGGAAGGTGGTCGACGCGCGCGCTTCCCATTCGAAGCGCACGGCGATCGTGTCGCCGGGCGCGGCCGGGCGCGGGAGCATGAAGTGCGCGACGGTGCTGTCCGGCGCGCCCGGATAGTCGACGCGCACGTCCGTTCCGTTCACGCTCGGCGGCACGGTGAAGCGCTCGTACGCGTAGTCGGGGTCCTTCAGCTTCTGGAACCGGACGCGCCCCTCGCGCTCGTCCACCGCGCTCCACTTCGACCCCGGCCGGAAGGCGTTGAGATACTGATGCACGTACATCTCGCGCAGCGTGTCCGGCGAGTTGTTGACGTAGACCAGCGTCCCCTTCGCGACGAGCTTCTGCGCCTGCTCGTCGAGCCGCGCGACGATCCGGTAGTCCGCCCGCTGCCGCGCCGTCGACGGCGGCCGGCCGTTCGGCGCGGTGACGAAGGTGTCGGGCTGCTGCTGGACGACGAGAAGGAGCGCGGCGAGAGCCAGCATCGTTCGGAGGGGTTGGAGTACCGCAAGCTATCACCCGCGACCCGACGCCGACCAGCGACGCCCCGCCCCGAAACGCCGACGAGCGACGAGCGGTGTTCGCTCGTCGCTCGTCGGGACTGCTCGTCGCGCGCTGCCTTACGCCTGGCCGGAGAGCATCCGCCGCTTGAGCGTCGCCAGCCGGCGGCGGATCGAGCCGTCCATCACCGTGTCGCCGACGCGCACCACGACCCCGCCGACGATCGCCGGATCCACGCGAACGTGAGGCACCACCGTCTTCCGGAGCGTGCGGCTCAGGTTCGCCGCGATCAGCGACTTCTCCTCCTCCGACGGCGTCCTCGCCAGCGTGACGTCGGCGTGGATCCGCCCCTCGAGCTCGTCGAGCAGGTTGAAGTACTCGGTCGAGATCTCGGGGATGAGCATCTGCCGCCGGTTGGTGATCAGCTGCTCGAGGAAGCGGACCATCAGCCGCGGCGCGCGGTCCTGCAGCGCCCGGCGGATGATCTCCTTCTTCTGGCTCGCCTCGACCTTCGGGCTCTCGAGGAATCGGCGCAGCGTGAGGTCGCTCCCCATCGCGGCGGCGACGTCGGCGAGCATCTTCCCCCAGCCGGCCGTCTCCTGCGCCTTCTGGGCGAGCGTCAGCAGCACCGCCGCGTAATTGCGGGCGATCGTGGAATCGCGCATCAGTTGCGGCGCGCCGGCGCGCCCGAGAGATAGCTCTCGACGAGCTTGCGGTTCGTCTGGTCGTCGAGGTTCTTCTCGATCACCTTGCTCGCGCCGGCGATCGCGAGGTCCACCGCCTCGGCGCGGATCTGCGCGATCGCCTTCTCACGCTCCGACTCGATCTCGCGGCGCGCGCGCTCGAGCAGCTCCTGCTGCTGGCCGCGCGTCTCCTCGAGCATCTCCGCGCGGAGCTTCTCGCCCACAGCGCGTCCCTCGGCGATGATGAG
>JABFXC010000120.1 GCA_013361935.1 Gemmatimonadaceae bacterium
GGTGCCGCGGGCGCGGCGGGCTGGGGCTGACGCGGCGCGAGATGCAGCCGCGCGCGCTGCGCGGCGAGAGTGTCGGAGAGCGACTGGCGCAGCGTGTCGCGCAGCGGCGCGACCTCCACCGGCGGCTCGCTGACGAGCTGCTCGTCGGGGGTGCGGGCCGCGTCGAGGATGCGGGCGATGGAGCGCCCGTCGCAGGGGATGGTCGCGCGCGCGGTCGCGCGGAGCATGCGCAGCTCGTCCGCGTCGAGCAGCTCCTGCCGGCGCACGAAGACGCCGCCCGGCCGGTCGACCGCGCTCGCGTCGCCCGAGGAGAAGATCGCCGCGGTGATGCGGTCGCCGAGGTCCTGCAGGTACGTCGGCGGATGGGTATTGATGACGACGAGATCGACCATCATCCCGCGGCGGCGCCAGTAGTGGTGCGCGGTGAGCAGCTGCCGCAGCGTCGGCAGCCCGTCGGGCGACGAGATCGTCGCGACGAGGATGGGCCAGTCGCCGGAGAGGCCCATCTTCCAGAGCAGGGGCTGCGAGCCGCGATTGGCGAGCAGCTCGCTCTGCGGCGGGCGCAGCGCCGACGTCGAGAAGAAGAGGTGGCCGGCGAGCTCCTGGAAGATCGCCGCGTCGGTCGGAGAGATGCCGAGCTCGCGGAGCTCCACCTGCGTGGAGGTCCAGGCGAGATCGAGCGCGCGCTGCGCGGCGTGCGGGTGGTGATAGCGATCGGCGAGCTGGAAGGCGCGCTCGCGGCTGTCGGCAACGAGGGTCGTGAAGGCGACCGACGCCGACCGGCCGGGCATCACGCGCACGCGGGTGCGCAGGGCGAAGATGGGGTCGAGGACCGCGCCCGTGGTCATCGACAGTGGCCCGTCGCTCTCCAGCGCGATCGGATCGCGCGTCGAGCGTCCGCGGCCGATGAACCTCGCGCGGTCGGTCTCGCAGGTCACGCTGCCGACGCGCTCGGCGCCGCCGTCGACGACGTGCACGCACCAGAGCGAGCGCTCGTTCGAGCCGCGCGGGCGGCGCGTCGCGGTGATCGCGGTGCACCACTCGTGGTACTCGGTCTCGACGAAGAGGTTGGCGAACGCCGGGTGCGTGCGATCCGCCGCCGGCGTCGTGAGGACGATCTCGCCGTAGCTCGTGAGCTCGATTTCCCGCGGCTCGCTCGAGTTGTTCGTCACCGTCACGCGCCGCACCTCGGCCGAGTCCTCGGGCACGACGGTGATCTCCGTGCGCGTGTCGATCCCGTGATCGGCGCGGTGGAAGGTGACGCGATCGGTGGCGAGGAGGGCGCGATACCAGTCGGCGCGGGTGACCGTCGGCTGGTGCGTCGCCGACCACACCTGGCCGCGGCCGACGTCGCGGATGTAGCAGAACTGGCCCGTGTTGTCGCGCGTGCCGTCGGCGCGCCAGCGCGTGACGGCGAGGTCCTCGTAGCGGCTGTAGCCCGCGCCGCAGCTCGTGACCATGATCGTGTACGGCAGGTGCCCGAGCAGGGCGACGCGCGGCTGCGGCGTGTCCGGGGTGTCGATCTCGCGGACGGCGGGACGCTCGAGCTCCGGATCCGGAAGCGCCTCGTCGGGGCGCGCCTCCTGCGGCTCCTGAAGAACGAGCCGGCGCGGGATGCGCTCGTGGAGCAGCAGCTCCGAGGAGCGGACGAGCGGATCGGCGTGGAAGCGGCGCTGCCAGAGCCCGTCGCGCAGCGCGTTGGCGATGGCGATGAACCCCATCCCCACGTGGTGCGCCATGAAGGTCTTCACAAGGGCGAAGCGCTCCCCCGGGTCGGGGCGGGTGTAGTCGAGGGCGTCGTAGAAGCCGAACCTGCCTAACGCGCCCTTCTTCTCGAGCTTCGCGAGGTTGGAGAGGGAGACGCGCGAGTCGACCATCATCGCCATCGCTGCCGCGTACGGCGCGATGACGAGGTCGCGGCCAAGCCCGCGCTTGAGCGCCAGGTTGGGGACGCCGAAGGCTCGGTACTGGTAGGTCAGCGCGCGGTCGCGCAGGTTGTACGCGCTCTCGCTGATTCCCCACGGGACGTCGCGCGCCTCGGAGTAGGCGATGTGCCGGCGCACCGCGCCGTGGTACGTCTGGTCGAGGACGGTGAAGGGGAAGGACTGCATGACGAGCACCGGCATCAGGTACTCGAACATGCTGCCGCTCCACGAGATGAGCGCGGTCGCGCCGTCGGCGTGGGTGAGGGTGCGTCCGAGCCGGAACCAGTGCTCGACGGGGACGTCGTTCTTGGCGATCGCGACGAAGCTGGCGAGGCGCGCCTCGGAGGCGAGCAGGTCGTAGTACGAGGCGTCGCGCGCGTGCGTAGCCATCGAGTAGCCGATGGAGAAGAGCTTGCGCCGCTCGTCGAAGAGGAAGCGGAAGTCCATCTCCAGCGCGTAGTCGTAGGCGCGGCTGGCGATGGCCTCGAGCCGCGAGACGATGCCCGCTGCGCGCGGGGCGGTCTTCGCGATCTCGCGCAGGGAAGGGAGCTCGCCCTGCTTGTCCGGCGGCGCGACCCCCGCCGCGGCGATGCGGGCGAGACGGTCCTTCTCGTCGGCGAGCCGCTTCGCGCTCCACTCGATCCACTCGATCGAGGGCTCGAGCCACTCCTCCTCGAGCCCCGAGGCGGCGAGGACGAGGCTCGCCCGCTCGAGGGGCGCGGCGACCGAGTCGATCTCCGCCTGGCTCGGCGCCGCGGTGGGGACGGCGGCGAAGGCTTTTCGCGCCTGGCGGACGAGCTGCGCCGCGTCGGCGATCGCGCCGAAGCTCAGGGGATTGTCGGCCGCGCCGCTCGTGGCGAGCGTCGTCAGGCGGTCGTGGGCGATGTGCAGCGCCGCGGCGACCGAGCGCCAGACGCGCGCGCTGGAGATCGGCCGGTCGGCGATGTGCAGGCAGGACTGCCGCAGCGCGATGAGATGCCCGGCGAGATTTCCGCTGTCGACGGTGGAGATGTAGCCCGGCTCGAGGACGTGGAGGTCCCGGAGATCGTACCAGTTGTAGAAGTGGCCGCGGTAGCGGCGCATCCGCTCCAGGGAGCGGAAGGCGAGCTCGAGCCGCCGCGTCATCTCCTCGATGGAGATGAAGCCCAGCTCCGCCGCGCTGGCGACCGCCATGAGCTGCAGCCCGATGTTCGTCGGCGAGGTGCGCAGCGCGACGACCGGGTTCGGGTCCTCCTGGAAGTTGTCGGGGGCGAGCCAGTTCGACTCCTCGGTGACGAAGGCGTCGAAGAAGCGCCAGTGCAGCAGCGCGTAGCGCATCGCCTCCGCCTGCGCGTTAGGCGAGAGCTTGGTCTCGCGGCGGATCGCCGGCGCGCTGAGCGCCCGGGCGATCGCCGGCGAGAGGCCCCAGAGCAGGATGAAGGGACCCGCCGAGGCGGCGATGCCGACGAGCAGCTGCTGCGCCCCGACCACCGGCCCGAAGGCGTCGGCGAGGATGTAGTTGCGCGCCGCGACGAGCGCGACGAGCAGCAGCACGACGAGCGAGATCCCCACGGCGGGCCACATCCTCCGCCAGATGTCGCCGCGGTCGGCGCGGCTCATCCGCTCGACCTGCGAGGCCGTCTGCCACTCGAGCAGGTTCCGGCGCGAGACGTAGAGCCGCCAGAGCGTGCGGACGATCGCGTCGGCGCTGACGTACGCCTGGTGCGGGAGGAAGGTGACCGCGAGGAAGAGCTGCTGGGCGCTGGTGATCAGGTCGCGGCCGACCGCGCCGTAGTAGGCGCGCCAGCTCTTGTCGAACGGCGGGCGGAGGATCGCGAGCAGCGCCGACATCACCCACGGCGCGGCGATGGCGCCGAGCGCGATGAGCGTCCAGCGCACCGGCGAGCCGGGGAAGAGCGTCCACCCCGCGACGAAGAGCAGGAGTTGGGCGATCTCGTTGAGGCTTCGGCGCAGGTTGTCGAGGATCTTCCAGCGCGAGAGCAGGGAGAGCCGGTTGCGCTCGGGCCCGTGCGGGCCCGGCACCTTGGGCGTCAGCCAGTCGAGAAGCTGCCAGTCGCCGCGGATCCAGCGATGCTTGCGCCGCGTGAAGGTGAGATAGCGCGTCGGGTAATCGTCGTAGACCTCGATGTCCGTCGACAGGCCGGCGCGCGCGTAGTTCCCCTCGATGAGATCGTGCGAGAGGAGCGTGTTCTCGGGAAAGCGCCCGTGCGTCGCCTGCTCGAAGGCGACGACGTCGTATATCCCCTTCCCGGTGAAGCTCCCCTCGCCGTAGAGGTCCTGGTAGACGTCGGAGACCGCGGTGGTGTACGGGTCGACGCCCGGATGCCCGGAGTGGATGGCCGCGAAGTGCGAGCGGTGCGCGCTCGGCAGCGAGACGCCGACGCGCGGCTGGAGGATGCCATAGCCCTGCGTCACCCTGCCTAACGCGGGGTCGTAGACGGCGCGGTTGAGCGGATGGGCGAGCGTCCCGATGAGCAGCGGCGCGGCGTCGGGCGGAAGGACGGTGTCGCTGTCGAGGGTGATGACGTAGCGGCACTTCCGGATGGTATCGACGTCCCCGACGACGGTGGTGAACGCGGGGCCGCCGACTCCGTTATCGGCTACATGGCGGAAGTCGCTCGCCGGGCCGGAGGCGCGGAGGAAGCGGTTGAACTCGGCGAGCTTCCCGCGCTTCCGCTCCCACCCCATCCACACGCCCTGCTTCTCGTTCCACAGCCGCGGGCGGTGGAACAGATAGAACGCGGCCTCGTCGGCCGGCGAGTAGCGCGCGTTCAGCGCGTTCACCCCGGCGACCGCTGCGGCGACGATCGCCTCGTCGGTGTCGCGCGTCTGCTCCCTGTAGTCGGTGAAGTCGCTGAGGATCGCGAAGTGGAGGTTCGGCTCGCGGTTGGCGAGGAACTGCACCTCGATCGTGTCGAGCATCTCGCGCACCGCGTCCACCGAGCCGAGGAGCGTCGGGATCACGACCGCGGTGCGCAGGTTCTCCGGCACCCCGTGCTCGTGGAGCTCGAGCTTCGGCAGCACGCGTGGCGGGAGGAACGCGGAGACGAGCTGGTTCACCACCGTCACCGCGATGTCCACCGCGGGGAGGAAGGCGAAGACGAGGAGCGTCGTGACGACCGCCGGCGCCCAGCGGCCGGCGAGGGCGAGCACCGCGAGAAGCGCGAGCGTCGTGCAGGCGACGATCCCGCCGACGAAGACGACGTTCGGGTGGCGGAGCACCGCGCGATGGACGCGCTCGCCGACGGTCGGCTCGTAGCCGGCCACGCGCTCGAGCTCGCGGCGTCCCTCGTCGATGAGGTAGTAGCCGACGTGCGAACGCCGCTCGTCGGCGGGGGCCATCGTCTGCGCCGCGCGGGCGAGCTCGATCACCGCGCGCGCGACGTCCTGCTCGCGGCGCTTCGTACGCTTGGCGATCCGCTCGACGACGTGGCGGTAGTGGTCGCGCGTCTGGAAGGTCATCCGCGCGTAGTACTCCGACGGATCGTCGCGCAGCACCTGCTCCATCGCGCTCTGGCGCTCGACGAAGGCGCGCCAGTCCATCCGGCCGACGGCGCGGAGGCTGGTGATGCTGTTCGCCGTCATCACCTGCGTCAGCGCGAGCCGCTCGTTCGAGCGCGAGGCCGCTTCCTCGGAGGTCGGCCCCTCCTCGGCGATCCACTGCTCGAACCAGAGCAGGGGCGGGAAGGACTCCTTCGCCAGACGGAGCTGGTGGAGCAGCCGCGCGACGAACTGCGTGGTGAGCGGCGGCGTGTCGCGGACGAAGTCGTCGAGTGCGTTGCCTAACGTGTGCGGCGCCTGCCGGGTCGCGGCGATGAGACGCGCCGCCCAGCGGTCCGCGGACTCCACCTCCGCCAGCCGCTGCACCGTGCGCAGCGCCATCCGCCGCACGCTCTCGATGAGCCCCATGCGGAGCATCGCCGGGATCGCCCAGAGCTCGCCGACGGAGAGCGTCGAGCGCTCCTGGAAGGCGCCGACGAAGAGCTGCACGTTCTCGAGGTCGATCCGCGCCTCGGTGTGGGCGATCAGCGTGATCGCCAGCTCGTAGACGCGCGGGTAGCCGGCCAGCGTGCCGCTCGCCAGCTCGGGCAGCTCGCGATAGTAGCCGCCGGGAAGGCTCTCGCGGACCTCGCGGATGTGCTCCTGGACGACGTGGAAGTTGTCGAGCAGCCAGTCGCCCGCCGGCCCGACGTCGATGTCCGCGTCGGCGGCGCGCGTGAGTCGCTCGTGCGCCGCGGCGAGCACCGCGCGTGTCTCCGTGAGCCGCACGAGCAGCGGGGCGCGCCGGCGCGGGACTCGCTGCGGCTCGGCGGTCTTCTGCGTCCGCGCGAGCTCGCGAGCGCGCGCCGCCAGCTGGTCGGCGCCGAGTAGCTCCCCGCGGATCGGGCCGGCGAGGAGCTCGTCGCGTCCCTGAGAGCCGCGGGGAAAGATGCGTGTCAGGAGCGGGACGCCGGGCGGAGCGTTGGTGGCCACTGGATTCGGTCGAGGGAGCGGGACATGCGTTTGCGACTGACCTGATAGTATGATATTGCGTGCCCCGATTCCGCGACCGCGGTCGTCCCGACTCCTCCGATGCCCCGCGGCCCAGCATGGGCGTGCGGCTCGCCCTCCGCCTCCTCCAGCTCGGGGCGATCCTCGTCGTCCTCGTGGCGACCCCCTGGAAGCAGTTCGACCTCGACCGCTTCTTCGTCCCGAAGGAGCTCGTCCTCCACGCGACGGCGCTGCTGGCGACTCTCTGCCTGATGGCGCGCGCCCGCCGGCTCCCGCTGGCCCGCGTCGACCAGTTTCTCGCCGTCTTCCTCGCTCTCGGCGCGCTGGCCGCGCTCTTCTCCACCAACTGGTGGGCGGCGCAGCGGGCGGTGATGATCTCCCTCTCCGGCGCCGCGTGCTTCTGGGCGGCGCGCGCCGTCGCCCGCGCGGGGCTCACGCGCGCGCTCGTCGCGACGCTCGCCTTTGCCGCGGTGCTCGGCGCGATCACCTCGCTCCTCCAGGCGTACGGGCTCCGCACCGAGTACTTCAGCCTGAACCGTGCCCCCGGCGGCACCTTCGGCAACCGCAACTTCATGGCGCACCTCGCCGTGATCGCGATGCCCGCGCTCCTCTACACCGCGCTCGGCGCGCGCACGCGCGGGAGCTGGACGCGCTGGTGCGTCGGGATCGGGATCGTCGCCGCGGCGCTGATCCTCTCGCGCAGCCGCGCCGCGTGGCTCGCGCTCATCGCCTGCGCCGTCGTCCTCCTGCCGTTAGGCTACCTGGCGCTCCGGCGGACGGAGGGGACGGTGCGCTGGCGGCGGACGTGGGCGCTTCCCTTCGCCTTCGGGCTCGGCGCGGTGGCGGCGCTGGTGCTGCCGAACACCCTCGACTGGAAGAGCGACTCTCCGTACCTCGACACGGCGAAGAGCGTCGTGAACTACAAGGAGGGGAGCGGGGCGGGGCGGCTGGTGCAGTACTCGAACACGCTGCGGATGTCCTCGCACCATCCGCTGCTCGGCGTCGGCCCGGGGAACTGGGCGATGGTCTACCCGAAGTTCGCCTCGCGCAACGATCCCTCCCTCGCCGACAACGGGATGACGGCGAACCCGTGGCCGAGCAGTGACTGGATGACGTTTCTCTCGGAGCGCGGGTTCGTGGCGTTCGCGGTGCTCGTGCTGGCGATGGTCTCGCTCCTCGCGGACGGGGTGCGCGGACTCGCCGCGCGCGACGACGAGGAGCGTCTCGCCGCGGTCGCGCTGATCGGCACGATCGTCGTATTGCTCGTGGTGGGCACCTTCGACGCGGTGCTCCTGCTCCCATTGCCCGCGCTGATCGCCTGGTCGCTGCTCGGCGCGCTCTCTCGCGCCGGACGCGAGCGCCACGCGGTCGACATCGGCGGTGAGCGCCGCCTCGCGGTCTTCGCGGCGATCCTCGTGCTCGGCGGGATCGCGATCGCCCGCAGCACGACGCAGCTCCTCGCGATGGAACTCTTCAACGGGACCACGCGCCGCACGGTGCTCGAGGAGGCATCGTCGTACGATCCCGGGAGCTACCGGATCCATCTGCGGTTGGCCCAGGCCTACCTGGCGCGCGGCAGCTGCAAGCCCGCCACGGCACACGCGAGAGCGGCGCGGAAGCTGTACCCGGAAGCTGGGGAGCCGAAGGTCGTGATCCGCGCCTGCGGTGGGTAGGCGCGCGCTCGGCGGGGTTAGCATCGGAACGCTCCGTGTGGCACGGAGGCTCCGGACCGCAACGAGCCGGCTGTTGCTTTGGCGTTCAACACGAAGGTCACGAAGGTCCACGAAGGATGTTGCTGAGGCACCCTTCGTGGACCTTCGTGGCCTTCGTGTTCAAATGACCAGAGTCAGGCTAGAGCACGATCCGCCGATGATCTCGTGCGTAAGCCTGTCCTCAGCGGGCGAGAGCGGAGAGTTTTCCATGGTGCCAAGCTCGCCACCGGCGTCATTCGGGCGTCATCCCGCTGTAGTTGAACCTCCTGCAGTTGAACCCCTGCAGTTGAACACGAAGAACACGAAGGTCCACGAAGGATTGGGCTGAAGCACCCTTCGTGGACCTTCGTGGCCTTCGTGTCTCAACGCCAAGGCAGATAGCAGGCTCGTTGCGGCGAGGAGCCAAGCGCCACTCGGAGCGATCCGAGGCCAATCTCGCCAGGCCGCGATCCGGCTCGACAGCGAGTATTGCCCTTCGCGAGCACCGGTCCGATCTTTCCCGCTCCCCACAACGCCCCCCGCCCATGATCGCTCATCTCTCCGCGCTCCTTCTCGCGTCCCTTCAGGTCGTCCCCCAGCAGGGGACGACGCTCCCGCCTTCGCCCGTCGACCGCATCGAGGTGTCGCCGCGGCCGCGGGAGATCACGGCGGGCGACTCCGTGCGCCTCACGGTGCGCGCGCTCGACGCGCAGGGGAAGCCGGTGCCCAACGCGACCATCCGGTACGCGCTGCGCAGCGGCTGGGGCGAGGCGGCGATCGATTCGACGGGGCTGCTCGTCGCCAGCTCGGTGGGCAAGCCGATCGTGACGATCACCGCGATGGTGCCGGGGAGCGCGCCGAAGATCGAGACCGTGCAGCTGCGCACCATCCCGGGGGCGCCCGCGCGCATCGAGCTTCCGGCGAAGCGCCTCACGCTCGTCGTCGGCCAGAGCTACCAGCTCGTTGCCGTTCCCTTCTCGCGGACGAACGATCGCTCGACGGCCGCGGTGAAGTGGAGCTCGGGGATGCCCGCCGCCGCGCGCGTCGACGCGAACGGCTTCGTCACCGCGGTCGCGCCGGGAAAGGCGGTGCTCACGGCGAGCGCCGGCAGCGCCACGGCGACGATCCCCGTGACCGTCGTCTCCGCGCTCCGCGCGTTGAGCATCTCGCCGAGCGCGCCGAGCGTGCGCCAGGGCGACGTGGTGAAGTTCAGCGTGAAGGCGACGGACGCGTCGGGTCGCGCGGTCGGCGGAATCACGCCGACGTGGACCTTCGCCCCCGGCGACGGCCAGATCGACGCCGAGGGCTCGTTCGTCGCCTATCGCCCCGGTGACTACGTCGTCACCGCGGTCGGCGGCGCGCGCTCGGCGAGCACCGTCGTCCACGTCACCGAGCGCGACGTGCGCCGGCCGGTGAGCGTCGTCGGACGTCTGCCGCGCACCGCGTTCCCGACGTCGGAAGTGTGGCTGCATCCGAACGGCACCGTCGCCTACCTCGGCACCCACGGCGGCGGCGACCGCGTCTACGCGATCGACATCAGCAATCCGGCGAGCCCGCGCGTCGTCGACTCGATCGTGGTGAACACGCGCCTCGTCAACGACATGCAGACGACGGCCGACGGGAACTACATGGTGCTGACGCGTGAAGGCGCCGCCGATCGCAGGAACGGCATCGTCATCGCCGACATCCACGACCCGCTGCACCCGAAGCAGATCGCCGACTTCACCGAGGGGCTCACCGGCGGCGTGCACTCGGTCTACCTCTACGAGAACCCGAAGTTCGGCCGCAACGTCTTCGTCACCAACGACGGCACCGGCGCGATCGACGTCGTCAACCTCGACGATCCCGCGCACCCGAAGCGCGCGGGCTCGTGGAAGACCGACCGCCCCGACGCGGCGCGCTACGTCCACGACCTCGACATCGTCGACGGGCTGCTCTACGCGAGCTACTGGAACGACGGGCTGATCATCCTCGACATCGGCAACGGGAAGTGGGGGGGCACGCCGTCGAAGCCGGTGCTCGTCTCGCAGTTCAAGTACGACCTCGACTCGCTCTACAAGGAGGTCGAGGACGTCTCGGGTCCCGGCTTCGCCCGCGGCACGCACACCGCGTGGCGGCAGCGCGACGGCAAGTACGTCTTCATCGGCGACGAGGTGTACCTGAACGGGGAAGTGAAGGGCGCCAAGGACGCGTCGGCCGGCCGGATGTACGGCACCCTGCAGGTGATCGACGTCAGCGACATCGAGCACCCGAAGTCGGTCGCCTGGTACACGCCGGAGAACGGGGGCGTGCACAACTACTGGGTGGTGAAGGACACGCTCTACATGGGCGCGTACGACGCGGGCTTCCACGCCTTCGACATCAGCGGCGAGCTGCGCGGCGACCTGCGCGCGCAGAACCGCGAGATCGCGTCGCTCAACACCGCGGACATGACGGGCAACACGGCGAACCACGCCTTCGACTGGGGCGTCGTGGTGAACCCGAAGGACGGGCTCGCGTACGTGAACGACTTCAACAACGGGCTGTGGATCGTGCGCATCGAGCCGAAAGCGAAGCCGGTCATGTAACGGCCATCAGGCATGAGGCTAGTGTCATGACTTCCGAGGCATGAGTCACTTGTCAGAGGGGCCATGGGGCATACCGGCCGGGAGGCAGCTACTGCCACCTGGCAGTCCTGCCAGCTGCCTCATGCCGCCTGACCCTGACACTAGTCTTGTGCCCCATGGTAGTTACCCCATGAAGCTCCGCGTCTTCCTTCTCGCCATTCTCACCGCCTGCGCGCCGCGCGTGTCGCCGCCGCCGGCCGCGCCGACGGTGAGCGCGCCGCAGGCTCCCGATCGCGACTACCTCGTCTTCGTCGCCAGCGAAGGCAACGACCACGTGTCGCTGCTCAGTTATGGGCCGCGCGGGATCAGCGTCGAGCGCGACTTCCGCGTCGGCTTCAATCCGTCCGAGCTCGTCGGTCCGCACGGCATCGCCGTCGCGCCCTCGGGCGACCGCTACTTCGTCACCACGGCGCACGGCTCGCCGGAGGGATCGCTCTGGAAGTACAGCTCGGCGGGCGACTCGCTGCTCGGCCGCGTGCAGCTCGGCTTCTTTCCGGCGACGGTGCAGGTGTCGCCGAACGGCGCCTACGTCTGGGCGGTGAACTTCAACCTGCACGGCGAGATGGTGCCCTCGTCGGTCTCCGTCGTCTACGCGCCGGAGATGGTCGAGGTCGCGCGCATCCGCACCTGCACCATGCCGCACGGGTCGCGGCTCAGCCCCGACGGGTCGAAGCACTACTCCGTCTGCATGATGGACGACGCGCTGGTCGAGATCGACGCGCAGAAGCTCGCGGTCGCCCGGCACTTCATCGTCGCGAAGGGGATGGAGCACGGGATGGACGGCGCGCCGATGGCGATGGCGATGCCCGCCGGCGGCGCGATGACGCACGCGCCAAGCTGCTCGCCGACGTGGGCGCAGCCGACGGTGGACGGGAAGTCGGTCTTCGTCGCCTGCAACAAGTCGAACGAGCTGGTACAGATCGACGTCTCGTCATGGACGCTCGCGCGGCGGATCCCCGCCGGCGACGGGGTCTACAACCTCGCGGTCACCCACGACGGACGCCTGCTCGTCGGCACCAACAAGCGGGCGCAGTCGGTCTCGGTGTTCGACCTCGCCACGGGAAAGGAGTTCGGCCGCGTCGCGACGACCCGGCGGCTGCCGAGCGGGGTGACCGTGTCCAGCGACGACCGCTATGCGTTCGTCACGGACGAGGGCGTCGGCTCGATGCCCGGCACCGTCGACGTGATCGACCTGCGGGCGATGGCGAAGGTCGCGACCATCGACGTGGGACAGCAGGCCGGCGGGATCGATTTCTGGCGCACCGCGCCGGTCGGCCGTTAGGCCGCACGCCGTCAGGCGCGCGGCCTATCCTCCCCTCGTGAGCCGGGCGGCGCTTCGGGGAAGCGATCCCGCCGTGCCGAGGCCTCGCGCGTGGCGATCAGATCGCGCACCATGGCGACGAGGACCTCGATCCACGCCGGTTTCATCAGGAAGCCTTCGGCGCCGATCTCGTGGGCCCACTGCTCGTCCGAGGCCAGCACCCGGCTCGTGTAGACGAGCACCGGGATGACGCGGAGCACGGGGTCGCGCTTCATGCACTGCACCGTGCAACGCCCGGAACGGCAGCGCAGGTAGATCTCGGCGATCACGAGATCGGGGGCATCGCCAGCGGCCGCGTCGAGCAGGGCGTCACCGCTCTCCACCGCGCGGGCGAGGAAGCCCGCGTGCTCGAGGGCGCGGAGCAGGATGGTCCGCGTGTCCCAGTCGGGATCGCCGACGAGTACCACCCGCTGCCGCGTGCCAGCCGGATCTGAACCTGGAGACATCGTCGCGCCGACGCGAGGGAAAGTCCTGCGAGCGCCACCCAGGACGAGCGTCGTTCCACCGCCCCGGCTGCGAGCGCGATCGGAACGCGGGTGCCGCGAGAATCTCCGGCCCCGACAGCGGCATCATACGCGTCAGGCGCCCGATGCGCCAGTAACGATTTCGCCTCAGCCGGTGTTCCTGAGCCCCTGCGCCACCCCGTTCAGCGTCGTCGCCAGCGCCTCGTTCACCGCCTCGCCCTGCGCGCCCGCGTCCCCCTCGCGCCGCTTCCGCTCGAGCAGCGCCACCTGCAGCACCGAGAGCACGTCGACGTAGGGGTTGCGCACCGCGATCGCCGCGCGCAGCACCGGGGAGTCGGCGATCAGCTCCTCCGTTCCGCGCACGCGGCGCAGCCACTCCGTCGTCAGCGCGAACTCCTCCTCCAGCCGCGCGAAGAGCGCCATGTCCGCTCCCGATCGCTGGACGTAGGCGCGCGCGATCGCGAGATCGGTCTTCGCGCAGACCATCTCGATCTTCGCGAGCATGTCGTCGAAGAACGGCCAGACCTTCACCATCCGGCCCAGCGTCGTCAGCCCCTCGGCGCTCGATCCGAACGACGCGAGCGCGGTGCCGACGCCCAGCCAGCCGGGGAGCATGAGCCGGATCTGCGTCCACCCGAACTGCCAGGGGATCGCGCGGATCCCCTCGATCCCTTTCTTCGCGCCGGGGCGGTACGCGGGGCGCGAGCCGAAGCGCGCGCCCGCCAGCTCGGCCACCGGCGTCGCGGCGAGAAAGAGGTCGAAGAGCGCCGGGTTCTCGCGCACCAGCTCGCGATACACGTCCAGCGATCGCGCGGAGAGCGCGTCCATCACCCCGCGGAAGCCGCGCACCTCGGCGTCGTCGAGCCCCTTCCGCCAGTCCGTGAACTCGTGGAGCAGCGTTCCGGCCAGCGTCACCTCGAGCGTCCGTTCGGCGATGGGCGCGAGACCGAACTGCTGCGAGATGATCTCCCCCTGCTCGGTGATCTTCAGCGAGCCGCAGGAGACGTTAGGCGGGAGCGCGGCGAGCGCGCGGTACACCGGCGATCCCCCGCCGCGGCCGACGCTGCCACCACGCCCGTGGAAGAGGCGCAGCGCGATGCCCGCCTCGCCGAAGGTGTCGTTGAGCTGCCGCTGCGCGCGGTACAGCGCCCACGACGACGCGATCATCCCCGCGTCCTTCCCGGAGTCGGAATAGCCGATCATGACTTCCTGCCGCTTCCCGCGCGCGGCGAGCTGGCGGGCGTAGACCTCGTCGTCGAAGAGCTCGCGCATCACCGCGGGGGCGTGCTCGAGGTCGTCCAGCGTCTCGAAGAGCGGCACGACGTCGATCCGCGACACCGGCGGCTCGGCGGCGAGATCGACGAGCCCCGCCTCGCGGGCGAGGAGCAGCACGCGCAGCAGATCCTCCGGCCCGCGCGCCATCGAGATGATGTACGTCGAGACCGCGGCGGGCCCGCTCTCGTCCTGGATCGTCGCGATGGTGCGCATCGTGTCGAGCACGCGGTGCGTCCCCTCCTCGATCGGCAGCCGCGCCGAGACGAGAGGACGGCTCCCCCGCAGCTCGGCGCGCAGGGAGCTCGCGTCGAACGCGGGGACGCCGAGCTTCGCCGCGATGTCGGCCAGGGCGGCGGTGTGCGAGTCGGCGTGGTCGCGGACGTCGAGGGCGAAGCCGTGGAAGCCGTGCGCGCGGACGATCGCGAGGAACGGATCGAAGGTCGTGCGCCGCGCCTCCATCGCACCCGCGGCGACGAGGTATTCGCGGACGAGCAGCAGGTCGCGCTCGAAGCCTGCCACGTCCGGATACGCCGCGGGCTCGCTCCGCGGCACGCCGGCGTCGCGCGAGGCGACGAGCCGGCGCGTCGCGTCGAGCCGCGCCGCCATGAAGCTCAGCTTGAGCCGCAGGGGCTCGTCCGCGTTGCGACGGTGGTTTGCCTCCCACACCTCCGGCAGCGCCGCGCGATCCTCGTCCATCGACTCGAGCAGCGCGGGCGTCGGCTCGGCGATGTCCGCGCCGATCGACAGCCGCTCGACGAGCTCGTCGACGGCGCGGCGATAGCGGCCGAGGATCGCGTGGCTCGCCCGGCGCGCCGCGGCGAGCGTCGTCTCCGGGGTGACGAAGGGATTGCCGTCGCGATCCCCGCCGACCCACGAGCCGAAGCGCAGCGGGACCGTGAGGCGCAGCGCGTCCGCCTCGCGCCCGAACTCCGTCTCGAAGGCGCGGACGAGCGCGTCGTGCGTGCGGGCGCTCGCGTCGAGCAGCCGCGTCTCGAGGTACCACTGCACGGTGCTCACCTCGTCGAGCACCGTCGGCCGGTCCTGCCGGACCTCCGGCGTCAGCCAGAGCAGCTCGACCTCCGCCTCGAGCGCGGCGTCGATTGCCCGGCGCTCGGCGTCGGGCACGCCCTCGCGGCGGAGGAGGAGATCGGCGACGCGCGCCTGCAGCCCGAGCAGCGTGCGCCGCGTCGACTCGGTGGGATGCGCGGTGAGCACCGGTCGCACGTCGAGGGTCGCGATCTTCCGCTCCACCTCGTCCGCCGAGCGCCCCGCCTCGCGCAGCCGCCGCATCGTCCACCGCGCCGACGCCGGCTGCGGCGCGTCGTCGTCCTGCGCGCGATAGTCGTTGCGGCGCCGCACGCGGTGCACCTGCTCCGCGGTGTTGATGAGCAGGAAGAAGAGCGTGAAGGCGCGCGCCGCGAGCGCGGCGAGCTCGATCGGCAGCGCGGACACGTGATCCACGAGCTGGTCGAGCGTCTGGGCGCCGGGCTCGCCGAGCCGCCGCGCGCGGCAGGCGACGCGCAGCTCCTCGACGATCCGCAGCGCCTCGTCGCCCTCCAGCCGCTGGATGACCCTGCCTAACGTCCCGGCGAGCCGGCGGACGTCCTCGTGCAGCGGCTGGTCCTGCGGACGCGTCGGCGGAAGAGGCATGCGCCGAAACTAAAGGGGTCGGGGGTCGGGGGTCAGGGGTCAGGAACGGCGGCGACTGCGGTCAACGCCGTTCCTTCCGCCTGGAGGCTGGGGGGGGGGGGGGGGGGGGGGGGGGGGGGGGGGGGGGGGGGGGGGGGGGGGGGG
>JABFXC010000117.1 GCA_013361935.1 Gemmatimonadaceae bacterium
GCCGAACCAGTTGAAGTAGCGCACCTTGTACGGACAGCCGTTCGAGCAGTAGCGCGTGCCGACGCAGCGGTTGTAGACCTGGACGTTGAGCCCGTCCGGCGAGTGATAGGTCGCGTAGACGGGGCACACCGGCTCGCAGGGCGCGTTGCCGCAGTGCTGGCAGAGCATCGGCGCGAAGCGCGTCTCGAACGTCGCGTCGAAGTGGGTGTCGGTGCCCTCCCCACCCTCGAAGTAGCGCTCGATGCGCATCCAGCTCATCTCGCGCCCCTTCACGATGTTCGCGCCGGGACGCGTGTCCCAGTGCGAGTCGGGGAAGCCCGGGGCGAGCGCGCGTCCCTGATGCGGCGCGCCGACGGTTGGGATGTTGTTCTCCGCGTAGCACGCCGTGACGCACGCCGAGCATCCCGTGCACCGGGCGAGATCGATGGTCATCGCCCAGCGGCGCTTGGCCATCCCGCTCCAGTGGTTGGGATCGTACATCCCCTTGTCCTTCGACGTCTGGCTGCCGAGATCACCCTGCGCGTCGTTCGCGACCGGCGAGCGGAGGCCGGGGAGGAACGCGTGGCTGGCGTCGCCGGGGAAGCTCTCCTCGCCGCCATGCTCGGTGTGCTGCTCGACGCCGCGCTCGCGATCGCCGCCGCCGTTGCCGGTGGGCGCGACCTCGTTCGCGTGCTCGGCGCCCGTCGCGGCGACCGCGGTGCCGTTCGCGCCGGCGACGATCGCCTGGGCGATGCCGCGGCCGTGCTGGCGCGCCGAGCCCTCGGTGGAGACGAGGTCCATCACCTCACCGGTGCGTGAGAGCGAGGCCATCGTCGCGCCGACGCGGCCGCCGGCGGCGTCGGTGCCTGACGGCACGATGGCGCCGGCGTTCACACCGGTGCCCTTCGCGTAGCGCCCGTACTCGGTGTGCCCCTGCCCGAGGGGCATCGCGATCGTGTCCGGGCGGACGCCGAGGAAGAGGTAGACCGGCGCGCGGACGGTGCCGGCGGCGGTCTTCACCTCGACGACGTCGCCGTTGGTGACGCCGAGCTTCTTCGCCGTGCTCGGGTGCACCTCGACCCAGCTCTGCCAGCAGATCTTGGAGACCGGATCGGGGAGCTCCTGCAGCCAGGGCTTGTTCGCGCCACGGCCGTCGCCGAGCGTGGGCGAGAAGTACGTGAGGAGGAAGAGATCCCCGCTTCCGGCCGGAGCGTTGAGGCGCGTGGGCGCGCGGCGGGCGGCCGGAGCGTTAGGCAGCGTGCCGGCCATCACGCCGGAGGGGAGCGCGGCGGTGATCGCCGCCATGCCGCCGGGGATGCGGCCGAAGAGCCAGGTGCGGTAGTCCTTCTGCGTGTAGCGCGCGGCGAGGTTCTGATCGCCCTGCGCCGCCTGGATGAGGACGTCCGCGGTGGCGCGGGTGTCGAACACCGGATCCATCGCCGGCTGCTGCAGGGAGATCGTGCCGCGCGTCGCCTGCGCGTCGCCCCAGCTCTCCAGCGCGTGGTTGTCGGGGAGGACGAGGTCCGCCTGCATCGCCGTCTCGTCGGGGTACGACGAGAAGCTGACCTTGAAGGTGTTCGTCGCCTTCGCCATCGCCGCGGCGAAGCCGGGCATCGTGAACGCCGGGTTCGCGCCGCGCACCATGAGGAGCGACACGCTCCCGGCGCCGAGACGCTGGACGACGTCGTACAGCTCGCCGAAGCCGCCCATCCCCTCGAAGCCGGCGATCGGCTCGGCGGGGATGACCGTCGTCCCGACGGAGCCCGCATTCATGCGGTTCACCGTCTGCGCGAGCTCGAGCGCGTTCGCGCCGTTGCCGCCGGCGAGGAAGAGTCCCGGCTTCGCCGACGCGACCTCGCGCGCGAGCCGCGTGAGCTGCTCGGCGGGGACGTCGCACTGCTGCGCGGCGGCGGCGGGGCTCATCGCGCCGGAGAGCGCCTGGGCGACCACGAGCTCGGTACCCGGCTTGCACGGCACCCACTCGTCGGCATTGAGACCGGTGAGCGACCGGCGCGGACCGACGTAGACGAAGCGCGGCGCGCCGTCGAGCTTCGCGCGCGCGTCGGCGAAGTCGAGCTGCTGCGGAACCGACGCGCCCCATCCGTCGAGGAAGTCGGCGCCGAAGGAGACGATGAGGCTCGCCGCGCTGAAGCGATACGTCGGCCAGGCGACGCCATACGACTGGCGGTTCGCCTCCATGACCGCGCTCTGCGCCTCGGCGTCGTAGCTGACGTGCGCGGGGAATCCGTTCGCCGCGAGCCAGCCGTCGAGGAAGCCGGGGAAGGAGCCGCTCTCGTGCTGGTTGACGAAGACGACGTTGCCGCCCTGACCGCGGCTCTTCGCCTCGCCGACCTTCTGGGTGAAGAGCTGCATCGCCTCCTGCCATTTCGCGGCGACGAGCTTCCCGCCCTTGCGGATCATCGGCGTGCGGAAGCGATCCGGGTTGTAGAGGCCCTGCACCGCGGCCTGGCCGCGGGCGCAGAGCGCGCCGCGGGAGAGCGGATGCTCGGGATTGCCTTCGAGCTTGATCACGCGTCCGTCGCGCGTCTCGGCGACGACGCCGCACGCGGCCGCGCACTCGCGGCAGGTGGTCGCGTAGTACGTCGAGACGCCCGGGACGGTCTCGTCCGGGTGGTGGACGTACGGGATCAGCTTCTGCACGTGGTCGGTGCCACAGCCGACGGTGGCGACGGCAGCGGTGCCGGCCCCGAGGACCTTCAGGAACTCACGTCGATTCTTCTGTGGCGAGACTGGCTCGGTCACTTCGATAGAGGGACGAGGGACGTCCTACCTGTGTGACCGGCGCGCCGTTAGGCGGCGCGCCGGAGCTGGGCGATCAGTAGTGACAGGTGCTGCAGTCGTAGCGCGCCTTGAACTGCGGCTTGTAGTTCCCGATGTGACAGTTCAGGCACCAGCCCATGTTCAGCGAGCTCGCCTGATAGACGCGTCCCATCTCCTGCACCTGGCCGTGGCAGTCCTGGCAGGTGACGCCGGCATTGACGTGGCGCATGTGCGGGAAGTGGACGTACTCCGGGACCTTGTGGATGCGGACCCACGGCACCGGCTGGTTCTTGTAGTAGTACGACGCGAGCTTCTTGATCTCGGCGCTGTCGGCGTGGACGACCTGGTGGCAGCCCATGCAGGTGCCGACGGCGGGGAGCCCGGGATCGGGCGACTTGTTCGCCGCGAAGTGGCAGTACAGACAGTTCATGCCGAGCGTCTGCACGTGTCGCGGATGGGGGAAGTTGATCGGCTGCACCGGCGCGGCCCCCTGGGGAGACGACGCCCCGCTGTACGCCGAGAGGAAGATGGCGCACGCCGCGAGGGCGACGAGCCCGGGAATGGCCGCCCACTTCCCTTTCGTGATCATCGCGACTGGGTAGAATTGAGTCGTTCGATAAAGCCGAGCGTATTACTCGACTTTGTGAATTTCTTCACAAGGGTACAGCAGCCGAAGAAGATGACGGCCCATCACAGCGATTTCAAGTGACGGCGGCGCGCAACGCGCTGCGCGAATGTCGCGCCGCGAGGGCGCGGAACGCACGACGACGACTCGTATGACGGGAATTTCACTGGCGTCGGCGGTGGGAGCCGCACTGCTCCTCGCGCTCGTTACCGGCGTGTTGTTGGTGCGCGGCTTCGCGCGGCGCTTCCTCCGCGCGAAGGGACGCCGCGGCGAGCGGCGCGCCGATGCGCTGGGGCTTCCGGCCACGCCCGTCGACGTCGAGCGTCCGGGAGGACGACTGCGCGGCGCGCTCATTCACGGCGCGGAGGGGCCGGCGCCGACGGTGATCATCACGCACGGGTGGCAGTCGCACGCGTCGGACATGCTCGCCTACGCGGAGCCGCTGCTGCACGCCGGCTATCACGTCATCGTCTTCGACACGCTCGGCCATGGCGAGAGCGACGCGACCGAGTTCGTGTCGGCGCGCCACTTCACGGAGGACCTGCTCGCCGTCTGGCGATGGGCGGTCGCGCGCGACGAGACGCGGCCGGGGATCGCGCTCGCCGGCCACTCGCTGGGCGGCACCGCGGCGCTGCTCGCGACGGCGGAAGGCTCGCGCGAAGGGCTGCTGCCGCGCGCGATCGTGACGATCGGCGCGCCGTCGGACCCCATCCAGGGGACGGAGGAATGGCTGCGCGCGAAGGGGTATCCGGCCACGCTGATGATGAAGGTGGTCTACCGGTTCTGGCGGCCGATCCTCGTCTGGGAGCGGGCGCGCCTGCAGCCGGCGAAGCGCGTCGCGGAGATCCGTGCGCCGCTGCTCGTGATCCACGGGACGAGCGACCGAAAGATCGGCGTGCACCACGCGCGGGCGCTGGCCGACGCGTTTCCCGGCGCGCGGCTCGAGCTTCTGGAGGGCGCGGACCATTGGACGGTGCCGCGGCATCCCGAGTTCGCGCGGACGATCGTAGCGTTTCTCGACGAGGTGTTCGGCCGGTAGCGGCGAGCGAAGGCGGCTCTTCTGAAGAGGGGCGCTATCCCTCTCACGACGAGGCATCTCATGTCCAATGCGCGCAAGGCCGTGAGCCCGGGACGGGCGATGGCCATCCTCTCCTGCATCCGGCTGGGCATGGTCACGCTGGCGCTGCTCGCGGCGCCCGTCGCGTTCGCGGACGACATGGAGCTCCCCGCGCAGGTCGGCCTGTTCGCGGCGGGGCTCGTCGCCGCGTGGTACACGTGGCGAACGTACAAGCGCGCTCGCGACACCGAGATGGCGATGATGTACGATCTCGCGGGGCCGTGGGGCGCGATCCTCACCCCGGTCGCGATCTGGATCGCGCTGGCGCTGACCGTGATGAAGCGCCAGCAGGGGCTCCGTCAGGCGGAGCGTCGCGCGGCGTAGCGACTGTCTCCGCCGCGCGACACACATCGCGTCACCAGCAAGGGACGCCGCGCGAGCGCTCGCGCGGCGTCTTCCTTTCGTGGCAACGACTTAGAGATCGACCGCGGAGGCGCCCGCGCGTTGCGTTGGGTGGCGGGCAGTGAAGTCCCTTCCCCACTGCCGGAGGTCCTCATGACACGCCGCGTCCGCACTCTCGCATTCGCGATCGCCTCGCTTGCCGCCACCGCCACGGCGGGGGCACAGAGCTGGAGCCGGTCGCGCCCCTCGGAGCAGAGCCTCTCGTACGTGCTTGGCTTCGCCGCGCTCGACGACGGCTATGCGACCGACTCGCTCGGCCGCGCGTGGTCGGTGCGCATGGACAGCCCGATCATCGGCCGCTTCGTGCTCGGCGAGATCGCGCTGAGCGGCGTCTCCACGAAGGACCTGGTGGGAACGCGGCAGCGCTTTCTGATTCCCGAAGCGCAGGTGCAGCTGCAGCTGCCGATCGGCCCCTTCCGCCCGTACATCGGCTTCGGCGCGGGCGGCGTGATGGGCCCCGAGGGAACGGGCACGATCCTGAACGGCGGAAAGCGGGTCGTGTCGACCGCGCTCGGCCTGCGGACCTTCCTCGCCGGCGACCGGCTGATGCTGCACGTCGAGTCGCGCGTGCGCGAGTACGGGCGCGACGAAGGCGTGAGCAGCGTGGACGTGACGGCGGGAGTCGGGCTGCGGTTCTGAGCTTCGGGCGGTCAGCGCTGTCGGGAGACCCCAATTCTGTCGCCGCGCGCTCGCGTCGGCATCGGAACGACCGGGGTCGGGCGAGCTCCTCAGAGCAACGAGCCTCCTTCTGCTCCTGTGGCTAAACACGAAGGTCACGAAGGCCACGGAGGGTGCGCGAGCCACATCCTTCGTGGTCCTTCGTGACCTTCGTGTTCCAACAGCCGTGCCTAACGGCGTGCAATCTCGTCCACGTCCGCGAGTTTCGCGTTCGCGAGATCATCAGGCAACAGATCGAGGTTCGCGCGCGGGTTCTGGGTGAGGCGCATCGGCCAGTGGGTGCCGTAGACGAAGCGCTCGCTGCCGACGGTGCGGAAGAGGTGCGCGAGGTGGTCGTCCGGCGGGCCCCAGATCCAGGAGATGTCCCACCAGACGCGAGCCCGCTCCTCTGGGGTGAGTCCCCAGTGGACGAACTCGACGAACTCGCGGCCGGCGGCGGTGACCACGACACGCGCGTCGCGCGCGGCGCGCACCACCCCGCGCACGGTCGCCGGGTCGAGGTCGCCGGCGACGTCGAGGTTGCCGCGCTGGCGGAGGTCCTCGAAGCGAACCGTGAACAACAGCGGGATCCCCGCCTCACCGCAGGCGTTCGCAAGGCGATGGAGGTTCGCGTCGTGCGTCGGCATCCCCCACTGGGGCGGGTAGGCGCGGATCGCCGCCGCGCCGCGATCGACGCAGGCGCGCAGCTCTTCCTCCCAGCGCGGCCAGTCGGGTCGCACGACGGGCGCGGGATGGAGCGTCGCGCGGAAGGGCTCGAGCGCGGTGAAGAGCGCCTGGTTGCCGGGAATCGGATCCCGCCAGAACGCCGACGGCAGATGTCCGACCCAGGCGCCGCGCAGCCCCTCGCGCTCGAGGACGCGGACGAGCACCTCGGGGTCAGGGTGCGGAACGTACCGGTACGGGTACGGCCCGATGAGCGCGTTGACGTCGACGGGGCGGCGGTCGGCGCGGGCGGTCACGCGGCCACCTGCTCGAGCATCGGGAAGCTGCCGCGCGGGAAGATCCGCGCGGCGTTGCGCCACCGGACGTCGCGCATCCCCTCGCGCTCCAGGCCGATGACGTCGAGGGCGCGGAGCTTGGCGAGCCCGGTCTCCATCGTGACGTCGCAGCCCCAGAGCAGCCGCCTCGGGCCGACCGCCTCGAGGGCGCCGTCGAGCATCCCGCGGTCGACGCCGCTCCCGGAAAGGTCGAGGTGGACGTTAGGCAGCTCCTTCACCGCCTGGAAGGTGTGCGCGTAGTCCCCTCCCCCGCCGATGTGGGCGAGGATGAAGGCGACGCGCGGGTGTCGCGCGGCGAGGCGGCCGAGCTCGAGCCCGTCGGACGCCTCCTGCGCCGGCCATTCTCGGCGGCGATGCTGCCAGATGTGATGGAGGATCGGCAGCCCCTGCTCGGCGGCGAGCTCGCAGACGGGATCGAGCAGCGGGTCGTCGGCGCGGCGGCTGGCGGCGAGCTTCACGCCCACCGCGCCGCGCGCCACGCAGCGCTCGATCTCGGCGAGCGCATGCTTCGTGTCGTTCGGGTTCACCGCGACATAGATCTTCACCCGGCCGCCTTCGCGCTCCGCGAGGTCGAGCATGGCGTCGTTGCCGACGGACACGTCGCGCGGCGAGGGGAAATAGGTCGGCGAGGTGAAGCCCCAGGAGCCGAGGGTGGATGCGACGTGGACGGTGATGCCGATGCGGTCCCCGGCGCGCAGCCGCGCCGCGTTAGGCGCCTCCCAGTCCTCGCGCCCGGTGAGGGCGTGGAGGAAGTGGGCGTGAACGTCGATGAGCGGCTCGGGCCCGGCGAGCGTGGCGCGAGCCGCGGTCATGCGCGGCCGGCCTCGCGGATGGCGACGAGCGCCGCGCTCGCCGCGGACTCGACGTCGCCGATCGCGTCCTCGTGGGCGAGGGCGGCGAAGTTGTAGGCGCCGCGCTTGAAGAGCGCGCCGTGCTCGACGGCGTGGCGCACGAAGAGCCGCTCGACGTCGGCGTCGTCGAAGACGATGCGCCACATCTGATCGAGTCCGTCGGTGCGGATGCCCGGAATCGCCGCGGCGGCGATCGCCCGGTCGACCGCGGAGCGCAGGGCGGCGCCGATGGTGGCGAGGGTCGCGCAGACGTCCTCGCGCTCGTGCCAGTCGAGCACCGCGTACGCGGCGGCGAGGGCCGTGGTCTCCCCGGCGAGCGTGGAGGAGATCCAGGTGCGGCGCGCGGCGTCCATGACGTCGGCGCGTCCGACGACCGCGGCCAGCGGGAAGCCGTTCGCGAGCGCCTTGCCGAAGACGGCGAGATCGGGCTCGACGCCGGAGAGCTCGCCGTATCCGCCGGGCTTCAGCCGGAATCCGGTCTTCATCTCGTCGAACACGAGCACCGCGCCGGCCTCGGTGGCGAGCTGCCGCGCGCGGGCGAGCCAGCGCTCGCTCGGCAGTCGCTCGACGACGGGCTCGATGACGATCGCGGCGAGCGCGCCGCGCGCGTCGGAGACCGCGCGATCGAGGGCGTCGACGTCGTCGAAGGGGACGGCGACGACGTCGGCGCGCGCCGAGCGCGGGATGCCGGCGACGTCCGCACCGCTCGCCCAGTCGTGCCAGCCGAAGTAGCCGGCCCTGACGACGCGATCGCGCCCCGTGTACGTGCGCGCGATCCGCACGGCCGCCGACACCGACTCGGCGCCGGTCTTGAGGAAGCGGACCTGCTCGGCGCAGGGGATGAAGTCGCAGAGCCGCTCGGCGAGCGAGACCTCGAGGGTATGGGGGACGCCGGCGACGTTGCCTAACGCGGCGGCCTGGCCGACGGCGGAGAGAACGTGGCCGTCCGCGTAGCCGATGGCGACGCTGCCGAGGGCCATCGTGCAGTCGACGACCTCGAGCTCGGACTCGCCGTCGACGAGCCAGAGCGAGCAGCCGCGGGCGCGCGAATAGTGCGTGGGGACCGTGTCGCCGAGCGGAGCGTCGCCGTACAGCGCCTCGACGCGCTTGCTGCCGGTCGAGCTGCCTCCCGGGATCACGGCGGCGGCGCGCTCGCGCCACGGCTCGTTCGCGACTTCCTCGGCGCCCTCGGGAACGCCGCCGCCGTCGTCGTCCTCGCTGGGGTCGACGTCGTCGAGCTGCTCGGGCACCGGCGCGGCAGGGGGCGGTGCGGTTTTCTCGTCGCCGCGCTGGCGGCGGAACTTGTCCCAGATCATGTGAGGAAGAATCGGCGGCGGCCGCGGCGCGTCAAGGCTCGCGCGGCGTCACGGGGCGTCCGGTGCGCTCGAGGAACCGCACGACCTCGATCGCGACGGCGCGCATGAAGGAGATCTCGCGCTTGTCGGGCGCGGCGCGGAAGGTGAGGGAGCGGAGCGAGCGGAGGATGTGCTCCGGGTAGCGCGTCTTGAAGAACTCGATGGAGCCGAGCGCGCGCTCGGCGTCCTTGAAGAACAGCTCGTACTCGTCCTGACGCGAGGGCGGCGCGTCCTTGCGCGGAGGGCGGAGGGCGCGGGTGGCGTCGGCGGCGGCGAGGTGCAGCTCGTACAGCCCGACGAGCGCCGCCTGCGCGAGGTTGAGCGAGGCATGCTCCGTGGTCGGGATGGTGACGAGCAGGTGCGCCTGGTCGAGCGCGTCGTTAGGCAGGCCGGAGTCCTCGCGGCCGAAGAGGAGCGCGACGGGTCCTTCGCCGGCGTAGTCGAGGAGCTCCTGCGCGGCCTCGCGCGGGGCGAGGATCTTCCGTTTCGCGGCGCGGCGGCGGGCGGTGAACCCGGCGACGCGGACGCAGTCGGCGAGCGCCTCCTCGAGCGTGTCGTAGCGCTCGATCTTCTCGATGATGTCGAAGGTGTCGTGGGCGATCCCCTCGAGGCGGTACGGGTCGTACTCGACCGGGCGGACGAGACGCAGCGACCGCGCGCCCATGTTCTTCATCGCACGGACGACGGCGGCGATGTTGATCGGGTTCTGCGGCTCGTAGAGGACGACGCGCAACGCGTCGAGCGAGGTCTCGGTCATCGGCGAAATATGGGCGAGGCCGCGCGCGCGGGAGAGGGGGACGTCACGTTCACGCGAGCTCGACGCGAATGGACTCGGCGAGATCCTGGTGCCGATCCCCGCGCAGGTAGACCCAGCCGCCGGGGCGGCCGGCGAGGACGAGCTGCCCGCGGCGCCGTTCGCGGCCGGGGGGGATCTCGTTCACCACCACGGCGAGATGGAAGCCGCGCGTGGCGTCGCGCAGGCCGCGCGGATCGAGCGTGACGCGTGCCCGCCATCCTTCGGTGGTGAGCTCGACGCGCGCGTCGATCGGTGGCGAATCGGGGGCGAGGGGGCGAACGCGCGCCGTCCCGTCGGCGCCGGGCCGCACGAGCCAGCCGGCGTACTGCGCGCGGGTGACCGCGAAGATCTCGACGCCGCTGCCGTTCACGTCCGGAGACTCGTTGTCCATCTCGTTCACCGCCTCGTCGGCGACGAGCACCGGAGCGCCGGTACGCGAGTGGACCTCGACGTGCAGCAGGCCGTCTTCGCTTCGAAGGGAGACGGCCGCCGTCGGCGCACCGACGTCGCGCCAGCTCTGCTCGGAGCGGCGGTACTCGCGCTCGCCGAGCTCGAAGACGACCGGCGCCGCGCCATTGGCGAGACGCACGGCCGGTGGCGGCGGGGCATCCGCGCCCGACGGGCGCGACGCGGGACGCACTCGCTTCTCCACCGCGCCGCCGAGCTCGATGGAGCTGGTCGCGGCGCCGGCACGGAGATCGATGCGCCAGGTGGCGCCTCGACCCGCGTGCTCGTGCACGGTGCCGTCGGCGTGCGCGACGGAGATCGTCGCGTCGCGGAGCGCGACGTCGACGACGGTGCGGCGCGGGGCGAGGACGCAGACGAAGGAGCCGCGCGAGGCCGCGCTCTCTAGGAGCAAAAAGGGGCGCGGTCCGGTTCCCGGCGGCCCCGGCGCGACGCAGCGCCAGAGCGAGGTGCCTTCGGGCGCGTCGATCCAGAGGTCGGCCTCCCGCCCGTTCTGCCGCGCGGCGAGTCGCAGCGGCCACGCCGGTGTCGCGACCTCCGTGCGCTCGACGAAATCGAAGCCGTCTTCGAGGCCGCCGCTTCCGCCTAACGGGGCGGGGGTCCAGGCGACGCCCGCAGACTCGGGGTCGAGATGGATCGGGAGCGCGACACGATGGGCTCCGGTCGCGCTCCACGACAGCTCGTCGACGACGTAATCGGCCATCGTCACCACGCGGCGCTCGGCGACGACGCCGTCCGCGATCGCGGCGCGCGCGGCGATCCATCCCGCGCCGCCGCGCTCGTCGTGGGCGAGCAGCTCGCCGGAGCGCCGAAGCTGCGAGGCGCGATCGGCCAGTGGGGCGCAGTGCGCGAGCGTGCTGCGATACCAGTGGAGCGAGCGGTCGACGTACGAGCCGGTGCCCGGATCGTCGAGCCAGCGCGTTTCGCCGTCGCAGAGCACGAGGTTCAGCCGATCGGGATGGCCGTGGCCACCTCCGCTCTCGCCGTAGTCGACGGCGACGAAGAGGCGGCCGCCGTCGCGCCGGAATACGGCGAGACCCTGCGTGGGGAGGAGCACCGACCGTGGCGTCGCGCCGGCGAGTGGCGGGAGCGACGCACGCGCGTGCAGAAGCGAGCGCCAGCCGAGGTCCGAGCGGTCGAGCGTGGAGGCGGGCGAGTGACGCTCCGCTTCGGCCGACGATCGCGCGCGGCCCGTGTCGCCGCGCGCGACCCCGGGCTCGTAGAGCCGGGCGAGCGCCGCGCGCAGCTCGGGATCGTCCGATCGCGCGAGACCGAGCTCGCAGAGCTCGGCGAAACGCCACTGGCGCAGGGAGATCGCGTACTGGGAGTCGCGCCGCGCGAGCATCGTGAAATCGGGAAGCGCGGTACGGAAGGGGATCGCGAAGCCGCGGTCGAAGCGCGCGGCGAGCGCGGCCTCGAGGGGCATGCCCGCGCGTTCGGCCATCGTGACGCCGTACCACAGGCCGCGGTGGGCGAAGACGTGGTAGTTCTCGCCCTCGTACCAGCTCCCGTCGTCGAGGAGCGCGTTCCGGAGGAGGAAGTCGAGGCTGGAGCGCGCCGAGGCGGCGTCGCGCTCGCGTCCGAGCAGCCGGGCAGCGGCGAAGCGCGCGGCGACGTTCCATGCCTGACGGTTGGAGGTGCCCTCGTCGTACTCGGCGATGATGGCGGCCGCTGGCTCGACGATGCGGTCGCGCGCGCGGGCGGTGACATCGTCGCCCGTACCCGCCATCTCGAGCAGGTCGATCGCGACGCAGAGCTGGAGGAGCCAGATCGACTCGAGATAGGTGCTGAAGAAAACCCGCGACGGACCGAGCACGTTGTCGCGATTGGGAAAGTCGAGATACAGATGCGTGTAGCCGTCGATGATGTGGCGGGCGAGCGCGGCGTGTCGCTCGTGCCCGCGCAAGGCGAAGAGCAGCGCGCCATGCACGGCTCGCTCGGCGAGCCAGAGATGGTGCCACATCAGCCAGTAGCGGTAGTGCGCATCGTCGTCGTACGCCGCGCCGCAGCGCGGGCAGCGATGCGCGCCGGGGGACCACGGGTCGTACTCGAGGTTCGCTCCATCGCGCGGGCAGCGGCCCCCCGCGCGTGAGAGGCGCGCCTTGTCGCGCGGGATCGCCGGCGGATCGTTGAGCAACGGCTCGAGGTCGGCGGCGAGAGAGTCGGCGAGGGCGGCGAGCGAGGCCGACGCGATCGCGCGGCGGGCGTCGAGCTCCTTCGCCGTGACGAGTAGGCTCATCGCCGCTTCCCCGCTCCGTCGGTCGTCCATGCGGCGACGGTGGCGAGCTCGCCGCGGAGATCCATCCGTACGCCGCCCAGGCGGCGCGACACCCCCTGGATGCCGCGCGCGTGATAGAGCCAGGCGACGGGCACCTCGCGGGCGAGCTCGCCCTGCACGTCGCGCCAGGCGGAGCCGAGCGCGGTATCGCTCGCCGCCTCCCGCGTGCGCGCGAGGAGCGCGTCGAGCGCAGGGGAGTGGAAGTCCCCGTAATCCAGCGCGCCGCCTCGGTAGCGGCTGTCGAACATCGCCGGGATCTGCGAGAGCGCGACGTCGCCGCTGACGCCGGTGAGCAGCATGTCGAAGCGCCGCGGCGTCGCGCGCGCCCGGGCGAGGAAGGCGCCCATCTCGAGCTGCCGGATGCGCACTTCGATGCCGCGGGCGGCGAGATCGGCCTGGACGAGCTGCTCGGCGACGTTCTCGCCGCTGCCGACGGTGAGGAGCTCGAGGGAGAGCGGCGCACCGCGCCCGCGCGCACCGCTCGCGTCGCGGCGCCATCCGGCGGCGTCGAGCATCGAGTCGGCGCGAGCGGTGTCGCGCACCGGCACATCGTCGAGCGCGAACGGGCTCGCGTCCGGCACCGGGCCTGCGGCGGGGGTGGCGAACCCGCCGACGGCGGCGGCGATGAGACGCGCGCGGTCGATGGAGAGCGAGATCGCCTCGCGGACGCGCCGGTCGGCAAGCGCCGGGTGGTGCACGTTGAAGACGATCCCCACCGAGAGGCTGATCGGGTACTCGACGACACGAAGCGTGGGGTCGCTCGCGGCGAGCGACGCCATGGTCGGCGCGATGCCGGCCATGTCAAGGTCTCCGCTCACGAGGCCGGCCATCTTCGTCGCCGGCTCGTCGACGATCGCGACGACCAGCCGGCGCAGGCGCGGCGGGCCGCCGAGCTCCGCGGGGAATGCGTCGTTCCGCTCGAAGACCCAGCGCTGGCCGGCGACACGCTCGACGAAGCGGAAGGGGCCGTTGCCCACCGGCGCGGTGGCGAAGGCGTCGCGGCGCATCGCGTCGCGCGGCACGCGGGCGAGGAGATGCTCGGGGACTATGGGCAGCTCGCAGATGAACGCGGGGAGCGCCGGCTGCGGCGCGGCGAAGTGCAGGACGAGCGTCGTGTCGTCGAGGGCGAGCGCCGACGCGAGCGACGAGAGCTCGCCGGCGCGCGGAGAGCCGGTGCGCGGGTCGCGCGCGGCGTCGAAGGTGAAGGCGGCGTCGCGCGCGGTGGTGGGGACGCCGTCGTGCCAGCGGAGACCGCGCGCCAGGTGGAGAGTGAGCGTTCGCCGGTCGCCGCTCCACTCCCAGCGGCGCGCCAGGTACGGCGCCGGCGCGAGCGCGGAGTCATAACGCGCGAGGGTGACGAAGAGGACGTGGCGCTGCACCTGGCGGGCGAGCGGGTGCACGGTGACGAGCGGGTTCGCCGACTCGAGATCGGCTCCAGATGCGATCACGGCCACTCCGTCCCGGGACGGGGCCGCGCCGCAGGCGAGCGTGCCGGCGGCGAGCGCGACACGCAGGACCGCGCGCGACCAGCGCCGGATGGTTGACGCATCGCGTGCCGGGGTCATTATCCGTGCGTGCGTCTCCTGCTTCGCCATCTCGCGGCCGCCGCGCTGCTCCTGTGGATCGTCGTCACCGTGGTGTTCGTGCTGGCGCGTCTCGCGCCGGGGGATCCGGTGCTGCTCGTCGTCTCGCCGGGCGCGAGCGCGGAAGAGATCGCGACCACCCGCGCGCGGCTCGGGCTCGACGCGCCGATCGCGGTGCAATATGCACGGTGGGCGGGAGGCGCGCTGCGCGGCGACCTTGGCACGAGCGTGGTGAGCGGACGGCCGGTGCGCGCCGTGCTCGCCGAGGCGCTGCCGGTGTCGCTGGCGCTCGGCGTCGCCTCGCTGCTGCTCTCGTTCGCGATCGGGCTCGCGGTGGGCGCGATCCAGGCGAAGCGCGCGGGGACGCGCGGCGATCTGGCGCTGACGGTCGCGTCGACGTCGCTCGCGGCGGCCCCCGCGTTCTGGCTCGCGCTCGGCGCGATCGCCGTGTTCACCTACGGCGCCTCGCGACTCGGCTTCCCGGAGTGGATGCGACTGCCCGCGTTCGGGCTGCATGCGCCGGCGGGGAGCGGGAGCGGTCTGGCGGCGCTCATCGACGTCGCGCGGCACGCGGTTCTGCCCGTCGCGGTGCTGACGGCGATCGGCGCGGCGGGGATCGCCCGGTACGCGCGCTCGACGCTGCTCGACGTCGTGGACCTGGAGGCGATCCGCGCGGCGCGCGGCCGGGGTATCGGCGGAGCGATGCTCGCCGGTCACGTGCTGCGGATCGCGCTTCCGGCGCTGGTGGTGCTCTTCGCGCTGGCGCTGCCGGGGGTGATCGCGGGGTCGGTGTTCGTTGAGAGCGTGTTCGCCTGGCCGGGGATGGGACGGGCGATGACGGTGGCCATCCTCTCGCGCGACGTGCCGGTGGTGCTCGGCGCGACGCTGCTCTACGCGGCGGGAGTGATCGGCGCGAATCTCACGGCGGACCTGCTGCTGCCCGTGGTCGATCCGCGGCTGCGCTGAGGACGAGTGCGACGCTCGACGCGCGCGGCGCTGATCACTCTCGCCCTAGTCGCCGTGCTGGCGCTCGTCGCGCCCGCGTTCGCCCGGACGCCGGCGGCGATCGGGGACGTGATCGGCGCGCGGCTGCTCGCGCCGTTCGCGCGCGATCCGGGCGGGCACTTCCACCTGCTCGGCACCGACCGGCTCGGGCGCGACCTGCTCGCGCGAACGCTCCTCGCGGGGCGGATCTCCCTCGCCGTCGGCGTGATCGGAGCGATCGTCGCGGGCGCCGTGGGCGTCGCGGTCGGCGCGGTCGCCGGGTGGCGAGGGGGAGCGACGGACCGCGCGCTGATGGCGCTGGCCGACGCGTTGCTCGCGATCCCGCGGCTGGTGCTGCTGCTGCTCTGCGTCGCGCTCTGGCAGCCTGGGCTGAGGACCGTGGTGGTCGTGCTCGCGGCGACCGGCTGGATGGGGATCGCGCGGCTCACGCGGGGCGAGGTGATCGCGGCGCGCGGCCGGCCCTGGGTGGAGGCGGCGCGGTCGCTTGGCGCGCGGCCGGCGCGCGCACTGTGGCGGCACGTCCTGCCTAACGCGCTGGGACCGGCGATCGTCGCGACGACGCTCGGCGTCGGGAGCGCGATCATGCTGGAGAG
>JABFXC010000180.1 GCA_013361935.1 Gemmatimonadaceae bacterium
TGCTCGCCCACCTGCATGACCCGAATGTGCGCGCGCGCGCTCGAGGGGCCGGTGCGCAGATTGGCGTTCGACTGTACGACCAACGGCACAGTCGCTTGACCAGCCGCGCGCTCGGCCGTCAGTGCGACAAGTCCGAAGGACACCCAGATCCAGAGACGCGAATACGAGCGGCGATGCGCTCGGCTGGCTGGGCGGCTGGACATGGTCGGTCCTCGTGAGGACGGGTTTCCCCTAACGGGCCTTCGTCGCGACTACCCGCTCGGCAGGTGAGTGGGACGGGCGGAAGATCTTGTCCCATTCCGGCAGTGTGCGCAATGGTGGTGAGATGCGCCCTGCTGAGGGTGCGACTCCCCCCCTCGCCCGCCGATCCGACGACGCCCGGTCCCTGAACGGGATCGGTCGCCGGCCGCTACCGCTCGGCGTTCACGCCCTTGACGAGCAGCCACAGGATGAACGGAACGAACGCCACGGCGGCCGTCGCCAGCAGCAGGTCCGACGCGTACGCCGGCGCGAGGATGAGCAGGAAGGTGTGCGCGACGAATGCGACGCCCGAGACGCTCATCGCAACGCCGACCACCCGCGGCAGGTAGCCCGATCGATAGTAGAGCACCTCGGACGCCCCGAAGCCGCAGGTGGAGATGATCCGGAACACCACCATGAGCATGGCGAGCCTCGGGTGCACCGGACGCACCAGCACCCAGAACGCCATGGTGAGCGTCGCATCGCAGAGCGCCTCGACGAGATAGCTCGCGAACCCCCAGCGGAAGAGCGACTCGTGGCCGAGGATGTGCTGCGCGGTCGCCGCCGGGTCGCCGGTGACGAAGAAGAGGCCGGGCGCGTACGCCTCGCCGAACCCGCCCGCGACGACGGTGATCAGGCCGAGGACGCCGGCCAGTCTCGCGTAGGCCTGGATCGACTCCCGTTCGCGGGGGAGCCGGCCGGGCATTGCGGCGACGTGTGTCATGCGCAGCTTTGGGGTGAGCGGTTGTCGGGGGGCGGGCTGGAATCCCGTACGCGGAGCGTCCGGGCCGGTTTCGCGCGATCGTTTCCATCCCGGCGATGAGGAACCTTCTGCCATGACCCTGCGCGTCCACCTGATCGCCGCGCTCGTCGTCACGAGCGTCCGCCTGCCCGCGCAGTCGGCTCCCCTGCCGCGCAGCACGCCCGAGCAGCAGGGCATCTCGTCGAGCGCGATCCTCTCGTTCGTGAACGCCGCCGATTCCTCGATCGACGCGATGCACAGCGTCATGATCGTGCGCCATGGCAAGGTCGTCGCCGAGGGGTGGTGGGCGCCGAACGACGCGCGCACGCCTCACGTGTTGTACTCGCTGAGCAAGAGCTTCACCTCCACCGCCGTCGGGCTGGCGATCGCCGAGGGGAAGCTGTCGCTGGATGCGCCGGTGCTGTCGTTCTTTCCGGGGGATGCACCGGCGACGCCGTCCGCCAACCTGCGCGCGCTGCGCGTGCGCGACCTGCTGCGCACGAGCACCGGGCAGACCTCGGAGGCGGCCGTCGGCTTCGTCCTCGACTCCACCCTGCCCGCCGGGACGTGGGTGCAGCGGTTCCTCGCCCATCCAGTCCCGTACAAGCCCGGCACGCACTTCCTCTACAACTCGCCGGCGACGTACATGCTGTCGGCGATCGTGCAGAAGGTGACCGGACAGACGGTGCTCGACTACCTGCAGCCGCGCCTCTTCGCGCCGCTCGGCATCGAGCGACCTACGTGGGTCACGAGCCCCGAGGGGATCGACGCCGGCGCGTACGGCCTCAACGTGCGCACCGAGGACATCGCGAAGCTCGGTCTGCTATACCTGCGCCGCGGCGACTGGAACGGCGCGCGCATCCTCCCCGCGGCGTGGGTCGACTCGGCGACGGCGCGCCAGACGTCGAACGGCTCCGATCCGGCGAGCGACTGGGACCAGGGCTACGGCGATCAGTTCTGGCGCTCGCGCCACGGCTACCGCGGCGACGGCGCGTTCGGGCAGTACATGCTGGTGCTTCCCGAACAGGACGCCGTGGTGGCGATCACGAGCGGCGTGCGCGACATGCAGGCGGTGATGACACTCGTGTGGGATCGGCTGCTGCCGGCGATGCGCGCCGGCCCGCTACCCGCCGACGCCAATGCACAGCGCGCGCTTCAGGCGAGGCTCGGCAGTCTCGCGATGCGGACCGCGGCGGGCGGTGCCAGCTCGCCCCTCGCGGCGACGATCTCGCGCCGATGGTACACCCTCCCCGCGAACGCTCGCGGCATCCAGGCGGTCGCGCTCGACTTCTCGTCGCCCGCGCCGGCGCTACTCGCCCGGTCGGCGACGGGGGAGACGCGCACCCCGTTCGGCACGGACGCGTGGGTTCGTAGCGAGACGGGGTTCGCGAACGGGATGGAGCGTTTCCTGGCCGTGCCGCCGCACCCGGCCCTGGCGGCGAGTGGAGGGTGGACGGCGGACAGCGTCTTCACGCTGAAGCTCGTGACGCTCGGCACGCCCTACTACTCGACGATGACGTTCGGCTTTCACGGTGACAGCCTGACGCTTGGCGGCGAGTACAACGTGTCGTTCGGACCGAGGACGCTCGCGCGGCTGGAGGGTCGGGCGGCGCCGGGCCGCTAGGCCTCTGTCATCCCGACACTCGCTCGCTGCGCTCGCTCCTGCGGGATGACAGCGGAGGGAGTCAGCGTGCGATCTCGGAGGCCGAGCGAAGCGCCAGGGCGCAGAAGGTGAGCGTGGCGTTCGCGCAACCGCCGCTCACGCAGGTCGGCGCGCCGACCACGAACAGGTTCTCGTGGTCGTGCGAGCGCCCCCACTCGTCGACTACCGACGTCGCCGGATCGGTGCCCATCCGGCAGCCGCCGGCGGTGTGGTCCTGCCACCCCGGTCCGTCGTCCTCCTCGGTCTGGAGCACCGTGCCGCCGCCGGCCTTCGCCATCGCCGCGAACAGCGCGCGGATCGCGCCAACCGTATAATTGCGCAGCGCCGCCGACTCCGGCGCATCGCGGAAGGCCAGCTTGGGCAGCGGATCGCCCCAGGCGTTCCGGCGCGCGGCGTCGAGCGTCAGCTCGCTCGAGCGGTCGGGGATGACGTCGTAGTATGCGCGCACCCGCGCGACCCCCGTCTTCGTCCGCTCGCGCCAGTCGCGCATGATGTCGTCGCCGAGCATCAGCGACCCGTCGTCGGCCTTGAGGCGCGGGCCGCGCGCGAAGCTCGACTCCCACACCCGCAGGTCGTGCCGCAGGTAGCGATCGCCCGGCGGCGTCCGCATGAACTGCTTCGTCACCAGCGAATGCTGGCCGTTCATGCCGGGGAACAGCCTGAGCGGCAGCGAGATGAACGCCTGCTGGTTGCGATGGCCGACGAGATACTTCCCCACCGCGCCCGACCTGTTGGCGACGCCGTTCGGCGCGCGCGAGCTCGCCGAGAGGAGCAGCAGGTGCGAGCTCCACACGTAGCCGGCGGCGACGACGAAGGTCTTCGCGCGGAGCTCGACCGGCGTGCTCCTTCCCTTCGGGCCGCGCTGCACCGCCTCGGCGCGGGCGATGCGCATCGAGCGGTCGTCGAGCACCAGCCGTCGCACGAGCGTGCGCGGGTAGAGCGTGATCCGGCCGCTGCCGCGCAGCCGGTTCCAGGTGAAGTCGGGAGAGTACTTCGCGCCGATCGGGCAGATCGGCGTGCACGTGTCGTTGCGGCAACACTCCGCTCGGCCGCCGTAGGGGCGGGAGTTCTTCGCCGACGGCTGGCTCACATCGTGATCTCGGCCTTCGCCGCCCATTCCTTGAGCAGCCCGAGATTGTACGTCAGCGGAATGGGCGCCATCGGGAAGGGCTGGCCGCGCGGATCCATCGCCGCCGGGCCCTGCTCGCCGGCGACCCCCATCAGCACCTCCGCCTCCTGGTAGAACGGCTCGAGGTCGTCGTACGACATCGGCCAGTCCGTGCCGACGCCGA
>JABFXC010000138.1 GCA_013361935.1 Gemmatimonadaceae bacterium
ACGCGATCAGCTTCGTGACCCGCGCGCGCTCCGCGGCCCGCGTCTCGTCCATCGAGAGCAGCGCGACCTGCTCGCCGACCTTCACCGTCCCGCGCTCGATCCGTCCGACCGCGAGCCGTCCGACGTACGGCGAATAGTCGATCGTCGAGACGAGCATCTGGAACGGCCCCTCGTCGTCGTGCGGCGGCGCGGGAACCTTCTCGACGATCGTGTCGAAGAGCGGCGAGAGATCCGTCGGCGCGACGTCCATGTCCATCGTCGCCACGCCTTCGCGCGCCGACGCGTACACGACCGGCGCCTCGAGCTGCTCCTCGTTCGCCTCGAGCTCGATGAACAGATCGAGCACCTCGTCGTGCACGCGCATCGGATCCGCGCCCGGACGATCGATCTTGTTGATCACGACGATCGGCGTCCGGCCGAGCGCGAGCGCCTTGCGCAGCACGAACCGCGTCTGAGGCATCGGCCCGTCGAACGCGTCGACGAGCAGCAGCACGCCGTCGACCATGCGCAGGATGCGCTCGACCTCGCCGCCGAAGTCGGCATGCCCCGGGGTGTCGACGATGTTGATCTTCGTCCCCTTCCAGCGGACGGAGGTGTTCTTGGCGAGGATGGTGATGCCGCGCTCGCGCTCGAGCGGGTTCGAGTCCATCACGCGCTCGTCGACGACCTGATTTTCGCGGAAGGCTCCAGCCTGGCGGAGCATCTTGTCGACGAGGGTCGTCTTCCCGTGGTCGACGTGAGCGATGATGGCGATATTCCGAATCTGCATAGCCTTTAATTATAGCCGAATCCGTCCCGAAATGGCATCCGGTACAGCTCACCTTGCCTCGGGGCGGCGAGTGTGGCATCCTGCCGTCGCCAGCTAGAACCCCGTTCAACTCCGGAGGTGTCCCATGGAGGAGCGCGACGAACCATCCCGCAGCGATTATCCCCTCGGCCGCGGCTACGGCCACGATTACATGCGTGGCGGCGAAGTGCTCGGCGGCTACGGGTACAGCGAGCGAGAAGAGTACTCGCGCCCTCGAGGGGAGTTGCAGGAGCGACGAAGCGAGCCTCAGGACGAGGACGACCGGCCGGAGACGGACTGACCCCGCGGGCGAGGTTCCAGGGGCCAGGCGGCAGGAACTGCGCACAAAGCGGACGGCGGCGAATCGGTTTCCCGATTCGCCGCCGTTGCCGTTCCGCCGTGCCTGACGCCTGGCCCCTGACGCCTGGCCCCTGACCCCTGGCCCCTGGCCCCTCTGGCGCTATCGCTTTCCTCCCGCCGCGGCCATCGGCTTCCCGCCGGCGGGCGCTTTCGCGGCGGGCTTCGTGCCCGAGTCCTCAGAGCCCAGGTCGAGGAAGGATACGTCGTGATTCCGCTGGCGGAGCATGTTGGCGAAGTTCGCCTTGTCGATCGCCTTCATGTACGCCTCCTTCGGCTCGACGAGGTTGCCGTCGACGAGGTCGATCAGTGCGTCGTTGAGCGTGATCATCCCGAGCTTGCGCGACGTCTGCAGCACCGAGTTGATCTGGAAGACCTTCGCCTCGCGGATGAGGTTGGAGATCGCCGGGATGGTGAGCAGGATCTCCCGCGCGGCGACGCGGCCTCCGCCGATCTTCTTGCAGAGCGTCTGCGAGATGACGCCCTTGAGCGAGTCGGCGAGCATCACGCGGATCTGTTCCTGACGATCGGCCGGGAACTGGTCGATGATGCGGTCGACGGTGCCCGCGGCGGTGGTCGTGTGGAGCGTGCCGAAGACGAGGTGTCCCGTCTCGGCGGTCTCGATCGCGATGGCGACGGTCTCCAGGTCGCGAAGCTCGCCGACGAGGATGATGTCCGGGTCCTCGCGCAGCGCGGCGCGCAGCGCGCTCTTGAAGCTCTTCGTGTGCACCCCGACCTGGCGCTGCGTGATGATGCAGCTCTTGTTCGGGTGCACGAACTCGATCGGATCCTCGATCGTGATGACGTGATCGTTGCGCGCGCGGTTCACCAGATCGATCAGCGAGCAGAGCGTCGTCGACTTTCCCGAGCCGGTGGGGCCGGTGACGAGGACCAGACCCTTCGTGAGGTAGCAGAGCTGCTGCACCTCCGGCGTGACGCCCATCTGTTCGACGGTGACGACCTGCGCGGGGATGGTCCGGAAGACGGCGGCCGCGCCCTTCCGCTCGCGCGCCGCGTTGGCGCGGAAGCGGGCGACGCCCTCGATCTCGTACGCGTAGTCGGTGTCCCAGAGCTCTCCGTACTCGCCGCGGTTGCGGTCGGGCATGATCGAGACGAGCATCGCCTCGAGCGCCTCATTGGTGAGGGGCGTCTTGCCCTCGACGCGCTGCATCTCGCCGTGCAGGCGCAGCACGGGCGGCTCGCCGACGCGGAGGTGGAGGTCGGATCCGCCCTTCTGGACCATGAGCGTCAGCAGCGCGTCGATCTCCTGGCGCGCGCGCGGGTCGGCGACCTGCACGTTAGGCACGGGCTTCGCGGCGCCGTTCCCGCTCGCGCCGCCCATCGCGGTGGCCGCCGATGGGGTGGGACGGTGGGCGCCCACCGCGGCGGGAGGCACGGGGGTGGTGCGCATCGGCGTCCCGCGCGCGACGCCGGGCTGCGACGACGCGGCAGTCATCTCCGCCTCGCGCGTCCCGTCGTCGAGGCGCAGGCTCGCCTCCCACCGGCCGCCGACGACGGTGGCGCGGGCGACGAACACGCCGTCGTCCGAGCTGTACTGGAAGATCGTCGGCTGTCCGGCGTCGAGCTTCGCCCCCGCGTCGGCGGGCGCGATCTCGCGGAGCAGCATCACCACCTGCTGCGGGGACAGAGGCTGCTTCGTCACCGGTCGGTTGCCGCCGGCCACGTCGAGCTGCGCGACTTCGCCCTCGTTGAGGAGGAGCGCGTTCGCGCGGTTGCTCACCATGACGGACAGCAGGCGGTCGAGTTGTGCCATGAGTTCAGTCGAGCGGCCGGATGTGCTCGATCGCCTGACGATTGATCAGGAATCGGCGCTCCGTGCCGTGCAGCGTGAGGAACCGCTCGTCGTCGCGGTTCAGGAAATCGAGAAGTCGCGGACGTTCCGACGGCATGTCGAGGAAGATCGCCCCCGCATGCCTGTCGCCGTTGATGAGCCGTACTTCCACAACCATGGGCCGCGCGAGCGACCCGAGCGCTTCGTCGTCCTCCTCCGGGTGATCGGTGCCGATGGCGAGGACCTGTTCCTTCGCCACGAGCAGCGTGTCGCCGTCGGCCAGCGCGAGCGGGAAGAACGGCTCGGTGGAGTTGAGGATGTCCTGGGGGCGCTCGTTGCCACCGCCGGGACGCACGAAGGGCTGGAGAAACATCTCTCCAGTCACCGACTCGCCACTGTGCAGTCTGACGACCACCGGGCAGCGGATCTTCTCGATACGGTAGTCGCTCATGGGCATGGAAACGTCATCGGCCAAAGACGCCTTTCCGAGCCTAACGTCACCGCTCCTGACCGACCGCCGCCGCGCTGTCGAGGGTCTGTACAGCTGGCGGTCAGAGTGACCGCACGGCCGGCGCGTTCGATTAATGGACTGTAATCCCCTCTCCGCCGGCGGCGCCGGTCACGGATGCAGGTGGTGCTCGCGCTCGTACATCTCGCGGCTCTCGAGCTGTACGGTGACGTGCTGGATCCCGAAGAGGGACATCGCGTCGAGCACGTGCTCGAGCACGTGCTGGTGCCGCTCCGCGTCGCGCACGATCGCGTGGACGCTCATCGCGATCACACCCGAGGTGACCGTCCACACGTGCAGATCGTGCACCGACTCGATCCCCGGGATGGTCTCGAGCTGCGCGCGGACGCTGCCCAGGGGCACGCTCGCCGGCGTCGCCTCCAGCAGGATGTCGATGCTCTCGCGAATCAGCCGCCAGCTGCCGCGCGCGATGAGCACCGTCATCGCGATCGATGCGATGGGGTCGGCGAGGAGCCAGCCAGTGGTGTGGATGACGAGCGCGGCGACGAGGGCGGCCACGGAGCCGAGCAGGTCCGAGAGCACGTGGAGGTACGCGCCGCGCACGTTGAGCGATCCCTCGCTCATCGGATGCAGCACCCACGCGGCGACGAGATTCACCAGCAGTCCCGCCGACGCGACGACGAGCATCGTCCCTTCGCGAACATGCTCCGGCGCGCGCAGCCGCGTGATCGCCTCCCAGACGATCCACGCCGAGACGAGCAGGAGCGCCGCGCCGTTCAGAAACGCGGCGAGGATCTCCCACCGCCAGTAGCCGTACGTCTTCTCCGGCGTCGCCGGGCGGCGGCTGATCCACGCGACGAACAACGAGAGCGAGAGCGCGGCGACGTCGGTGAGCATGTGCCCGGCGTCGGCGAGCAGCGTCAGCGAGTTCGAGACGAACGCGCCGATCACCTCGGCGACGAGGAAGATCGCCGTCAGGGCGAGGGCGATGCGCAGGCCGCGCAACGAGTGCTCCTGCACGTCGAGCCCCGGCCCATGATGGTGGCCACCGGGACCGTGCGAGTGCCCGTGCGCGCCGTGCGCGTGCGAATGTCCGTGGTGGGCGTGCGTCACGACTGGCCCCCGGCCCCGCTGGAGAGGTAGCTTTCCGTCGTGATAGTCAGGCTGCTCATCGTCCTCGTGCTCGTGCTGCTGAACGGTTTCTTCGTCGGCGCCGAGTTCGCCCTGGTCCGCTCGCGTCGAACGCGCCTCGAGGCGATGACGCGCAGCGGCGACACGAAGGCACGTCTCGCGCTGCGCGCGCTGAACAATCTCCCGAGACTCCTCTCGGCGACACAGGTCGGGGTCACGCTGGCGAGCCTGGGCCTCGGGTGGGTCGCGGAATCGGCGTTCGGCGAGCTGTTCGAGCACTTCATCGCCTACCTGCCCATCGCCGTGGAAGTCTCGCTCCGCGTCACGATCGGCGCCACCATCGCGCTGATCGTCGTCACGTACTTCCACGTGGTGTTCGGCGAGCTGACGCCGAAGGCGGCGGCGCTGAACCATCCGGAGAGTCTCGCCCGCTGGCTCGCGCCGCCGCTCATCGGCTTCGCGTGGCTGATGAGCCCTTTCACCTGGGTGCTCAGCCGCTCGGCGACGCTGGTGCTCCGCGGCCTCGGCCAGCGTCCCATCGACGCGGAGGAGCAGGTGCACTCGGCGGAGGAGCTGCGGCTGCTCGTCGAGCAGAGTCAGGAGGGCGGCGTGCTCGAGCAGCGCGACGCCGCCCTGATCGAGGGCGTGTTCGAGTTCTCGGAGAAGAACGCGCGCGAGGTGATGACGCCGCGGACCGACATGGTCGCCCTCGACATCGAGTCGACGCTCGACGAGGCGGTGGAGATCGCGGAGGAGAGCGGGTTCTCACGCTTCCCGGTCTACGAGGAGACGATCGACCACGTCGTCGGGCTCGTGCTGGCGAAGGACCTCTTCCGGGTGCTCGTGCACCGGCCGGAGCAGTTCTCGCTGGGCGACATCATGCGGCCGGTGCACGTGGTGCCGGGGACGCGCGAGGTCGAGGAGGTTCTCTCCGACTTCAAGCGGCTGAAGGAGCACATGGCGGTGGTCCTCGACGAGTACGGCGGCACCGCGGGGCTCGTCACGATGGAGGATCTGCTCGAGGAGATCGTCGGCGAGATTCTCGACGAGTACGACGAGGCCGTCGAGCCGTTCGCGCGCCCTTCGGCGGGCGAGGTGCTCGTGCCGGGAAGCACGAACATCGACGAGCTGAACGAGCGTTATGCGCTCGACGTCGCCTCCGAGGACTACACGACCATCGGCGGCTGGGTCTTCGGAGTGCTCGGCCGCCTGCCCGTCGTCGGGGACCGCGTCACCGGTGGGGGCGCGGTGTTCACGGTCCGCGAGATGGACGGCCGGCGGATCGAGACGCTCGCGGTGGACCTCCACAGCGCGGGCGACCGGCGCGCGGTGGCGCGGGAAGAGGAGCAGTAGGGGCCAGGGGCCAGGTGTAAGGAACTGCGGTTGACGCCGTTCCTGACGCCTGCCCCCTGGCGCTTGTCCGTGGCCTAACGCGTCGCGCTGACCGCGTTCCGCGGGAGGAGCTCGCCGAGATTGGCGAGCTGGTACGCGGTGGCGGCCATCACGGTGGCGGCCTGGATCACGTCGGGGATCACGGCGTGGTCGTAGGTATCGACCTGCGAGTGATGCGTGTGGTCGTAGCCGCGCGATTCCTGGTCGTAGTTGAAGCCGGGGACGCCCGCCGGGAGGAAGGAGAGGTGATCCGTCCCTCCCTTGTTGCCCGAGCGCACGTGGAACGGGCCGAGCGCCGAGACTGGCGCGAAGAGGGACCGCCACATGTCGCCCAGCTCGTCGCGTCCCTGGAGCGCCATCCCGGTGATGCGTCCGGTGCCGTTGTCCAGCACGAGCACCGCCTGGAAGCTGGAGAGCTCGGAGGCGTGGTCGCGCGCGTACATGCGCGAGCCGTAGAGTCCCTCCTCCTCGCCGCTGAAGAGCGCGAAGCGGATCGTGCGCTTCGGTCTGACGCCGCTCGCCTTCAGGATGCGCGCCGCCTCGAGCACGGCGATCGAGCCGGTACCGTTGTCGGTGGTGCCGGTGCCGAGGTCCCACGAGTCGAGATGAGCGCCGAGCAGCACGACTTCATCGGGACGCTCGCTGCCGCGGATCTCGGCGACGGTGTTGTACACCGTCACCGAGTCGCCGCCCATGGTGTTCCGGATGTTCGCCTCGAGCGTCACCCGCTTCCCGCGCGCGAGAAGACGCTGCACTTGCCCGTACGTCTCGTTGTCGACCACGAAGAAGGGGAACGGATAGATGCGCGCCGGCGAGCCGCTCATGTTCAGCAGGCCGTACTCCTTGGTCCCGGCGCCGACGTACCCGGCGATCCCCTCGGCGGAGAGCACGGTGAGGAGCGAATCGCGGAAGGGGCTGGCCGGGCGGCGGAAGAAGGCGCGCCGGAGGCTGTCGGACCGCACGCTGTCCGCGCGCGTCATCGGCGGACCGTCGGGATTGCGAAGCGGGAATGCGGCGCTCGTGAGCACCCACTTCCCACGGAGCTTCCCGGCGAAACGGGCATCGAAATCCTCGCGGGTGTTCGCATCCATGTAGGCGGCGTCGCCGCTGACGGGACCGTTGGTCCCCGGCGCCCACGCCCACGACGCGGCGGTGAGCCAGCGCTCGTGCGGCGCGGTCATGCGCACCGTGATCGGCCCGCGCGTCCACGCCTGTCCGAACTTCCACGGCTCCAGGTGCACGTTCTCGAGGCCGTACGCGCGGAACTTCTCGGCGGTCCAGTCATTCGCCCGCTTCATCGCCGCGCTCGACGTCAGGCGCGGGCCGATGACGTCGGTGAGATACTCGAGGTCGTCGCCGGCGTGCGAGCGCTGCGTCCCCTCCGCGATGATCGCCTCGATCGCGCGCGGATCCGCCGCGACCAGGACCGCGCGCTGGGGCACGGTGAAGGCGGTGTCGCTACGCGCGGCGACAGGCGCGGGGGCGGCCGGCATCGTGGTGGCGGGATGCGTCGCGCAGGAGGCGAGGGCGACGAGCAGCGTTGCGGCGATCGAGCGTCTCATCGGGGCTGGGAGCTGGTGGAGGGATGCGCGCGCGTTCGCGAGGCGATGCGCGCGCAGAGGAGCGTGGCGTGGATGAAGCTCGACGGGTCGGCGACGCCTGTGCCGGCGATGTCGAGCGCCGTGCCGTGGTCGGGCGAGGTGCGGGGGAACGGAAGCCCGAGTGTCACGTTCACCGCGCTTCCGAACGACGCGACCTTGATCGCGGTCATCCCGACGTCGTGGTAGGGCGCGATGACGGCGTCGAAGGCGCCGCGCATCGCGCGCACGAACACCGTGTCGGCGGGGAACGGCCCGGCGAGCCCCGCGTCGCGCGCCGCCGGAGCGAGCAGGTCGTCGTCCTCGCGGCCGAAGCGGCCGCCGTCGCCCGCGTGCGGGTTGAGCGCGCAGAGCGCGATGCGCGGCTCGGCGATCCCGAACCAGTCGCGCAGGCCGGCTCGGGTGACCTCCGCCGCGTCGACGATCGCCCGGCGATCGAGCGCGCGGGGAACGTCGCGCAGCGCGATGTGCGTCGTCGCGAGCACCACGCGCAGCGTGTCCGACGCGAGCATCATCGCGACCCGCGTGCCGGCGAGCGCGGCGAGCATCTCGGTGTGACCGGGAAAGTCGAAGCCGCCGGCGAGGAGCGCCGCCTTGTCCAGGGGAGCGGTGACGATCCCGTCCACCTCGCCGGCGAGGGCCATCCGGGCCGCGCGCTCCACGGCCCGGCCGGCGAAGGCGCCCGCCTCGGCGACGGTGCGGCCCGCGTGCCAGCTGCCTAACGTCTCGTCGACCGCGACACCGGCGCCTTCCGGGCCGATGACGTGCACGTCGCACGCGGCGCGGACGCGCTCGTCGGCGAGGGCGCGGGCGACGATCTCCGGCCCGATCCCGCGCGGATCGCCGAGCGTGACCGCCAGCCGCGGCCGTGCCACGCTAGATGCGGATCGACACGTAGGTGGACTGGCGCAGCTGATCGAGAAGGCGGCGCATCGCCTTCTCCTGCGACAGCTGGTCGCGGATGCGGCCGCGGAGATCGTCGATGGTGTAGTCGCCGCCCTCCACCGAGGAGAGCATCGACACGATCACGAACTTCGCGCCGCGCCGCGGATCCTCGATCCGGAAGGGATCGGTGATGTCGCCGGCCTTCTTTCCCTCGAGCGCGGTGGCATACTCCGGCGGGAGCTGCGAGCGCTCCCACGGGTCGAAGGCGCCGCGCAGCTCCATCGGATCGTGGTGGCGTCGCGACAGCGAGTCGAAGGGCACGCCCTTTCGCAGCGAGTCGGCGACCGCGATCGCCTCCTTCTGCGCCCCGGCGACCGCCGCCGAGTCGATGGTCGGACGGATGAGGATGTGCCGCACCTTCACTTCCGCCGGCTGGACGCGGTCGACCTTGATGATGTGGAACCCGAAGGCCGTCTCCACCACGGGGCTCACCTGCCCGGGCTGCAGCGCGAACATCCACCGCTCGAACTCGGGCACCATGGCGCCGCGCCGGTTCCAGCCGAGGTCTCCGCCCTGATCCTTGCTCGGATCCATCGACTCGCGCTTCGCGATCAGCGCGAAGTCGCCGCCGCGCTTGATCTCGGCGAGGAGCGACTCCGCCTTCACGCGAGCGACCTCGCGCGCGGCGGCCGAGGGCTTCGTGGCGACGACGATCTGACGGAACGTGACCGTCGCCGGACGCTTGGGCAGATCCGCCTTGCGCTCGTCGTAGGTCTTCGTCACCTCGGCCTCGGACACGCCCACCTGCACGAGCTTCCCGTCCTGCTTCAGCTTCTGGATGAGCTGCTGCTGGAGCGCCGAGCGGCGCGCCTCGTCCGTGAGGCTTCGACGATACTCCTCGGGGTTGCCGAAGCCGGCCTTCTTGAGCTCCGCGCGGTACTGCTCCTCGGTCTCGAACTGCCCGCGGACGCGCTTGATCTGGCTCTCGACCGTCGCGGCGAGATCGGCATCGGCGACGGTGACGTGCTCCGCCTTCGCCGCCTGGACGAGCACCTCCTCGTCGACGAGCTCGTCGACGATCTGGCGCAGGAGCTTCGCCTGTCCCGCCGAGTCGGGTGGAAGCTGGAGTCCCTGCGAGCGGCGGACGTTCACCGCCTCGATGACGTTCGAGTACAGGATGGCCTTGTTCCCGACGACCGCGACGACGCGATCGATCGGGATCTGATGGCCGACGGCGGGGATGACCATCGCGCTCGAGTCCTGCGCGCCCAGCGGGCGTGAGACGAGCGCGGGCGTCGCGACGGCGACGAGTGCGGCGAGGAGGATGCGTGACATGTTCTCAGGATACCCGCGGCGCCGCGCCGGGGTCCGGCGCGGCGAAATGCGCGTGGCGGGCCGAGGATCGACCCGCCACGCGATGAACCTGCTTACGGGCGCTGCGGCTGCTGCTGCGCACCACCGGCCGGCGGCGCCGACTGCGGAAGCGGTACTCCCGACGGCGGCTGCGTCGCGCGGGCCGTCGAGTCCGAGTTCGCGCGCGCCTTCTGCGCCCGCTCGAACGCCCGATCGATCCCCTGCGGGATGATCTTCGCGTCGTACTTGCTCCGCAGGATCTGCGTCAGCTCCGCGGGCACCGCCGCGTACTGCTTGCGGCCGGCGACGAGGTCGTCGAGGTACTGGTTGACCCGCTCACCGGCGATCTTCTCGCGCTCGGCCTGCGTCTTCCCCGCCTGCGCGAGCGAGGTCGGATCGACGCCGAGCTCCTGCCAGAGCTGCACGACGACGTTCTTGACCTGCGTGTACATCTGCGCCTTCTGCGACGTGTCGACGTCGATGTGCATGCTGTCGGCGCGTCGGAGCATCAGGTCATTCCGGACCATCGCCTTCACGAGATCGGGCAGGAGCGAGTCCGGCGCGTTCTCGATCTGCGGGACGAGCTGCGGCGGGAGCGTCGCCGACCAGCGCACGAACTGCGCGGCCGTGAAGTCGCCCGCGGACGACGTCGCGAGGACGCTCTTGTCCTTCCGGTACGAATCCGGGTCGCGCATTATCGCCTTCACCTTGCCGGGCGCGTCCTTCTTCACCTGGATCTTCCCGCTCTGCTCGAGCTGGGCGACGTAGGTGCTCTCCGCGCCGCGCGAGGAGTTCTTCGCGAACTCGGCCGTGTACGCCGCCTTCGCCTGCGACCAGGGAACGCGCTGGATGATGTGGAAGCCGAACTGCGACTGGACGACCGGGGAGATCTCGCCCGGCTTGAGCTCACGCGTCGCGGTCTCGAACTCCGGCACCATGTCGCCGGGGTGGAAGGGCGGAAGGAGACCGCCCTGGCGTGCCGAGCCCGGATCCTGGCTGCGGCTCTTCGCCATCGCCTCGAAGTTCGCCGGCGTCACCTGCGCGCGGAGCGCTTCGGCGGCCTTGCGCACCGAGTCGATCTGCTGCGGGGTGAAGGGCTGACCGCCGCGCTGCGCGGGCTGCGTCAGCAGCAGGATGTGCCGCGCGACGAGGATGTTGCCCGTGTTGTAGCTCGCCTCGGTGGCCGAATCGTGCGGCAGCGACGCCGAGACCTGCTGGTAGAACTTCTGGAGCTTCTGCTGGGTGACCGCGGGCCACATCGCGTCATCGATCGCCTGCTTGTCGGCGAGCGTGTCGTTGTGGGCGGCTGCGGCGCCGAGGAGCTGGTACGCGACCCAGACCTTCGTGAAGTCCTCGAAGATCGGCTTCTGGAGGGGAAGCCGCGTCCCGCCGATGATCTGCGCGAGGCGCTCGGAGGAGAGCTCCTGCGTCGCGGCGCGCGCGGCGACGTCGACGTGAGCGGTCATCGCTTCCTTGAAACCCTCGCACGCGGCGATAGACGCGGCCGCGGCGAGCACGAGCAATCCTTTCCGGCGAATCATGCGGGGGGAGGCGGACGTTGAATGTCTGGTGAGGCCCGCGCGAGCGGCACGCCCTGGGTGGTTCCGTCAGGCGAGCAGCGAACGCAGCGCGCGCACCAGGCCGTCGAGCATCGGCGCGCCGCCGAGCCGGGTGAGCTTGAGCGAGAGTGGATGCGCTCGTCGCACCTCGGCCTGGAACTGGACCTCGTGGAACGCGGCGGACAACCCCTTCATCCGGGGCACCGCGTCCGGCCTAAAGGTAATACGGGCCTCCGTACCGCGCACAAGGATTCCCTCGATGCGGAGGAGGCCGCCGATGATGCGCAGCATCGCCTGCTGGAGCAGCGCGTCGGCCTGCGCCGGGAGGGGACCGAAGCGGTCGCGGAGCTCCGCCCGCAGGGCCTCGACTTCCTGCGGCTGCGTCGCCCGCGTCAGCCGGCGGTAGACGTCCAGCTTCGCCTCCTGCGAGACGATGTAGTCGTCCGGCAGGTAGGTCGGAACGTCCATCGACACGTCCGCCGGAACGAGCGCCGGCGCCCCCTCGGCGCGGGTGACGCGGTTCACCTGCTCCTCGAGGAGGCGCAGGTAGAGGTCGAACCCGACCGCGTGGACGAATCCCGACTGCTCGGGACCGAGGAGGTTCCCCGCCCCGCGCAGCTCCATGTCCTTGAGCGCGACGCGATAGCCGGAGCCGAGCTCGGTGTGGTGCTCGAGCACCTGGAGCCGGCGCTCGGCGTCGGGATCGACCTGGTCGGGAACGAGGAGGTAGCAGTAGGCGCGGCGGTGCGACCGGCCGACACGCCCGCGCAGCTGGTAGAGCTGGGCAAGGCCGAGGTGATCGGCGCGATTGACGAACATCGTGTTCGCGTTAGGCACGTCGAGCCCGCTCTCGACGATGAGCGTCGAGACGAGGACGTCGACCTCGCCGGTGACGAACTCGCGCATCACCTTCTCGAGCTGGTGCTCGCGCATCTGCCCGTGGCCGACGGCGACGCGCGCGCGCGGCACGATGCGCCGGATATGGTCGGCGACGCCCTCGATGGTCTCGATGCGGTTGTGAACGAAGAACACCTGCCCGCCGCGATCGAGCTCGCGGGAGATCCCCTCGTCGATGAGGCCGTCGTCCCACGGCTCGACGTAGGTGAGCACCGGGGAGCGGTCGCGCGGCGGCGTCTGCATCAACGTCATGTCGCGCAGCCCGGCGAGCGACTGGTGCAGCGTCCGCGGGATCGGCGTCGCGGTGAGGGTGAGGACGTCGGTCTCGAGGCGGAGCTGCTTCAGCCGCTCCTTGTGCTTCACCCCGAAGCGATGCTCCTCGTCGACGACGATGAGACCGAGCGCGGCGAACTTCACGTCCTCGCTGAGCAGCCGATGGGTGCCGATGACGATGTCGATCTTGTGCTCGGCGAGCTCGGTGAGGACCTTCGCCTGCTCCTTCTGCGTCTGGAAGCGGCTGAGCACCGCGACACGCATGGGGAAATCGGCGAGCCGGTCGCCGAAGGTGCGCGCGTGCTGGTCGGCGAGGATCGTCGTCGGCACGAGGACGGCGACCTGTCGTCCCGACTGCACCGCCTTGAACGCGGCGCGCACGGCGATCTCCGTCTTGCCGTAGCCGACGTCGCCGACGAGCAGGCGATCCATCGGGCGCACGCTCTCCATGTCGTGCTTGACGTCGGTGGTCGCCTTGCGCTGGTCGGGGGTGTCCTCGAAGAGGAAGGACGACTCGAGCTGCCGCTGCCACGCGGTGTCGGGGACGTGCTGCGGCCGCGTCGCGATCTGCCGGCGCGCGTAGAGGTCGAGCAGCTCGACCGTCATCTCCTGGATCGCGGCGCGCGTCTTGTCGCGCTGCGCCGCCCAGCGCTTGCCGCCGAGCGTGTGCAGGCGCGGCGGGGGCGCATCGTCGTCGACGTCGCCCGCCGCGCGATAGCGCTCGATCTGGTCGAGGCGATAGAGGGGGACGTTCAGTCGGTCGCCGCCCTCGTACTCGATCACCGCGACCTCGATCGCGCTTTCCTGCACGAAGGTGGTGATGATCCCGCGATAGATCCCGATCCCGTGCTCGAGGTGCACGACGTAGTCGCCGGGGGTGAGCGCGCTCGCGACATCGAGGGCGGCGCCGGCGGCGTAGCGGCGCGCGCGGCGAAGTCGGCGCTCGCGGCGGAAGATCTCGTGGTCGGTGAGGATCCGCAGCCCGGCGTCCGCGCCCCCGCTCGGCGGGATGACGAACCCACCGTGCAGCACCCCGACCACGAGCGCCGCGGGCGACGCGCCATGCTCGCCCTCGGTGAGGAGCTCGTCGAGACGCTCGCACTGGCCCGCATTGTCGCAGAGGATCACCGTCGGCGTGCCCGAGCGGACGAGGCGGCGAAGGCGCGGGATGTCGCGGTCGATCTGATCGGGCGGCTGCAGCGGGAAGACGATGGACCCCTCGGGCGCCGCCGCCCGGTCGACGACGGCGAGCGTGCCTAACGTGCGGAGCGTCGCGAGGACCTCGGCGGGCGGCTCGAAGAGCTCGGAGCGCGACGCGGTGTCCTCTCCGCGCCGGCGCGCGAGGTCGATGTGGTGCGCGGCCTCCTGCCAGTTGCGCTCGAGCTCCCGCGCGATGTCGGTCCCCTCCGGCAGCACGAGCACGGTGTCCGGCGGGAAGAGGGTTCCTATCGAGACGCGATCGACGGTTCCCTCCTCTTCATCGCGCTCGCTGGGCGCGGTCTCCGCGGGGAGGACGAGCGCGACCTCCGCCGCGCGCGTCGAGCGCTGGGAGTTCAGGTCGAAGTGACGCAGCTCGGCGATCTCGTCGCCCCAGAATTCGGCGCGTACGGGATCGGTCATCCCGAAGCCGTAGATGTCGAGGATCCCGCCACGCACGCTGAACTGCGCGACGTCCTCGACCATCTGCACCCGCTCGTAGCCGACCGATTCCAGGTGGCTCACCAGATCACCGAGCTTCCACACGTCGCCCTTGCGCAGCTCGAGCCGGGCGGTGGCGACGGCGCGCGGCAGGCGCGTCCGCTCGAGCAGCGCGCGCGCGGTGGTGAGAAGCACCCGCACCGCGCCGCGCGACATGCGCTCCAGCGTCTCCACGCGCTCGCCGGCGATCTCGGCGTGCGTCTCGGCCTCGCCGAGGGACTCGCGCGGCGGATAGAGCGCGACCGATGACGGATCGTCGACGATCGCGCCGAGGTCGGCGAGCCACCGCTCGGCCTCGGGGACGCCGTCGGTCGCGACGACGAAGAACCGGCCGGGATGCGCGCGCGCGAGCGCGGCCACGACGACGGCATCGCTCGAGCCGTAGAGACCGGCGACGCTCGATGCGCCGCGCGGGACGGGAAGGTTCCGCGAGAGCCGGCCGAACGCGCCGAGGCGCTCGACGGCGTCCATGATGGTCGGGAGCGCCATCAGCCGGCCGTTCGCGGCGACAACCGCGCGAGCGCACCGGAGAAGCGGCCCGCGACCAGGGCTTCGGCGACGAGCAGCGCGAGCGCGAGCCAGAGCAGGATGCTGCCTAACGGCCGGCGCGCGGCGCGCCCGAACGCCGCTCGCGCGATCGCCGGCCCGTCGTGCGCGATCGGGCCGGCGACGTTCAGCCGTTTCCTCAGTGCATCCTCGTCCATTCGCTGCAACACCGACTCCTCCGCCTCGCCGTTCACCACGACCGCGCCCGACCGGACACCCGCCCGAATCCAAAAATACACCCCTGCGTGCTGCGGCAGGGCGAGGGTATCGTGCACGGCCGCGCGTGCACCATCGGGATTCTCCACGCTGTCGACGCGCGCCGGAACCGCGACGCGGGCCCCCGGCACCGCGGCGATGCTCGCGCCGCCCACCGCGGAAAGTCGCTCGCCGATCGTGCGCCCGAGCCACGGCACGAACGTCGCGGCCGCGGGAAAGCTCGTCGACGCGGTGTCGAGCGCCGAGCCGACGAGGACGTAGCGATCGCCGGCCACGACCCACGGCTCGGCGCCGACCGTCGCCAACGTCTCGGCGGGCGCCGCGCTGCCGGGGACGAGCGCGAAGCGCGCGGAGACGTCCACCCCCGCGAGGCCCTCACCCGTCGCGCGGGCGGCCCCACGACGCTCCGCGCCGAATCGCCACGGAATGCCGGCGCGCTCGAGCGCGCGGTTCGCCGCGCC
>JABFXC010000162.1 GCA_013361935.1 Gemmatimonadaceae bacterium
CGATGCGCTGGCCGAGCGCGCGAAGGCGATCCGCGGCGCGGGATTCGAGCCGCAGGTCGACGACGTCGAGCGCCTCTCGCTCGTGTTCGAGTGGAGCGACGGCCTGAAGACGCGCGTGCCCATCGGCACCGGCGCGCGATACGCGCCGGGCACGCTCTCGCCTAACGTGCTGCTCCGCCCGGTGATCGAGCGCGCGCTCCTGCCGACGGTCGCCTACGTCGCCGGCCCCGGGGAGCTCGCCTACTTCGCGCAGGTCAGCGCCGTCGCCGACGCGCTCGATGTCGCGCGCCCCCTCGCCGTGCCGCGCTGGTCGTGCACGATCCTCGAGCCGCGCGTGGAGCGCGCGCTCGGCCGTCTCCGACTGACGCGCGAAGACGTGCGCGACCAGGCCGCGGCGGAACGCATCCTCGAGAGCCGTGCGCTTCCCGCCCCGGCCAGCGGCGCCATCGAGCTCGCGCGCGCACAGGCGTCGGCGCTGCGCGAGCGCCTCCACGAGTTGACCCGCGGCGACGGGCTGATCGACGAGCGCGTCGCCGAAGGTCATGCGCGCCGCGCGGAGTGGCTGGCGGACCGCCTCGAGCGGCGGATCCTCGCCGCCGTGAAGCGGCGCGAGGCCGAGGGGATGGCAATGCTCGGCACGATCCGGGGCTCGCTCTGGCCACTCGGCAAGCGGCAGGAGCGCGCGCTGAACTTCATTCCGCTGCTCGCGCGGTACGGGCCCGGGCTCGTCGAGCGGATGCGCGAGGCGTCGGGGGAATGGGCGCGAGGCATCGTCGGGAAGTGAGCGCCACCGCGACAGGGCGCGCGTCGCCGCCGGAAGAGGCGCACGTCGACCGGGGAGGGAGGCACGCCTTCCTCGTCGCCGCGGGGATCTTCGCGAGCCGCATCGCCGGGCTCGTGCGCCAGCGCGTCTTCGCGCACTACTTCGGGCTGAGCGCCGCGGCGGACGTCTTCAGCGCGGCGTTCCGGATCCCGAACTTCCTGCAGAACGTCTTCGGCGAGGGGGTCCTTTCCGCCTCGTTCATCCCCGTCTACGCCCGGCTGATCGCCGCCGACGACGAGGAGGAGGCGGGGAAGCTCGCGGGCGCGATCGCGACGCTGCTGGCGCTCGTCGTCACGGTGATCGTGCTGCTCGGCGTGGTCTTCGCCCCCGCGCTGACGGGAGTGCTCGCCGGCGGCTTCGAGGGTGAGAAACGCGAGCTGACGGTGCGGCTGGTCCGGATCCTCTTTCCCGGCGCGGGGCTCCTGGTGCTCTCCGCGTGGTGCCTGGGGATCCTCAACAGCCACCGGCGGTTCCTGCTGTCGTACATGGCGCCGGTCATCTGGAACATCGCGATGATCGCGACGCTGGTCGCCGGCGGCCGCACGGTCGGCGGAAGATCGCTCGACACGCTGGCGATGTGGCTCGCCTGGGGATCGGTCGTCGGGAGCGCGCTGCAGTTCCTGGTGCAGCTTCCGTCGGTGATTCGCCTCGTGCCGCGTCTGCGATTCGGCATCGGCGGCGGGAGCGAGCACGTTCGCGAGGTCACGCGCTCCTTCGGCCCCGTGTTCGTCGGGCGCGGTGTCAGTCAGATCAGCGCGTTCGTGGACGTCGTCATCGCGAGCTACCTGCCCACCGGCGCGGTGACCGCGATCAGCAACGCGCAGACGTTGTACATGCTGCCGGTGAGCCTGTTCGGGATGGCCGTCTCCGCCGCCGAGCTTCCGGCGATGTCCGCGGTCGGCGGGGACGAGGCGAGCGTCGCCGCGGTGCTGCGGGCGCGCGTGGCCGCGGGGCTGCGCCGGCTGGTCTTCTTCGTCGTTCCCTCCGGCGTCGCCTTCCTCGCGATCGGCGACGTCCTGGCGACCATCGTCTTCCGCTCGGGCCGCTTCACAGCGGCGGACGCGCGCTATGTCTGGGCCATCCTCGCCGGGTCGGCAGTGGGGCTGCTCGCCGCGACCAGCGGGCGTCTGTATTCCTCTGTGCTCTACGCGCGGCGGGACACGAGGACGCCCCTGCGTTTCGCCGTCGTTCGTGTCGCGCTCACCATCGCGCTCGGCTATGTCTTCGCGCTCCAGCTTCCGGCATGGCTGGGCCTCTCCGAGCGCTGGGGTGCGGCGGGGCTCACCGCGTCGGCGGGGCTGGCGGCGTGGGTGGAGTTCGCGCTCCTCCGACGCGCGGTGGAGAGGCGAATCGGTCGCGTGGATTTCTCGCGGCGCAACCTCGCCATAGTGTACGCATCGGCGCTCGTCGCGGCGGGCGTCGCGTGGGTCGAATGGCGTGCCGTGCATTTTCTTCCGCGCTTCCCGAGCGCCGTCCTCACCGTCGCGGTGTACGGTGCGATCTACCTCGCCATGACGACGCTCCTGCGCGTCCCCGAGGCCAGCGCGTTCGTCGGTCGAGTGGCACGGCGGCGCGCCCGCTGAGTAACTTCGTGGTGTAGACGCGCCACGATGACCACCGACCTCCTAGCCGCCAAGGTTCCGACGCTCCCCGAGTCCCCAGGGGTCTATCTCTGGAAGGACGCGGAGGGAACCGTGTTGTACGTCGGCAAAGCGGTGCGGCTGCGCTCGCGCGTCCGCAGCTACGTCAACGGCGACCACCGCGCGAGCCCGAAGACGCGCGCGCTGATGATGCACGCCGTCGACGTCGAGACGATCGTCGTCCCCACCGAGGCGCACGCGCTCGTCCTCGAAGCGACGCTGATCAAGGAGTACCGGCCGCGCTTCAACATCGCCCTCCGCGACGACAAGTCGTATCCGTACATCAAGGTCACGCTCTACGAGCCGTTCCCGCGCGTGTTCGTCACCCGCCGCCTGGAGGGCGACGGCTCGCGCTACTTCGGCCCCTACACCGACGTCGGCGCGATGCGGCGCGCGCTCAACGTGGTGAAGCGCATCTTCACCGTGCGCTCGTGCAACTACGACATGCCGAAGAGCATGCCCGAGCGTCCGTGCCTCGACTACCACATCGGTCGCTGCAAGGCACCGTGCATCCTCGCGCAGACGCAGGAGGACTACGCGGCGATGATCGACGAGGTCGTCCTCTTCCTCGAGGGACGCACCGACGAGGTGGTGCGGCGGGTGAAGGAGCGGATGGCCGACGCCGCGCAGAGCCTCGACTTCGAGCGCGCCGCCGAGCTGCGCGACGTCCTCCGCAAGCTGGAGACGATGGAGGAGCCGACCGTCGTGCTCCAGGTCGAGGGCGGCGACCGCGACGTCATCGGCTACGCCCGCGACGGCAGCGACGCGGTGGTCGCGATCCTTCGCGTCCGCGACGGCAAGCTGCTCGCGCGCGAGCATCACTTCCTCGACAACGTCGAGGACGAGCCCGACGCGACGGTGCTCGCCGCCTATCTCGCCCGAACCTACCTGACGCTCGACGCGCGGGCGCCCGAGCTGCTCGTTCCGTTCGACTTCGACGACCGCGAGCTGTTCGCGCAGTCGCTGCAGGGCACTCGCATCCACGTGCCGCAGCGCGGCCCGCGCCGCGAGATCGTCGAGCTCGCGCAGCAGAACGCCAGGCATCTTCTCGAGGAATCGCGGCTGGCGAGCGAGGAGACCACCGAGCGCGCCGGCGAGCCGATCTACGAGCTGCAGCGCGAGCTCGGCCTCCAGCGGCTCCCGCGTGCGATCGTCTGCTTCGACATCTCGCACGCGCAGGGCACCGACACCGTCGCCTCCTGCGTCTGGTTCCAGAACGGCCGCCCGCTGCGAGCGGAGTACCGCAAGTTCAAGATCAGGACGGTCGAAGGCATCGACGACTTCGCGTCGATGAAGGAGGTCGTCTCACGCTTCGTCGCGCGGCGCATCGAGGAGCGCAAGGCGCTCCCCGACCTCGTCGTCATCGACGGCGGGAAGGGCCAGCTCAACGCGGCGCGCGAGGCGCTCGAGTCGCAGGGCATCGTTCTCCCGATCATCAGCCTCGCCAAACGCGAGGAGGAGATCTTCGTTCCGGGGCGGAGCGAATCGCTTCGGCTCTCGCGCCGCTCCCCGGCGCTGCGCGTCCTGCAGCAGGCGCGCGACGAGGCGCATCGCTTCGCGGTCACCTTCCAGCGGCAGCGCCGCGCCGCGCGGACCGTCACCTCCGAGCTCCTGTCGATCCCCGGCGTCGGCCCGTCGAAGCGGCGGGCGCTCATCAAGGCGTTCGGGAGCGTGCAGGGCGTGCGCGACGCCGGCGTCGAGGCGATCGCCGCGCTCCCCGGATTCTCCGCCGCCTCCGCGCAACGCATCCTCGAGGCGCTCGACAAGTCGAACCCGACGAAGCCCGCCGAGCCGCCCGTTCCCGCCATCAATACCGTCACGACCGAATGAGCGCTCACTGGACGCTGCATTGCTCCGCATGCGATTACACCGCCGCCGGCGACACTCTCGCCAGCGTCTGCCCGAGCTGCGGCCAGCCCCTCCTCGTCGACTACGGCGACATCCGGCCGAGCAAGGAATCGCTCGACGGGTGGAGCATGTGGCGCTACTCCTGGGTGCTTCCACTTCACGAGCGGGAGCGTCCAGTCTCGCTCGGTGAGGGCGGCACGCCTCTCCTCGATTCGCCGCGGCTCGCCCGCGAGCTCGGCGCCGGGCGCATCTGGATCAAGGACGAAGCGCTGAATCCCACCGGCTCGTTCAAGGCCCGCGGGATGAGCGCGGCGGTCACCCGCGCGCTCGCCCTGGGCGTCCCCGGCCTCGTCGTCCCCACCGCCGGCAACGCGGGCGCGGCGATGGCGGCCTACGCGGCGGCCGCCGGCCTCCCGGCGCGCGTCTTCGCGCCGGAGACGACGCCGAAGACCATCCTCGACACCATCCGCGCGCTCGGCGCCACGCTCGTCACCGTTCCCGGCCACATCGGCGACGCGGGAAAGCAGGCGCGCGCCTTCGCCGCGGAATCGGGCTACTTCGACGTCTCCACCCTCCGCGAGCCCTATCGCATCGAGGGCAAGAAGACCATGGGGCTCGAGATCGCCGAGCAGCTCGGCTGGCGGCTTCCCGACGCGGTCGTCTACCCCACCGGCGGCGGCACCGGTCTGATCGGGATGTGGAAAGTCTTCGCCGAGATGCGCCGCTGGGGCTGGATCGATGCCGCCGCACCGCTTCCGCGGATGATCGTCGCGCAGGCGGAAGGTTGTGCGCCCATGGTGCGCGCCTTCGCCGCCCACGCCGATCGCGCGACGCCGTGGGAGAACCCGACGACGCACGCCGCCGGCCTCCGCGTTCCCGGACCGTTAGGCGACCGGCTCATCCTCCGCGCGCTCTACGAGAGCGGTGGCGACGCGGCCGCGGTCTCCGAAGGCGCCATCCGTGAGGCGACCGCGACGCTCGCGCACAACACCGGCGTCGACGCCGCGCCGGAGGGCGGCTGCGCCCTCGCCGTCACGCGGCGGCTGCTCGACGAGGGGCGGCTCGCGCGCGATGCTGAGATCGTCGTCTTCAACACCGGCAGCGGCGCGAGCTATCGCGCCTGATCGTCGCGCGCTACGATCCACGCCATGCCGATCGCCATCTTCGACCCGTTCTCCGGGATCTCGGGTGACATGACCCTCGGCGCGCTCCTCGACGTCGGGCTGTCCCCCGACTGGTTGCGCGCGCTGCCCGCGACGCTCGGGCTGCAGGACATCGGCGTCCGGATCCGCGACGTGCGACGTGGCGAGATCGCCTGCCGCAAGGTCGACTTCGACATCCCGCCGCAGCCTCACGGCCGCGGCATTCGCGAGATCCGCGCGCTCGTCGCGGCCGCGCCGGTTCCCGATCGCGTGCGCGCCCTCGCCGACGAGTGCTTCACCGCGATCGCGAGCTGCGAGGCGGAGATCCACGGGATGGATCCCGCCGACGTACACCTCCACGAGGTTGGCGCGGTCGACGCGATTCTCGACGTCGTCGGCTCGATATGGGGCTTCCACCTGCTCGGCGTGACCGAGGCCTTCACGGGGCGTGTCGCGCTCGGCGACGGATCCGTGCGCGCCGCGCATGGAGTCCTCCCCGTGCCCGCGCCCGCGACGCTCAAGCTCCTCGAGGGTATCGCCGTGAAGCCGGGCCCCGAGGGGGCGGGGGAGCTCGTCACGCCGACCGGAGCGGCGCTGCTCCGGGTGATGACGCGAGGCCGCCCCGCGCCGGCATATGTGCCCGCGCGAAGCGGCTTCGGCGCCGGCTCGAAGGATTTTCCCGATCGTGCCAACGCGCTGCGGCTCATTCTCGCCGAGCACGCCGACGACGCCACGGCGGGCGTGCGCGAGCTGGTCCTCCTGTCGGCCGACGTCGACGACATGACCGCGGAGCATCTCGCCGCCGCGGCCGACGACCTCAGGGCCGCCGGCGCGCTGGACGTGACGCTCGTGCCGGTCGTGATGAAGAAGGGACGCGCGGGCACGCGCGTCGACGTCCTCGCCGAGCCGGCGACGGCGGACGCCCTCGAGACGCGGATGCTCACCGACACGACGACCATCGGTGTCCGGCGAGCCTCCGTTCGCCGCCGCGCGCTCGCGCGGGAGCTCATCGAGGTCGACGTCCTCGGCCATACGGTCGGTGTGAAGATCGTCACACGCCCGGATGGTTCCCGGACGGCGAAGCCGGAACATGACCATGTGGTCAGGGTCGCCCACGCGACAGGCAACCCGGTTCCGGCTATATTTCGCGCTGCCGAGCAGGCCGCGGAACGGGCTCTCGCGCAGCGGGTATGACGCCGCGGCCGCTTCGGTTGCGGCAGCCCCGAGCTCACTTCGAGGAGAGGTCATGAACCTGTATCGCAGTCTTACAGCGCTTGGTGGCGCTGTCGCGCTCGTCGCGACCGGTGCCCAGGCACAGCAGGCGAAGTCGTGCGAGATCGATGAGAGCAAGCCCAAGGAGGTCGCGACCGCGTCCTTCATGCTCACGCAGGCCCGCGGGCAGCAGCCGCCGAAGCGGCTGGAGACCATTCGCAAGGTCGTGAAGTCGCTCACCGAGAAGGGTGACGCGATGGCGAACCCCGCCGGTCGCAACTACCAGCTCGGAAAGGCATTCTTCATCCTCGTCGACGACAGCACCACGGCGCCGACGATGACCCGCGGCGACCTCGGCTTCACCACGAATCCGACCGCGCCGGCCGACCTCGCCGTGCTCGCCGATTCCGCGATGCGCCAGGTCGAGAGCGCGATGCCCGAGTGCAAGTCGCTCACCGGTACCTGGCGCCGCCAGGCGGGGTGGCTCCGCGTGACCCAGAAGGCGAGCAATCTCTTCAACGCGGGCCAGTCGGATTCGGCCGCGTATTACGCCCAGCGGTCGATGCTGCTCGATCCGGATGCCCCGTACGCCTACAGCATCCTCGCCTCGCTCGCGCAGAAGAACAACGACATCCCGAAGGCGATCGACTACACGCGCCAGGCCGCCGAAGCGGCGAAGTCGGATACGGTGTTCAACGAACAGCGGCGGCTCTCGCTGTTCAACCTGGGCATCCTCATCGGCAGCCGCGCGGAAGCAGCGACGGGCGCGGAGCAGAAGCAGCTCGCCCAGGAGTCCGCGGCTGCGTTCCGCAGCTTCATCGCCGAGGCGCCGGCGACCGACGAGAACATGTCGACGGCCCGCAGCTCGATGGCCCGCATGCTCAGCGTGTCCGGTGACACGGCGGCGGTGAAGGCGACGTACGCCGCGGTGCTCGCGAACCCGACGAACTACTCCGAGTACGAGCTGATCCAGGCGGGCCTCTCGGCCTCGCGCTCGGGCAACGACGCCGACGCCATCTCGCTGTTCAAGGTCGCGCTCTCGCAGGACCCGTACAGCCGCGACGCGCTCTACAATCTCTCGGCGTCGGGCTTCAACAGCGGCCAGTTCGCCGCGGTCCTCCCGAGCGTCAAGCGGCTCACCGAGGTGGACCCGAACAACCCCGAGGCCTGGCGCATCATGGCCGGCGTCTACCAGGGGCTGAACAAGGCCGAGAAGAACACCAAGATCAAGGCGGCCCTAACCGACACGCTTCTCCAGGCGTACAACAAGTACGAGAAGATGCCGACCGTGGTGACCATCAAGACGTTCTCGAAGAACGCCACCAGCGCCACGCTCGGCGGGACGATCGAGAACCGCGGGACCGCGGCCGGCAGCTACGCGCTGACGGTCGAGTTCCTCGACAAGACGGGCAAGGTGCTCGCGACGCAGACCACCAACGTCGGTCCGGTGGCACCCAAGGCCAGCGCCGAATTCAAGGTCGACGCGACGGCACCGGGCATCGTCGCCTTCCGCTACCAGCCGCTGAAGTAGACCCATCCGGAAACACGCGACGCCCGGAGGAATGCATTCCTCCGGGCGTCGTTTTTTTCGCTCGGGCAGTGCTCGAGACGCGGCCTCCGCAGGCGTCCGAAGTCGCTCGCATTCCTTGATTTCGACCCATTCATCTGCTAATTTGCGTCAGCTGCGTCGGCGGGTGCGACGACAGCTGTCGCGTGCAGCGGGGAGATCACCGTCGTGGTCTTCCCGCGTTCATCTGTGGGGGCCATGGTTCGAGTCAGTCGCGTCGCGAAAGGCAGTATCGCCGAGGAGCTTGGCATCGTTCCGGGAACGGAGCTGCTGAGCGTCAACGGCCGTGAGCTGCTCGACTTTCTCGACTGGGAGTTCCTCACCGCGGACGAGGAGCTCCTCATCGCCGCGAAGCTCCCGGACGGGGAGCTGGTCGAGTACGACATCGAGCGTCCCGAGGGCGAGCCGATGGGCCTCGAGCTCGAGCCCCCGACGGTCCGCCGCTGCGCGAACCGCTGCGAGTTCTGCTTCATCGAGGGCCTCCCGAAGGGCCTCCGGAAACCGCTCTACATCCGCGACGACGACTACCGCCTGTCGTTCGCCTACGGCAACTTCGCGACGCTGTCGAACGTGAAGGAGCGCGACGTCGCCCGCATCCTCGAGTACCGCCTGTCGCCGCTCTACGTCTCGGTCCACGCCACGCCCTGGGAGGCGCGGAAGAAGCTCCTGAACAACCCGCGCGTCCCGAACATCCTCGAGCAGATGACGCGCCTCGCCGAGGGCGGGATCCAGTTCCACACCCAGATGGTCGTCGTGCCCGGGCTGAACGACGGCGACGTCCTCGAGCAGTCACTCACCGACCTCTGGAACTTCGGCGACGCGGTGCTCTCCGTCGCGCTCGTTCCCGTCGGCGTCACGCAGTTCTCGCATCTCTACACGGGCAAGCCGATGGACGAGGCCAACGCGGCCCGCATCCTCGACGCCGTCGAGCGCTGGGAGGCGCGGGCGCTCGCCGAGCGCGGAGAGAAGTGGGTGCGCGGCTCGGACGAGCTGTACATGCTCGCCAACGTCGAGCTCCCCGGCCCGGAGCATTACGGGGAGTTCGCGCAGGTGGAGAACGGCGTCGGCGCGGTGACGCTGCTCCGCAAGCGCGTCCGAGACGGGCTCGCCGAGCTCCCGCGCCTCGATGGCCGCCGGATCGGCGTCGTCACGGGCAGCTCGATGGCTCCGCTCATGCCCGAGATCCTCGCTGAGCTCACCGACGCCACCGGCGCTCGGTTCGAGCTCATCTCCATGACCAACTCGCTCTTCGGCCCCACGGTGACGACCGCGGGCCTGCTCGTCGGCGCCGACATCAGGCGCGCGCTCGAGGGACGCCACGATCTCGACCTCGCGCTGATCCCGGCCGAGACGATCAACGAGTCGGGCGTCTTCCTCGACGACGAGTCCTTCATCGTGCTCCGCGAATCGCTTCCGATGCCCGTCTATCCCTCGTACGACTTCATCGACGCGCTCGTCCCGGAAGGGGAGCGGGCCGGCGTATGAACGTTCCAGTCGTCGCGCTCGTCGGCCGGCCGAACGTCGGCAAGTCCGCGCTCTTCAACCGCCTCGTCGACAGCGACGCGGCCATCGTCTCCGACGAGGCGGGCACCACGCGCGATCGTCACTACGCGCGCGCGCAGTGGAACGGCCGCGATTTCTGGCTCGTCGATACCGGCGGCATCACCGAGGATTCGCGCCTGCCGATGGATCTCGAGATCCGCCGCCAGGTCCAGGAGGCGATCGGCGAGGCTGATCTCCTCCTCCTCATCCTCGACGCGAAGGTGGGTGTGCACCCGAGCGACGCGCGCATCGTCGACATCCTGCGCGACGCGCGGAAGCCGTGGATCGTCGTCGCCAACAAGGTCGACGACCCGAACTCGACGGACTTCTACGAGCTCTACAACCTCGGCGCGGGCGATCCGGTCCCCGTCTCAGCGACGAACGGCAAGGGCTCCGGCGATCTGCTCGACGTCATCGTCGAGCGGATCCCGGAGGTCGTTGCACCGGCGGAAGAGCAGCTGCACATCGCGGTGATCGGCCGTCCGAACGTCGGCAAGTCCTCGTTCGTGAATCGACTGCTCGGCGAGGATCGCCTGGTCGTTTCCGACATCGCCGGCACCACGCGCGATGCGATCGACACCCCGATGCGCTACCATGGGCGCGACTTCGTCTTCATCGACACGGCCGGCCTTCGCCGCCAGTCTCGCGTCGACGAGGGCATCGAGTTCTATTCGGGGCTGCGCACCCAGCGCGCGATCGAGCGCGCGGACATCTGCGTCCTGCTCATCGACGGCGCCGAGGGGCTGCACAACCAGGATCTCAAGATCGCGCACCGCGCGTGGGACGAAGGGCGCGGGCTCGTCATGGTCGTCAACAAGTGGGACATCAAGGAGGAGAAGGGGGACAAGTCCGCCGCGCACTTCGAGCGCGACGCCGCCGAGAAGGCGCCCTTCCTGAAGTTCGTTCCCTGGCTCTTCACCTCGGCGCTCACCGGGCAGCGCGTCAACAAGGTCCTCGACATCATCCTCGCCGTCGAGGCGGAGCGCAAGAAGCGCATACCGACCTCCGAGGTGAACGAGGGGCTGCACAATCTGCTCGCACGCCGCCAGCCGCCGCAGGCGTCGGGCCGCGAGGTGAAGCTGAACTACGCGACGCAGGTCTCCGTCGCTCCGCCCACGATCGCGGTGTTCGGCAACCACCCCGATCTCGTCCAGGAGCATTACGTGCGCTTTCTCCATAACGGGTTCCGCGAGATGTGGGGCTTCACCGGAAGCCCGCTGCGCATCGTGCTCCGGCGCAAGGCGGCCTGAGTGCATCCGGCGATCGCGGTCGTCGCTGGCTACATCCTCGGCTCGATCCCGTTCGCGTATCTCGCGGGGAAGCTGACGCGCGGCATCGACCTGCGGCAGCACGGCTCGGGCAATCTCGGCGCGACCAACGTCTACCGCACGTTAGGCGGGAAGATCGCCGCGGTCGTGCTCGTGCTCGACGCGCTGAAGGGCGCCGTGCCGGTGCTCATGGTGCGGCGCTTCGCCGAGGGTGACCATCTCGCGCTCTGGGCGGTCGCCGCCGGCATCGCCGCCATCGCCGGCCACGCGAAGCCGATCTTCCTGCTCTGGCGCGGAGGAGGGAAGGGGGTCGCGACCGCGGCGGGCGTCTTTCTCGCCCTCGCGCCGGTGCCGACGCTTGCCGCCCTCGCGACCTGGCTCGTCGTCGTGCTGCTGAGCGGATACGTCTCCCTCGCCTCGCTCGCCGCGGCGATCGCCCTTCCCATCGCAATCGCCGCGCTCGTCGGACCCAGCTCCTTTCTCTTCGGCGTCAGCGTCGTCATCGCGCTCTTCGTGTTCTGGACCCACCGCGCGAACATCGGCCGGCTGCGGCGCGGCGAGGAGCACCGGTTCGGACGGAAGGCCAGCGCGTGACGCGCTGCGCGGTGATCGGCGCCGGCGCATGGGGCACGGCGCTCGCCAGCCTCCTCGCCGGCAACGACCACGACGTCACCATCTGGGCGCGCGAGAGCGACGTCGTCGAATCGATCAACGGACGCCACGTCAACGATCGGTTTCTGCCAGGACATCCGCTCGACGCGCGCCTCAGGGCGACGGGCGACATGGGCGACGCGGTCGCCGGCGCCGCGATGGTCGTCTACGTCCCGCCCTCGCACGTACTTCGCCCCGTCGCCGCCACCGCGCGGCGCTCGATCGGCCGCGACGCGATCGTCGGCGTGGCGAGCAAGGGGATCGAGCGCGGCTCGCTCGCCCTGATGACCGACGTCGTCGCCGACGAGCTGCCCGGGCACCCGGTGGTCGCGCTCTCCGGCCCCAGCTTCGCCGCGGAGGTGGCGTCGCGCCAGCCGACCGCGATCGTCGCCGCATCCGAAGAGCGGGACGCCGCGACCGCCGCGCAGGAGGCGTTCAGCAATTCGGCCCTCCGCGTCTACACGACCGAAGACATCGTCGGCGTCGAGCTTGGCGGCTCGCTGAAGAACGTCATGGCCGTGGCCACCGGGATCGCCGAGGGGCTCGGCCTCGGCTTCAACTCGCGCGCCGCGCTCATCACCCGCGGCCTCGCCGAGATGACGCGTCTGGGCGTCGCGCTGGGCGCGAGCCCGCGCACCTTCGCCGGGCTCGCCGGGCTCGGCGATCTCGTGCTCACCTGCACCGGCTCGCTCAGCCGCAATCGCGCGCTCGGCTTCGACATCGGAAAGGGCGCGACGCTCGAGCAGGCGCTCGAGGGGCGCGAGACGGTGGCCGAGGGCGTGGTCACCGCGGCCAGCGCCCTCGCGCTCGCCGAGCGCGAAGGTGTGGAGATGCCGATCGTGGCCGCGGTCAACCGTACCCTCTTCGAGGGCTACCCCGCACAGCGGGCAATCGAGGATCTCATGCGACGCGAGCTGCGTCCGGAAAACGATCGATGAGCGCCGAGCCAGTCCAGGAATTCTTCTCCATCGGCGAGGTCTGCTCGCTTACCGACCTCAAGCCGCACGTCCTTCGCTACTGGGAGAGCCAGTTCCGATTCCTGAACCCGGCGAAGAACCGGTCGGGAAACCGGGTCTATCAGCGCAAGGAGATCGAGCTCATCATGCTCGTCAAGAACCTCCTCTACAGCGAGAAGTACACGATCGACGGCGCGCGCCAGAAGATCGACGAGTACCGGCGCGGGGGCGAGCTGCGGAGCGCCGCGCGCGCCGCGCTCGACGTCGAGGTCGCGGAGGCGCTGGAGGGAGAGATCGGCGAGATCCTCGAGATCCTCGAGGGGAACCGCGCACCCACGGCATGACCGACGTCGTGTGCGTGATCCCGGCGTTGAACGCCGCCGCGACCCTGCCGAGGGTCATCGACGGAGTGCGTCGCGCGCTCCCGGGCGCGCTGATCGTCGGTGTCGACGACGGCTCCGCCGACGGAACGGGCCGGATATTCGACGACAGCTGCGACGCGACCGAGCGATTCGCCGCGAACATGGGGAAGGGCGCCGCGCTCCGAGCCGGCTTCGCGCGGGCGCTCGCGATGGGCGCGCGACGTGTCCTGACGCTCGACGCGGACGGGCAGCATGATCCCGCGTACGCGCCGCGGCTGATCGCGGCGCTCGAAGTCGCCCACATCGCCGTCGGCGAGCGCACCCGCGCGGGGACGGCGATGCCTCTGCGCCGGCGCGTCTCCAACGCGCTCTCCACCGCCGCGATCAGTGCCGTCGCCGGCAGACGGCTGCCCGACACGCAGTGCGGATTCCGCGCCGTACGTCGCGAGGTGCTCGAGACGATCACCGGCGTCGGCGACCGCTACGAGTTCGAGACGGACTTCATCATCCGCGCGGCGCGGCACGGCTACGAGATCGTCGCCGTCCCGATTCCGACCATCTACGGGTCGACGAGCCATTTCCGCGAGTGCCGCGACGCGATCCGCGTCGTCGCCACGATCTGGCGCCACCGCACCGGAGCGGCCCGCTGATGCGACTCCTCCTCACCAACGACGATGGAATTCTCGCGCACGGACTGGCCTGCCTCCTCGAGGCCGCGGAGCCGCTCGGCGAGGTCACCGTCGTCGCCCCCGACCGCGAGCAGAGCGCGACGAGCCATTCGCTCAGCCTCCATCACCCGCTCCGCCCCATCGCCAGAGGGGACCGCCGCTACCAGATCGACGGTACTCCGACCGACTGCGTGATGCTTGCCGTGGAGGCGCTCATGCCGGAGCGCCCGGACTTCGTCCTCAGCGGGATCAACCACGGGCAGAACATGGGAGAGGACGTGCTCTACTCGGGCACCGTCGCGGCCGCGATGGAGGGGCTCGCGCTCGGAATTCCTTCGCTCGCCATCTCGTTCGCCGGAGGCGATCTGAGGGCCGACCTCACCTACCTCAAGGAGCAGGTGAAGGTCCTGACCCCGTTGCTGCGACATCTCACCTCGCTCCCGAGCTTCCCCCGCGACACGTTGCTCAACGTCAACCTTCCCCCGCTTCCCGCGGCCGAGGTGAAGGGCATCAGACTGACCCGGCTGGGCCGGAGAGTCTACTCGAACTCCCTCAAGCCGATGGAGGATCCCTGGGGCCGGAAGATCTACTGGATCGGCGGGGGGTCCATCAGCTGGTCGGGTCCACAGGATTCCGACTTCCAGGCCGTGCGGGATGGCTATGTTTCGGTGACGCCGCTGCATCTCGACCTCACGCACTACCACATGCTCGAATCGGCGGGGGACTGGTGGCGGGACCTGTAGAGGGGGAGATGCGTTCGTCGAGACGCCGCCTCGTCGAGGCGCTCCAGGAACGCGGGATCAAGGACATGGCGGTGCTGCGCGCCTTCGAGCAGACGCCGCGGCACATCTTCGTGCCCACCGGCGTCCGCCACCGGGCCTACGAGGACTCCGCGCTGCCCATCGGGAACGGCCAGACGATCTCGCAGCCGTCGATCCACGCGCGATACCTCGAGCTGCTGAAGCTCACCGGCCGTGAGAAAGTGCTCGAAGTGGGAACGGGATCCGGTTATCAGACCGTGCTCCTCGCGCACCTCGCCGCACAGGTTTTCTCCATCGAGCGCATCGCGCCGCTTCTGCAGACGGCGCGCGAAGCGATCGCGAAATGCTCGGTGCGCAACGTCTCGCTGCTGCTGGGCGACGGCACGCTCGGATGGCGCGAGTACTCACCCTACGACGCGATCCTCGTCAGCGCCGCCGCGCCGAGCGTCCCGCAGCCTCTCGTGGAGCAGCTGGCGGAAGGGGGCCGGCTGCTCATTCCGCTCGGCGGCCAGGACGTGCAGACGCTGGCCGTCCTCACGCGCAGGAACGGGCAGATCGAGCGGGAAGACATCCTCCCCGTTCGTTTCGTCCCGTTGCTCGGCCAGCACGGCTGGCAGGGTTGATCGAGGCGAGCGCGGCGTAACCCTTTACGCCTCTGCTCGTCGATACTGCATCAGTCGGTGCCTCCGTTCGCGGAACCCAATGGCCGATCAGCACGACAACGCGCAGCGTCCACGACCCTTCGTGCCTCCGGTCCGCCCATTCGGCGGCCCGCTCGCGCCGGCGCGCCCCGCATCGACTCCACTGACTCCTCCCGAGGGAGCGAGGGCGCCGGCGCCGTTCGTCGCACGCCGGCCCGCGAAGCCCGTCGAGGAAGAG
>JABFXC010000110.1 GCA_013361935.1 Gemmatimonadaceae bacterium
AGGTAGTTTCTCGCTCCAACGACCCCGCCCCGCTTCTTCCCGCCCCGCAGTAGTCCGCCCTCCGCCCCGCCCTTTCCAACGGAACCCGTCTCCCGCCCTGTGTCTTCGAAACCTCCCGCCCCATCGTCAAACAGCGAAGTCCGTCCGACCTCCGCGCCCTTCGGATGCGATCCTCATCAGGATTCCCACCGCGAGCCAGCTCGCCAGCATGAACGATCCGCCGTAGCTGAAGAACGGCAGCGGAATCCCCGTGATCGGCATGAGGCTGAGCGTCATGCCGACGTTGATCAGCATGTGGACGAACCAGCTCGCCGCGAGGCCGATCGCGATCAGGCTGCTGAACGAATCGTTCGCGCGCGTCGCGATGCGGATCGTTCGCAGGAGGAGGAGCAGGAATAGCGAGAGCGCGAGCGTCACGCCGACGAAGCCCAACTCCTCGCCGACCACCGAGAAGATGAAGTCCGTATGCTGCGCCGGCAGGAAGGCGAGCCGCTTCTGCGTGCCAAGCGTGTAGCCCTTCCCGAACCAGCCCCCGGAGCCGATCGCGACGATGGACTGGATGACGTGGTAGCCCGAGCCGCGCGCGTCGGCGGTCGGGTCGAGATAGGTCAGCAGACGCTTCTGCTGGTACGGCTGCAGGCGATCCCAGAGGATCGGCGCGAGCACCCCCATCACGAAGTTCGCGACGACGAGGACGATGCCTTCGCCGAGGTACGGGCGATAGCGGTAGACGAGGACGATGAGGATGACGAACCACGCGCCCCAGATCCACACGTTCACGGCGCCGATGAGGCTCACCACCGGGCTCGCGATCAGGAGCAGCAGCGGCCACGACACGCCCGCCCAGAAGAGCATCCCGAAGAAGATGCCGATGAATGCGAGGCCGGTGCCGAGGTCGGGCTGGAGCATGATCATCAGCCACGGGATGCCGACGACCAGCGCGGCGGGCCAGAGCTCGGCGAGCGTCTTCGGCGGGTCCTTCTTCGCGCTGAGCACGCGCGCGAGCATCAGCACCACGGTGACCTTCGCCAGCTCCGAGGGCTGCCCGATGCGATGACTGCCGAGGCAGATCCAGCTCTTCGTGCTCGCCGCCGTCCCCGCGCCGCAGCCGAAGCCGAGCAGCGTCGCGGCGAGGCCGAGCAGCGTCAGGGTGAAGAGCGGGATCGTCACCCAGTCGAGCATGCGCACCGACGCCTTGCTCACCGCGAAGGAGACACCGATCGCGAGGATGATCCAGATCGTCTGCGCGCGCCAGGCGTGGGTCGCCACCGTCGGGACGTCGGTCTGCCCGGCCGAGTAAACGATCGACAGCCCGTAGAGCGACAGTGCGAGCGCGATCCCGAAGAGCGGCGGATCGCCGACCAGGCGGCGCATCAGTCGCCCTCCGTCTCGAGCAGCTGGGTGGGAACCACGTTGAGGTACTGCGAGATGATCGAAGACGCGATGCGCGCGGCGCGCGTCCCGTGTCCGCCGAACTCGAGCATCACCGCGACGACGATCTTCGGATCGTCCGCCGGGGCAAAGCCGACGAACCACGCGTGGTGGTGCAGCGGATCCTGCGCGTTCTGGGCGGTGCCCGTCTTGCCGGCGAGGACGACACCCTTGATCTGCGCGCTCGCCGCCGTTCCGCCCGCCTCCACCACCCCGGCGAGCGCGTTGCGCAGCCCGTTCATCTGCTCGCGGGTGAGCGTGAAGAGCCGCTGCCGCTTCGGCGTGCCCTTGGCGATCATCGGCGTCGCCGCGGTGCCGTCGGTGGCCAGCGCGGTGTAGAAGCGCGCCATGCTGATCACCGTCTGGTTGTTCTCACCCTGGCCGATCGCGAGGTTGAGCGTCACCGCGCGGCTCCAGCGCTTCGGCCCATACCGCTCGTCGTAGTAGCGGATCGCGTCGGGGAAGATCGGCCGCGCTTCGCTCGGCAGATCGATGCCCGTGCGCTCGCGGAAGGAGAGACGTACACCCCCGGCGATCAGGTTCTCGAGCGTCATCTTGAGCCCGAGCTGATAGAAGTAGACGTCGCACGACTTCTCGATCGCCTGCTGCAGGTTGACGCTTCCGTGGCCGCGCGGATCCCAGCAGCGGAAGTACCGGTTGAAGTACTGGTACCCGCCCGTGCACGGCTGCGGCATCCGGTCCTCCATCTTCACCGTCCCGTTCTCCAGCGCGACCGCGGCCGTGGCGAGCTTCCACGTCGAGCCGGGCGGGTAGGTGCCCTGGATCGCCTTGTTGTAGAGCGGGTGCCGTGGATCGGTCGTCAGCTCCTTCCAGTAGTCCGCCGGGATCCCGCCGACGAAGCGGTTCGGGTTGAAGCTCGGCGCGCTGTACAGCGTGAGCACACCGCCGGTCTTCGGGTCGATCGCGACGACCCCGCCCTGCAGCGAGTCGCCGAAGAGCTTGGCCGTGAACTCCTGCAGCGGCAGGTCGATGTTCGTCTGCAGCGGCTCGGCGGCGAGCGGCTCGATGTCCTGTCGCGCGCCGGCTTCGCGCACGACGCGCCCGCGCGCGTCGACCTCGACGAAGCGCACGCCCTCGCGTCCGCGGAGCTGGCTCTCGTAGTAGCGCTCGAGCCCTCCCTTCCCGACCTGCTGCCCCGCCTTGTACCCCTCGTACGCGGGCTTCTTCAGCTCGTCCTCGGTGACTTCGCCGGTGTAGCCGACGATCGAGGCGACCATCGTGCTGTCCGGGTAGAAGCGCTTCGGCGCCGCCTGGATGATGAGCCCCGGGAACTCGACGCGATGCTCCTCGAGCACGGAGACGACGTCGAACTTCGCGTCGCTGAGGATGACCGTCGGGCGGTTGGGCGCGCGCTTGTAGCGGCGCACCGCGAGCTCGATCTCGTACGGCGTGAGCTGGATCGTTCCCGCCAGCCGTCGCATTGCCTCGCGCAGCGAGTCGGCCGAGGGGCTGAGGATCGACACCGAATAGCCGGGGACGTTCTCGGCGATGATGCGGCCGTTGCGATCGTAGATGATCCCCCGCGGCGCGGGGAGCGGCACCTCGCGCAGCCGGTTCTCCTCCGACTGGAGCGTGTATCGCGCCCGATCGAGCACCTGCGTCCGGAAGAACGCGGCGAGCAGGAACGCGACGATCCCCGCCGCGATGAACGACGCGGTGCGCCCGCGCCGTGCGACGTCGTTCGGATGGAAGCTCATGCCGCTCTCCTCCCGCTACGCGGCTTGCGTGTCGAGCATCGGCCGCATGACGATGAGGACGAGGATCCCCGCGAGCGCGGTGACCATCGCCGTCAACGGCGACCATATCAGGAGCTGGAAGACGAGGTCGAGTCCCTTCACCCGGCGCTCGACGATGAGGAAGACGATGTCGAAAAGCCACTTCCCGGCGAAGAAGAACGCCGCGTGCAGCACGAGATTTTCCGCGAACACCACGGCGCGGAGCCACGACGCGGTGAAGCCGACCACGCTCATCGCCAGCGCCGCCGAGCCGAACGCGCCGACGGATAATGAATCGGCCACGAGCCCCATCGCGAAGCCGAGAACGGCGGCCGCACCCGGACGGATGCGCACGCTGGCCAGCAGCAGCGCGATGACGAGAAAGTCGATCGACGTGCGCCAGCCGAGCACCGGGCGGAGCGTGTAGTGCAGCACCACCAGGATGAGAAAGGCGAAGATCGGGCGAAGCGAGCGCCAGCTCATCGAGGCGTTCCCGGAGGCGAGGTCGGCGTGATGGGAGGAACGACGGGGGACGTCGCGGGCCGCGCCGTATCGCGGCGCGTCGTATCGCGGGGAGCGGGACTCGCCCGGCGCACGGTGTCGGCAGCGCGGCGCGAGCTGTCCGTCCCCGCGCGCCGCGCCGAGTCGGCGCGGATGC
>JABFXC010000055.1 GCA_013361935.1 Gemmatimonadaceae bacterium
CGTAGCGCACCGGCTCGCGCGGCTCGGCGCGCCACGACGCCGGCGCCCGGTCGGCGGCGAGCGCGTCACGGAAGGCGACCGCGGTCGGCCAGCGATCCTCGGGCGTCTTCATCATCGCGCGCTCGATCACCTCGCGCAGCGCCTTCGGCGCATCCGGCCGGAGCTCGGCGATCGAGGGCGGGCGCTCGCCGACGTGCTTGAGCAGCAGCGCCATCGAGTTCCCCGCGGTGAAGGGAACGCGCCCCGTGAGCATCTCGTAGGCGACGACGCCGAGCGAGTAGATGTCGCTCCGCCCATCCACCTCCCGCTCGCCCAACGCCTGCTCCGGGGACATGTAGGTCGGCGTCCCCACCGCGATCCCCGTGAGGGTGAGCCGCGTCCCCGCCTCCATCGCGCGGGCGATCCCGAAGTCGGTCACCATCGCCCGGCCACGGTCGGCGTCGAGCAGGATGTTGTCCGGCTTGATGTCGCGGTGGATCACCCCGCGCACGTGCGCGTAGGCGAGCGCGTCGGCGATCTCGCAGAGCAGCCGGCGCACCTCCTCGATCGGCTGCCGCGGCTCGCGCGCGAGATGCTCGGCGAGGTTCCCACCGGTGACCATCCCCATCACGAAGTAGGCGAGGCCGTCGCGCTCGCCGACGTCGTAGATCGGGACGATGTTCGCGTGCGACAGCTGTGCCGACGTCTGCGCCTCGCGCGTGAACCGCGTCCTGATCGCCGGATCGTAGGCCAGCTCGGGCGGAAGCACCTTGATCGCCACGGTGCGGTTGAGCCGCATGTCGCGGGCGCGATAGACGACCGACATCCCGCCACGGCCGATCTCGCCCTGCAGGTCGTACTGATGACCGATCGCCGCGACGACGCGGTCCTGCAGCGGATCTGTCATCCTCGAGTATCCCGCGCCCCCGACCGGGCGATCACCGGCCACCGCCGCCGCGCGGATCGAGCTCCATCGCGCAGGCCGTGGCGCACACGGCGATCATGTCCCCCGATTGCATCGTCATCTCCCACCGGCCGTTCCGCAGCGGCCCGCGCCCCTCGAGGATCTGCGCCGACGGGCCCCACGGTGCCCCGTGCGGGATGTCGATCGACGTCACTCCCGTCCAGCGGAGCCGCGCCATGCTCGCCCCCGGACGCAACGCGCCGAGAATGTCCGCCGTGCACACGCCTTCCTGCCACTCGACCGTCAGGCGCACGAGCGTGGCGTCGTGAAGCGGCAGCATGGCGAGATTCTCGACCGTTTCCATTCGGTGGCCGTTGCGGGGAGCTGGAGACCCGGGAAAGGAAGTCTCGTCGAAGGGGAGGCGCGACGCCACTCGCCGATACCCCTCAATCCGCGGGCCGGTCGAGCAGCTTCAGCTCGGATTCCGAGAACTCGGCGGTCCACAGCAGCCGCCCATCGTCCGTCGTCCGCTCGACGAGGTAGACGTCGTCGCCCAGCACCTCGACGACGATCCCGGTATCGCCGACGCGCGGCTGCGGCGGATCGGCCGCGCTGCCGTCGACGTCGCGGCTGGGGATCAGGAGCTGCGCCACGCGGACGACGTCGAGGATCTCGAAGGGCATGCCGGCGTCGATGCTCGGCTCAGCGCGCCGACGAGATCGCGATCCGGAAGCCGTCCGGATCGCGGAAGCGGAACGCGCGCCCGCCCCACGGCGTGTCCGCCGGCTCGGCGTCGAGCGTCCAGCCGTTCGCCTTGATGCGGTCGGCGATCTCGTCGACACTCTGCGTCGTCGTGAAATGCAGCGAGAATCCGTCACCCTTCGGCCGGTCGAGGCCGCGCGATCCGTCGTCCTGCGTGATCAGGATCTGCGCCGACCCGGCCTCGAGCGCCACCGCGTACACCGTCCCCTGCCGATCGTACTGCGTACCGGGATGGAAACCGACGACGTCGCGATACCAGGCCAGACTCTTCTGGAGATCCTTCACCGTCAGCGACGCCTGCAGCGTGCGCGCGCGAAAGGACTCCGGCTTGTTGCGGTCGGCGAGCGCGCCGGGCCAGGAGGAATCGGTCATCGAGAAGCTCGGGTCAGTCGCGCCGGCGCCCGCCGGCGAAGAGGAGCGCGATCCCCGCCACGAGCGCGACACCACCAGCCACCGGGGAGATCGGGAAGGTCTCGCGCTGCTGCACCGTCGCGCTGATCGGGCCGACGCTGACCGTGTCGCGGTGGCGGGTATAGGTGATCCCGCCCCAGACGAGCCCGATGATGCCCAGGACGATCAGGATGATGCCGAGGATCCGCATGTTGCCGTCCGCGTGAGGGTAGGTAGTCCTAGAGTGCCGGGTCCCGCTCCCTCACGCAAGTGCGCCGCGCTCAGTAGCTCGCCGCGCGCTTCGGCGCGAACCGCCAGATCCCGTACACGCCGACCAGCAGCAGCAGTCCATGCACGGCGGCATGCACCCATTCCCAGCGCGCGGCCGCCCACACCTCGCCGCCGAGGTTCACGAGGGCGAAGACGATCGAGGCGATGAACCAGAGCCTCTGGCGTCGCATCATGGGAGCACCTCCTTTCGTTTGGGAACCGCAGGCGTCCGGGAGTGCACGAGCCCCCGATGTCGGCTCTACGCGAGGCGCGCGCGAACGGTTTCCTCAGATCTGCGAGTACGACGTCGGCCGAAGGATGACGTCGGAGATCGCCGAGACGTTGTCGCGGTACTGAGGATCTCCCGAGAGCGCCTTCCACTCGGGATCCTGGCCGAAGGCGCTCCACGCCGCGTCGCGCGCGCGCATGTCCGGAAAGGTGAGCATGTAGGTGAGGCTCGGCATCCGCGTCCCGAGCACCGTCTCGCCGAAGAACACCGGCGTCAGTCCGGCCCGGCGGAAGATCGGGATCTCTCCCGCGTTGAACATCTTCAGCTTGTTCAGCGCGGCGCGATCGCTGTGGCTCTCGTAGGTGCGCATCTCGTAGATGCGCCCTCCACTCGTCCCCGCCGCGGCCGACGGCTCGAGCGCGGGCATCGCCTCGAACGCGCGGAGCAGCGCGCTCTCCATGCGCACGAACGCCGGCGCGTCCATCGGCGCGTCGAGGACCGCGCCCCCGGCGCGCGCGTACTCCGCGTCCATGGCGAGACGATCGCGCAGCGACACCGCGCTCTCCAGCGTCGGATGCGCGAGGACGAGGACGAGCGTCGGCGCATTCTCGCCGTACATCACCGTGAACGCGCCGACACGCGCGACGCCCGCGCGGTTCATCGCCGGGATCGCCGCCGCGCCGATGAAGTCGATGAACGCGCGCTGCTTCGCGCCCGGCAGCAGCTGGTAGCGACGCAGCTCGATGTACTGCCGGGCGGGCGCCTGCCCGAGCGCCTCGAGCTGGGCCGCGGGGGCGGCGGCGGTCACCGCCGCCGCGGCGAGAAACTCACGTCGCTGCATGTCGAGCCTCGTAGAATCGAAAGGGGAAGGTGAGCGCCGGCATCCGCGTCCTAACGCTTCGCCGGGAGCTCGCCGAGCGCGGCGACGGCGACCCCGTCCTCCACGCACCACCAGGCACCGTCGCGGTACCAGAGCGGATGCTTGTGGTGACGCGGGCACGCGGGCCAGGTGGCGTCGACGTGCGTGTCGTGGAAGTGCTGCTGGACGTCGTTCACCAGCTTCTCCCCCGCGCGCGGCACGTCGAGGGCGCGGACGTCGCTCGCGATGTCGTCGATCAGCTGGCGGTACGTCGGTCCGAGCGTCGCGGCGACGTCGCGCTGGAGTCGCGGGAGCACCTCGGCGAGATCACGCGTCATCGGCGGGCCCCCGCCGCCCTCGGCGGCTGCCAGAGCTCGAAGCGGTTTCCTTCAGGGTCCGTCGCCCAGCCGAACCGCCCGTACTCGCCGTCCTGCACCTCGTCCGACACCGAGACCCCCGCGGCGCGCAGCTGGCCGAGCATCGCGTCCAGATCCGGGACGCGATAGTTGATCATCCACCCCGTGGGGCCGCCGCCGAAGTACGACGTGTCGGCGGGAAAGGTCGACCAGATCGTGACGGCGCTTCCGTCCGCGCCATCGGGCGTCGTCGCGTCCTCACCGAACACCGCGTGCGTGCCCGTCCCCGCGACCGGAACGCCGAGATGCTCGCGATACCACGCCGCGAGCGCGCCGGGGTCGCGCGCCTTGAAGAACACGCCGCCGATCCCATCCACGCGCGGCCGATCGCTCATGCTCCGTCACCTGTCCAGTGAAATGGTATGTCGTCCCGCGGGCGTGACGCTCAGCCGCGCTTCGGTTCGTACCGCATGGCCACCATCCCCGACCCGATCTCCCGGCTGCTCACGAGCGTCAGGTCCACGTACTTCGACAAGCCCGCGAGCAGCGTCGGCCCGTGGCCGGCCACCCGCGGATGCACGACGAACTCGTACTCGTCGATCAGTCCGAGCTCGGCCAGCGCGAGCGGAAGCGTCACTCCGCCGGTGACGAGACCCCTGCCCGGCTCCGCCTTCAGCCGCTCGACCGCCTGCCGCAGGTCGCCGCGCACGAGTTCCGCATTCCAGTCGACGCGGTCGAGCGTGCTCGAGACGACGTACTTCTTCATCGTGTCGATCTTCCGGGCGAAGGGCTCCATCCATTCGGGCCTCGCCCCCGGCGCGGCCGGCCCGCTCCATGCCTCTTCCATCATCCCGTAGATCACGCGGCCGAAGAGCAGCGCGTCGGCGCGATCGAAGCTCTCGATCGCGTGGCGATGGATGGTTTCGTTCGCGATGCCCGCGCGATGATCGACGCACCCGTCGAGCGTGATGTTGATCGAATAGCGAAGAGATCGCATGCGTGAGGGTATCGCCCCTCACGCGCCTCGGCAAGCGAGTCCTCCGCTCGCGCGCCGACTCACCGACGCATCGAATGAGAGCGGCCGGATTCGACACGCATTCGTCACGCCGCGGGACGGCCGGCCTTGCCGGCCAGATACGGCGCGAGCGCCGGCATCGCTCTCGCCCGGACCCGAAGGAGGGTGACCCCGCCCAGATCGAGCCCCACGCTGCGCCACCACAGCACGCCGCGCTCGCCCTCGTCGCGGATCTCCGCCCACGGCACCATCACCGGCGGCCGATGGAAGCGGAAGAGCGGGTTGCTGTAGAGGTACAGCCCCTCCGCGGTCGGGATCAGGTTGGTGACGCCGTTCTCGCCGACGGGGCCCATCCCGACGACCTGCCCGCGAACGCGCGGACCGGCCGGGCGTGGCCCGCCGGGGAACCTCCGAGCCAGGCGCGCCCACCCGCCGATCTCGCTGAGCAGCGCGCCGACTCCCAGCCACACGGCGATGAACGCGAAGGGGAAGAGGATCATCAACGCGAGCGGTGGCGCTTCGTTCGTCATCGAGCCTCCTATCGCTCGTGAATGGTCGAGGCGAGAGCGTTTCCACGTCAGACGGGCGGCACACCGAACGCGCACGCGATCAATGCATCCTCCGCTTGTGATTCACCAGCGCCGAATGTACTTTGCTATACAAAGGACTTGACAGACCCGTCGGCGTGGCCCATGGACCGGAGGCGAGCATGCAGCCGTGGCTTCGACGTGTTCGCGGCGCGATCGGGATGGGCGTCGCCTGGGGAGCCGCGTGGTCCGTGGTGGGAGGGGTCCCGCGCTGGATGTTCGGCTTCAACACCGACGCGCCCTTCCCGCTGATCTTCGGTGTGCTCGGCTTCGTCGCCGGCGTCACCTTCGCCGCGATCCTCATGGTCGCCGAACGCCGCCGTGGCTTCGATCGGATGTCGCTTCCCCGCTTCGCGGCCTGGGGCGCCGTGGGCGGTCTTCTGCTCTCGGCGCTGTTCACGAGGGCCGCGTCGTTGGAGATGGGCGACGTGCTGATGATCGCCCCGACGTTCGTGCTCGCGTCCGCGCTCTGCGCCTCCGGATCGCTCGCTCTCGCCAGGCGAGCGCCGATGCACGAGCTCCCCCGCGGTCGCGGCACCGACGTCGACGTCAGGCAGCCGAGGTGAACGCACCGCCGGCGGCCCACCGGGCGCGCGCGCCGATCCGAGCCGCGACCAAGTCGCGCCATGCCTGCAGCTCGGCGGGGCCATCGAACGCGGTCCTCGGGATGAACATCGCGGTGATGTGATTCTGGAAGAGGAGCACGAACTCCGGCGTCTCGACGGCGCGGACGAACGCGCTCCACGCCAGCTGGGAAGTGCTCACCGCGGTCACGACCGTCACGCCATCGGGCGCGAAGGTGTACGCGTGGTCTCCCTGGAGCGTGCGCGTGCTGCGGACGGTCCGCACGGCCGTCCAGCGCTGCAGCAGCGGCAGCACGACGAACCAGAGCAGCGGGAATGCGAGCATCCAGATCCAGTTGGCGCGGATCGCTCCGCGAATCGTGCCGCCGTACGCGAGGGTGAGCGCGATGATGGCGAGCGGATACCCGCCCACGACGAGGTATCCCATCCACCGGATCCACCGGACGTGGCGCTGGATCGCCCGCTGGGCGCGGTACACCATCGCGGGCGTGACGGTGAATCGGAGGTGCATCGACTGATCGGGCTCGGGGGGCATGCGATGAAGTTCGCCTCGCTACCCGCTCCCGACAAGAATTCCGCGCCGATCAATACTTAGGTATTTACAAAAGTATTCAGCGGTTGTAGAATATGTCCGTCCGCACGCACGACCCGCGCATCTGGAGGAGCCCGAGGTGGTTCAGTCCGCGGCAACAGACGAGGTCTTTCACGCCCTGTCCAACGCGACCCGGCGGCAGGTGCTCGAGCGGCTGTCCGCCGGGCCGGCCACCGTGAGCGAGCTGGCGGAGCCGTTCGACATGCAGCTCCCGTCGTTCGTCCAGCACCTCTCGGTGCTCGAGCGGAGCCGCCTGGTCCGGTCGAAGAAGCACGGACGCGTGCGCACCTACGAGATCGCGCCTGAGCGGTTCAAGGTCGTCGACGACTGGCTGGCGGCGCAGCGCAGGCTCTGGGAAGCCCGCATGGATCGGTTCGACCGGTACGTCAAACAACTCAAGGAGAAGGAGTCGGAATCATGAGCACCGAGATCACGCTGGATCCGAAGCTGGACTTCGCCATCGAACGATTCGTCGACGCGCCCGTGCGCCTCGTCTGGGAAGCGCTGACGAAGCCCGAGCATCTCAAGGAGTGGTACATGCCCAAGGCGTGGGGCCGCGTGACGCGCGCGGAGATGGACGTGCGCCCGGGCGGGATCCTGCGCATCGACATCGTGGTCGGCGATGGACGCGAGGTTCCGAACCTCGGCTGCGTCCTCGAGGCGGTGCCGATGAAGCGGCTCGTCTGGACGTCGATGCTCTTCCCCGGCTACCGCCCGGCCGTCTTCGACGACATCCCGATCACCGCCGTCATGACGATGGAGAGCGAGGGAACCGGAACGCGCTACGTCTTCACGGCGCTGCACCGGAACGAGGCAGATCTCGCGGAGAACAAGTCGTCGGGCTTCTACCAGGGCACCGAGATCGCGGTCGACCAGCTCGTGGCGCACGTGCTCGCGATGAAGAAGTAGCTGGACCGGTCCGCGGGGTAATGGGTGGAGTGTCGGCTCGCCCATCACTCCCGCGAGCAGGGGCCGACGATGATCTCCGTGATGCGCACGGTATCCGGCCATCCGACGAGCGTTTTCGCGTCCGCGGTACGGTCTGCGGGTGGAACGTCGCCCCCCGATATCGCGAAGATGAGTCCGCAGTGGTGCGGGACCACCATTGCACCGTCGTCGGAGTGGTCCCCATAGAGCACGCGGACGCCGGCGATGCCTCGCCACCGCGTGATCGGAGTGCCGATTCCCAGGGAGTCGGCGGTTCGGAACGGGCCGCTCCGCACCGCGATGGCCCCCACCCGCTGCTCGTACGGTTCGATCGTGACGCGCACCGTATCGCGCGCGCCAACGGGAACGAAGAGCATTCGTGCCGTGTCGGCGGTCTCCATGTTCCGGTAGTCAACCGTGCTATCGCGCGTCCCGGGACATACATGCAGCACGCTGTCGGCGGGCGCACCGATCCGAATCGGTCCGATCGCGCTGTCGCTCACGTTCCATAGGCTCGGATCGCCGCACGCCGCCGCGCCGACGGTCGTCGCGGTCTGCGATGCGCCGCTCGCCTGCCTGTCGCCGGCCGCATCGTCCCGCGAACAGCTGACGGCCACCGCGAGCGCGATCGCGGCGGTCGCTGCATGCAGGCGGCGCGTCAGGCGCGCGCGATCTACTCGGCCGGCGGTCGCCACGTCGGACTCGTGAACGCCGCGCCGGAGCGTCCGGCATAGACGAGCGTCAGATGCGCGCGCAGCCACGACGCGAGCGCGAGATCCCGCGCCTCCGCGTGCGACCAGTATCGCACCGCGTTCGTCTCCTCGCCGTCCGGCCGCGGAGCTCCGCCGATCACCGCGGCGCCGATCGCGGTGAGGACATACTGCACTTCGTCGCCGTTAGCGTATCGAACGACGCACTCCGGTCCCCCGTACACGCCGAGGAGGCACTCCGGACGAACGAGCAGCCCGGTCTCCTCCCACGCCTCGCGGACCGCGGCGTCGGCGGGATGTTCGTCGGGCTCGACCAGCCCCCCAGGCGTCGACCACATATCGTCGTCCTGCTGGCGCACGAGGAGCAAGCGATCGTCGGTGTCGAACAGGTGCACGCTGACCGATGGCAGCAGGAGCCGGCTGTGGCCGACGCGCGCGCGAAGCTGTCGGATGTAGGGCGAGATCGGCACGGCGGCTCGAGCGCTACGTCATACATCGCGCGCGACGTGGCCGAACCGCCGCTGCGTCCGTGCTTGCGCCTTCCGGCGCTCCACCTCGCGGTTGCGCGGCGGGGCGGCGCTCTCGAACGACTCGAGCATGCGGCTCGCCGCCGCCGCGACTTCGTCGACCGCCTGGTTGAAGGCCGCCTCGTTCGCCCGCGATGGTCGCGTGGTGCCGCTCAGCTTGCGGACGAACTGGAGCGCCGAGGCTCGCACTTCGTCCTCCGATGCCGGCGGCTCGAAGTGAGCGAGAGTTCTTATGTTGCGGCACATCGCGGCCTACCTCGATGATGGTTCGTACGAGCAGCGAAGAATCCGACGCCGACGCCCCGCCCGGTGTGCTCGAGATGTCGTCAGCTTCGGCGCCGCGTCAGGCGGCTCACCCGGCCGTCGGGAGACGCACCGTCACGTGCAGGTGGACGGGCGGTGGCGGATCTCCGCCGCCATTCCACAGCGCCCGCGGGAATCGAACCGTCAGCTCACTCGTGCCCGGGTGCACGCCCTGCAGCCGGCGTTCACCGATCATCGCCGCGGCCCCAGGCTCCATCCCGGCGTCGTAGACGCGCAGGCGACCCAACGCGGTCCCGGCCGAATCGAGCGCGACGACCTGGAGGTCGCCGTAGCTGTAAACGTCGCCCGGCGCGAGGACGATCGAATCGGGGACGAGCTGCAGGCGCGCGACGCGTGGCGCGATCGCGGCAGTCGCTGCCGGCGACAGCTCTCCGACCGCCGGGGCGACGACGACGGGCTCGACGACGCTGACCGTGCTCCGCTGCCCGTGACAGGCTGCCATGGTCGCGACCATCACGACGCTCGACAGGAGGCTGCGACGATCCATGAAGGTTCTCTTCATTCGAGTCCGTCTGCGGATACGTTAGGCGGCCGGCGAGCCATCGGCCTGCGCGCGCCGCTGGCGGCGGTACTGTGCCGCGAGAGCCAGAAAGACTACCGCCATGGCGATGCCGAGGCCCACCAGTCGCAGACTCAGCGGCTCGTGACTGACGCTGCCCCAGAGGAACGGGAGCGCGAGAAACACGATGGCGCCGGCGACGAGGAAGGCAGGCCGCGAGGGTTGCAGTCCCATGGGGTCTCCGGGAAAGTGGTGGTCCGCCGCACACGCCGCTGCGCAGCGAGGACTCTCATGCGCGGCGCCAAAGGCGGCCGCGACTCCATAATGAAGTCCCGTCGGCTTCGGCGCCACTCCAGGCGCCCCCCCTCGCGCGCGCATGCCCCCGATCGGCCGGTCCGGCGCCTGCAGCGAGCTCACCGCCCGCGCTTCTTTCGGGTCCGCTCACGCGCGCGCTGCTTGGCCAGCGTCGGCTTGAGATAGCGGCGATACCCATCGGGGCTCATCCAGCCGCGCGGGCACTCGACGCGCGACAGCTCCCCGGCGCGCAGCAGCAGAAACTGGTGCGTCTTGCTCGTCCGCCGCTGGACGCGGACCCGGTACTTGCCCGTCTCCACGGCACGCACGCGCCCCACGCGCCCATCGGGCACGCGGACACAGTCTCCGACCGCGAAACGGTGCGCCATCTTCTCGACCTCGCCTTAGGACCGCGTTGCCATTCAACACTCCGCGCCGTAGCCGCGCCAGCCGAGCCAGCGTCCCGGCGGCAATCGGACAGTCGCGACGTCAGCCTGCCGCTGCCTGAAGCCGGCGCCGGATTGTCTGTGCCAGACGGCGGACGCCGATCGCGAGGAGCGTATAGGTGCTCGCGGACATGACGACAATGATCACCAGCCCCGCGGCGGGGCTGATGCCCGCGCCGTCGTGCACGTTGCCACCGCTGAGCAGGAACAGAGCGAGTAGCCCGGGCAGGCACACCGCCGGTGCGAGCACCGATGCCCCCGGCGCGTTCGGCGAAACCTGCGTCGCTGCCCATGCAAGGCTGGCGAAGATCGCAAACAGCAGGGGCGACAGCCACGGTTGCTGACGGTGCATCGGGACCTCGTAGCGGGTGAACGCCTCAGCTAAGCTGCGGCGCTTTCTCATGATGTGGAAGCGCAGCCCTCGTCCTCGCCGAGCCAGGCGATCTCGCCCGACTCTCCTCGAGCCCATCGCCTGCGCCCGGGTCTCGACGGATTCATTCGGGCAAGGGGCCGCTGCTCGCCTGACGGCGAGACGCCTTGTCAGCATCGGCCACCGCCGGGAGCGACGTGTCGCCCGCGTTCTCGCACGTGACCACCGCCTGGCGCCACGACGGGCCAATGGTCCCGCTAATCGTCGGGCCCTCGACTACCACGCCCCGTCGCGCCCTCAACCGGTGTGAACTCGAGCGAAGCGACGAGCCGCCGGATGTGGTCGGGCGCCGTGGGGTGCCCCGAAGCGTAGGTAAAGCTCACCTCGAGCGGCAATTCGTCAGGCCAGGCGTCGACGGGTTCGGCGGCCCACTGATAGGTACGGAGCAGCGCCGCGCGCCCGCCGATCCAGACGACGTGATGATCATAGGCGAGCAGCTCTGTCGCATGCGCCCGAGAGCACCGCGCATGCCAACGTTCGTCGGGATACTTCTGGCGAGCGAGGTTCTCGTCGCGAGACCATTGCGGCATGCGGACCCGGGAGTGTGGGCGGCTGGCGCCTTGTCGGCTTCAGCGAGCGTTAGGCTGCTCGCTTCGGCCACGCCATCCCCGCAATCGTCAGCCCGGCGGCGAGGATCGTCGACGCAAGCAGATGAGACCCGTAGAAACGCCCCGCTTCCAGCGCTATCGCGGGACCCACCTGGGAATCCGTCCATTCGCCCCACGCGGCGGCGGAAGACACCGCCAGGAGAATCAGCACTGGCAGTGCCCACCACCAGCGGCGGCGTGCCAGGAGATATCCGATGATCCCGAGAACTCCCGCGCTCACCCAGAAGGCGATCACGCCTGGCTCCTTATCCATCACTTCGAGGACGGCGAGCATCAATACATGAGACATGGCGAAGATGCTGGTGGCAGGCTGACGCCGAGAGCCAGGTTGGGGGTGCGTCGAACAGAAACGAGCGAATCGAGCTTCAGCACATCGCCCATCAGCTCCAGCGATCGTCAGGTGGCAGGCGGCTCGAAGCTGCCCGGTTTGCGCCCATCCGGCCAATCCTCATCGCGATCCAAGCCGTGCTGGAGATCGTAGGCCAAGCCGCTGCCAAAGAGATTCCCCTTCGAATTGCGTGGAGGGGGCGTGGGATGCAGCGGGCCGTCGTCATCCCATTCGCCGTCGCTTTTGCGACGTCGCGCGAAACGGCGAGAGGCCACCCAGAAGAATGGAAGCCCGACGCCCAGTGATATTCCCAGCACGATCAGAGCGGACATTCGCGATCCTGGTTGCCACCTGACGCCCAGCCAAGCTGCGAGGCCCGACCAGGATCAGCTACCTGATGAATGGTTCAGGCTCTTCACGGGCGGCGCGGCGGTTTTCGAATCCACGCTCGTCACCGCCTGCTCGAGGCGCTCGACCAGATACCGGGCATCTCGATCGTCGCGAGAAACGCGTCTGTCATTGAACGCCCCAATCGCGAGGAAGACCACCGCCGCGAGCACGAGGGTCCACGAAAGGCTACCACTGCTGATGAGATCCCAAACGAGCAGCAGGCCGAAGATGCTCGCGATCCACACTGCATATCCCGGCTCGCCACACCGTGCCGTGATCCGACTGCCTCCGGTGCCGTCTGGAACGACGACGCCTTCGAGCGCAAGCGGATCTCCACCCTTACCACGATACCACCGCCGGTCGAATCGCATGCGGAACCGCGGTGGTTCGACGGTGCCAACGACCTGTAGCACTCCGTCGCGCCACACATCGCGCGGGATGACGGACTCGCGCCACTCCCGCAGATGCTCGCGGATGGCGGCGAGCACCTGCTCTGGTGGCGCCCCACTCCGAAGTTCGACTTTGAATGCCATGAGTAGGTCGTGCCTGTCTGGCGCCCTCCGCTGAGCTTCGAGGGCTCCTCATACTGATAATGCGAGCGCGGAGCGCGAGCATCAATAGCGCACGCTCCTCACCTTCAGCGCTACGTTGGACCGCTGGTCGGGAGCCGCTCGGCTCAGGGGCGGACGACGCGGCGGCGGAGCCGCCGCGTACAGTAGCGAAGCCGAGTAGCGAAGCCCCGTCAGCTCCAGCGCCACGTTGGACCGCGGGTCGCGATCCTACACCGCGGCCCACCACATCCACAGAGGACCAGCGACCAGCAGAGCCACGCCAAGTGCGAAGAGGGCGGTCGGTCCGGCCACGGGATCCGGACGCTCGAGGATGGCCGCACTCGGATCCTGCGGATCGTAGAACACAACGACTTCCGACCCCAACGGATATCGCGCGAGCACGCGCTGCGCCACGCCGCGGGCCAGGCCGCTGCCACCGACGTTGATGAGTGACCGCCGCTCCCCGCGGTACTCTCGCCCCGCGACGACGTACTCGTAGCTGACCTGGGGATGGTAGGCGCGGGATCCGTCTTCCATCGGAATGCGATCAGCCACCAAGCTGCTGCCAGTGACCCGGCCACGCACACTCGGCCACGCCGTCATGCGGCGTGCACGATCCCGAAGTTCGAACCCGCCCCACAGTGCCGTGAGCCCGGCTGCAGACAGGACTGTCGGTCCGATCGACATCTCAAAGAGGAGCATGTGCTCATCCGTGCAGGCCGGCGTGGGCTGACATCCCGGCTGAGTTGCGGGCGTGTCAAGAATGCGAGCGCAGCGAGCACATCACAGCCACGCTCGTCAGTTTAAGCGTGAGGTTAGCCGGTGCCGGGCACATCGGCCAACACGTCGCGCGCGTCGGCGGCATCGGCCGCGGCCACCAGCACATCGACCCCACGCGCGGTCGGCCCTTCGAACCCCGGCCCGAAGAGGCCCACGGTATCGTTCCCGCGGCGCACGGCGTCGATGCCGGCGGCATCGAGTCGCGCGACGGCCAGATCGGCCTCGTACCCGGCCGCATAGTGCGCTATCACGACCCACCCGCCACGACGCTCAGTCACGGCAACTCCACTGTCCTTGATGCGCGGCGCATCCGGCTGACGCCTGCGCCAAGCTGCGGGGCTTTCTCATAATTGCGAGCGAAGCGAGCATCCGAAATGGCGCTCGTCAGCTTCGGCGCCACGTTAGACGGCCGCCCGTACGGCTTCACTCGGAGCGCGGCTCCCACCGAAACGACTCAGGATCGACCTCCGCGGCCAGATCCCCCGAGGGCAGCCGAACGACGACACCGTCCGCGAGCATCCACGCGGGACTCCCATCATCGAAGCCATCGTAATCGTAGAGCGTCAGTCGCATGCCGAGCTGCACCGGCTCGGCGAGCCGGGCCAGATCGGCACGTGATCCCAGGACTCGAAGCCCGTACGTCAGATCACCGAGCCGATCATTGAAGTCGCAGTAGACGCGCGGGAACGTCACGAACTCGGACCCCACCACAATGCGTATGGCCGTCTAACGCCCGCGTTCAGCTGCAAGGCATTCTCATAATGCGAGCGCGAAGCGCGAGCCATCAATAGCGATGCCTTGTCAGCTTCAGCGCCACGTTAGCCTGCGGGGGTGAGAACCCCACCTGTGTAGCCCTCAGAGCTCAGCGCCGGTAGCGCGATGCGCTCCTCGGGCGCAGCACGAACTGATCGAGCACGACATCGGCGACCAATTCGGCAAGGACTTGCTGACCCTCAGACGTCGTGGGATCGTCGCCGAACGCGATACGCGCCTGGAGCTCACTCCGGACGCATTCAACGAGGTCCGGGTAGCAGGCCTCCGATTCGGGATCCGTCGGCAGGGCGTTGTCGAGCGCCATCGACGCAACTCTCCACTGGGCACTGGTGCTTCATCGCAGGCTAACGCCCCCGCTAAGCTGCAAGGGCGTCTCATAATTGCGCCCGTAGGGCGCCTCCGAAAGTGCCCTTGTCAGCTTCAGCGCCACGTTAGCCGGCAGGGGCAATCTACTCCCTCTACGTCACGAAGGACGTTAGCAGCTTGAGCTGGCGATCGAAGACATAGTAGACGAAGAACTCGCCGGCCCGCACGTAGCTCCACGCCACGTATCGCGTGCGCCCAACGCGAAGCAGGTACACGGGTGTCGGGGACGTCGACGCAGCGTTCGCCGCACGCGCCACAGCCACCGCCGCCTCAGCGCACCGCTGGGGATCCCTTTCGAAGGCGACAGCGCGCGTACTGCCGACCGGCTCGAGCTGGAGGCTAGTCTGTTGTGCTACGTCTTCGCTGTCGGCGCTCGTCACGATGCGCGCGATCCAGTCACGGAAGTCGGCCGCGGCGCCTTGCCCCGGCGCACAAGCCTCGTGCAAAGCGAGGTGAGAGGCGGGCTGCCGCCTTCCGCAGCTCGCGACACCGAGGGCCAGAAGACACACCATGGCGATGCATCGCATGCTTCGAAGACGCGCGACCGCAGGGGTGCGACACATTGCGTTGTCCGGCTAACGCCCCCGCTAAGCTGCGAGCGCGTCTCAATAATTGCGAGCGAAGCGAGCATCG
>JABFXC010000050.1 GCA_013361935.1 Gemmatimonadaceae bacterium
ATGGAGCGCCTCGACTCGCTGCTCGACCTCACCGGTGAGATCGCCGTCGCCCGCGGCCGCCTGCTCGGAGTGCTCGCGGCGCAGCGCGGTGGCGCGAGCGATCGCGGCCGCGTCGCCGCCGAGGAGCTCGACCGGCTGCTCGTCGGCCTTCAGGAGCAGGTGATGCAGATGCGTCTCGTGCCTCTGGGGCTCGCCTTTCGCCAGCACCTCCGAACGGTTCGCGACATCTCCGCGCTCCAGGGGAAGGTCGTACGCCTGGTCACCGAGGGGGACGACGTGCACGTCGACGCGTCTATCGTCGATCGGATCCGCGATCCGCTGACGCACATGGTCCGCAACGCGACCGACCACGGGATCGAGTATCCCGCGCAGCGCGCCGCCGCGGGGAAGGATCCGTGCGGAACGGTGACGCTGCGCGCCCGGCACGAGGGCGGGAGCGTCGTGATCGAGGTCGCGGACGACGGCGCGGGGCTGGACACGGCTCGTGTCCTCGCCCGCGCGCGCGCGATGCGCATCCCCGGCGCCGAGACGATGACGGAGCGCGAGCTGCACGAGCTCGTCTTCCGCCCGGGCTTCTCCACCGCGGAGTCGGTGAGCGAGATCTCCGGCCGCGGCGTCGGGATGGACATCGTTCGTCGCGACATCGAGTCGCTCCGCGGCACCGTGACGCTCGCGAGCGAGCGCGGGCGCGGCGCGGTCGCGACCATCCGCCTTCCGCTCACCCTCGCGATCATCGACGGCCTCGCCGTCGACGTCGGCGGGGACACGTATGTCGTCCCGCTCGACTCGGTGACCGAATGCGTCGAGCTCCCCGCCGACGAGTCCGCGCGCAACGAGGCGACGGGGATACTCAGCCTGCGCGGGGAGTCGCTTCCGTATCTGCGGCTCCGCGCGCGCTTCGGCTGCGCGGGGCAGGCAGCCGGGCGCGAGAGCGTCGTCGTCGTGCGCGACGCGATCGGCCAGGCGGGGTTCGTCGTCGATGGGCTTCAGGGCGAGCGGCAGGCGGTGCTCAAGCCGCTCGGCCGGCTGTTCGCCGGACTTCCCGGGATCTCGGGCTCGACCATCGTCGGTGACGGACGCGTCGCGCTGATCCTCGACGTGCCCGCCATCCTCGGCGAGACCCGCGCCGCGCGGCGGGCGGCGCCTTCCCTCCAATCCGCATGAAGATCCACTCGAGCATCCGCGCGCGCCTCGCGCTCGCCACCGCGCTGGTCGCGACGGCCCTGCTGCCACGCGCGGGCGCGGCGCAGGACAGCACCGCGCGCGAGACGGCCATCCAGGACAACAGCTTCCTCATCGAGGAGGCGTACAACCAGGAGCGCGGCGTCGTCCAGCACATCAACACCTTCGCGCATCCGACCACCGGGCGCGCGTGGGCCTACACCCTCACCGAGGAATGGCCCGCTCCCGGCCAGCGCCACCAGCTCAGCTACACGATTCCCGTCGTGCAGAGCGAGGGGGCGAAGCCGGCGCGCGGGATCGGCGACGTCGCGGTCAACTACCGCTATCAGCTGCGCGGGATGCACGCGGAGCGCGTCGCGATCGCGCCACGCCTCACGGTGCTCCTGCCGACGGGCGACGCCGACATCGGGACCGGCGCCGGGGGCACCGGCCTCCAGGCCAACTTGCCCGTGAGCGTCGAGCTCTCGCGCACGCTCGTGACGCACTTCAACGCCGGCGCCACGGTGACGCCGCGCGCGCGTCTGGCGAGCCAGCGGGCGCGCACGACGAGCTGGAACGCCGGCGGAAGCGCGATCTGGCTGCTCACCCATCGCGTCAACGCGATGCTCGAGGCATCGTGGGCGAGCGTCGAGACGCTCGACGGAACGTCGACGAGCCGCGAGTCGCAGTTCCTGCTCGCGCCAGGCCTTCGCTGGTCGTACGACCTCGCCAACGGCACGCAGATCGTTCCCGGCATCGCCGTGCCGTTAGGCATCGAGCCCGGCGACGGCAGCAGGTCGGTCTTCCTGTACTTCAGCATCGAGCACCCCTTCTGATCCCGCAGTGATCGACGCGCGCCGTCCGGCCGCGCCATTCCTCACCATTCTCCTCCCATGAAGCTCACCATCCGCACGAAGCTGACGCTCGGCTTCGTTGGCATCCTCATCCTCGGCTCGGCGGTCTCCGTCGGCATCCTCACCGTGCTCTCGCGCAGCGTCGACCAGCTCCGCGACGTCGTCGAGAGCGACGACCTGGTCGCGCACAAGAGCCTCGAGATCCGCTACGACATGCTGCAGATGAGCGACGCGATGCGTGGCTTCCTGCTCGATCCGACGAACCAGCTCGAGCGCCAGCGCAAGATCGACGCGGACAACGAGCTGTCACGCGACGTCGAGCAGATCGGCAAGCTCACCGACGACCCGGTGATCACGCACAAGCTGCAGCAGGCGGCGGATCTCGACGCGTCGACCCTCAATCGCGTCGAGGACGAGATCGCGGCGCTCACCGCGGCGGGGAAGATCACCGAGGCGCGCCAGCTCTACGCCGGCGACTACCTGCGCGTACGGACGCAGCAGGAGGCGCTGATCGCGGACATGGAGCAGCAGGCGGAGAAGACGAAGAACGAGGCGCTCGCTTCGGCGACGTCGGTCTACCGGCAGGCGCAGACCGTCACGTACGTGCTGCTCGCGCTGCTCATCGGCATCGGGCTCGTCCTCGCGGTGATCGTCGCGCGCGGGCTCGCCGAGCCGGTGCGCGCCGCGTCGGAGCACCTGAAGGCGATGGCGGCGGGCGATCTCACGCGCCGGCTCGAGGTGCGGTCGCGCGACGAGCTTGGCGAGATGGCCGAGCACTTCAACACCTTCGCCGACGAGATGGAGCGCATCATCGGCGAGGTGCGCGCCGGCGCGGCGCAGCTCTCCTCCGCCGCGACGCAGATCTCGGCGTCGTCGCAGGCGCTGTCGCAGGGCACGAGCGAGCAGGCGGCGTCCGTCGAGGAGACGACGTCGAGCCTCGAAGGGATGAACACCTCGGTCGTCCAGAACGCCGACAACAGCCGCTCCATGGAGCAGATGGCGCTCAAGGGCGCGCGCGACGCCGAGGACAGCGGCCGTGCCGTGACCGAGACGGTGGACGCGATGAAGACGATCGCCGAGAAGATCACGATCATCGAGGACATCGCCTATCAGACGAACCTGCTCGCGCTCAACGCGGCGATCGAGGCCGCGCGGGCCGGTGAGCACGGCAAGGGCTTCGCCGTCGTCGCCACCGAGGTGCGCAAGCTCGCCGAGCGCAGCCAGGCCGCGGCGAACGAGATCAGCGGTCTCGCCTCCGGCAGCGTCCGCGTCGCCGAGCACTCGGGGTCGCTCCTCGGCGAGCTCGTGCCGGCGATCCGGAAGACAGCGCAGCTCGTCCAGGAGGTCGCGGCGGCGTCGGCCGAACAGTCGGTGGGCGTCCAGCAGATCAACCGCGCGATGTCGACCGTGGACCAGGTGACGCAGAGCAACGCGTCGGCCGCGGAAGAGCTGGCGTCGACGGCGGAAGAGATGGCCGCGCAGGCGGAGTCGCTGCAGCAGCTGATGGACTTCTTCCGCGGCGGCGACACGACGTCCCGCGTCCGCGGACGCCCGATCCCGAGCGGGGTCGGCGCGTACCACCCGGCGAGCAGCGTCGTGCACACGGGCCTCCGCCCGCGCACCGCCGCGCGCGCGAACGGGAACGGGCGCACGCCCGGCGCGACGCCGGCGAACGACCGCGACTTCACGCGCTTCTGAGCCGCGGCGCATGACAACCACTTCCATCGTCGCGCCCGGCGATACGAGCGCCGGCGCCCAGTCGCAGTACCTCAGCTTCTTCCTCGCCGGCGAGGAGTACGGGGTGAACATCCTCCGCGTGAAGGAGATCGTCGAGCTCGACGTCTTCACGCGGGTGCCGTCGGCGCCGGTCGGCGTGCGCGGCGTGATCAATCTCCGCGGGCGCGTCATCCCGGTGATCGATCTCGCGGTGCGCTTCGGTCTCCCCGAGAGCGCCATCACGCGCCGCAGCTGCGTCGTCATCGCCGAGGTGATGCTCGACGGCGAGCCGCTCGTCATGGGCGTGCTCGCCGACGCGGTGAGCCAGGTGCTGGAGTTCCGGCCGGAGCAGCTCGAGCCGCCGCCGCCGTTCGGGACGCGCGCGCGGTCCGAGTTCGTGAGCGCGATGGGGCAGGCCGGAAAGAAGTTCGTGATCATCCTCGATCTCGAGCGCGTGCTCGCCCCCGCCGCGCTCGACGCGCTGGCGGCGGCGCAGGATGCCGTGACGGCCGAGGTCCCGGAGGAGGAGGAGCCACCGGCGGAGCGGACGGAGCGCGACGCGGACACCGGCGACGACACGGGCACGCCCACGGACGCCGACACGACGGCCGGTTAGGAACCGATGACCGCCCCCTCGCACCCGGCCGCGCCGCGGGTGCTCGAGCTGCATGGCTCGACCTTCGCGCGCCTGCGGGCGCTGCTGCTCGAGCGCGCGGGGATCTCGCTCGGCGACGCGAAGCGGCCGCTCGTCGTCGGGCGGCTGAGCCGGCGCGTCCGCGAGCTCGGCCTCTCCTCGTTCGACGCGTACTACGAGCGCGTGATCGGCGATGCGAGCGGGGCCGAGCTCGTCCGCCTGCTCGACATGATCGCGACGAACGAGACCTCGTTCTTCCGCGAGCCCGCGCAGTTCGAGTTCCTGCAGCACCGCCTCGTCCCCTCCTGGCGCGAGGATGCGGAGGCGGGGCTGCGCGGCCGGCACGTGCGCGTCTGGAGCGCGGGATGCTCGACGGGGCAGGAGCCCGTCTCGCTCGCGATGGCCCTCCTCGATGCGCTCCCCGCGGACGACGGGTGGCGGGTGGAGATAGTCGCCACGGATCTCTCGACCCGCGCGCTCGCGCAGGCCGCGTCGGCGACGTGGCCGATCGAGCGCGCGCGGCAGATCCCGCCCCACCTGCTGAAGCGATTCATGCTGCGGGGTACCGGCCCGCAGACCGGCTCCATGCGGGCCGGTCCGGAGGTCCGCGCCGCGATCACCTACGAGCGGTTGAATCTCGTCGAGGATCCGTATCCCGCCGGCGCGCCCTTCGACCTCGTCCTCTGCCGGAATGTGCTCATCTACTTCACTCCGGAAGGCCGCCGGGCCGTGGTCGAGCGTCTGCTCCGGCACCTCGCGCCGGGCGGACACTTCCTCCTCGGCCACGCCGAGAGCCTCGATCTCCGCACGCATCGCGCGCGAAGCGTCGCCCCGAACGTGTACCGGCGCGAGACGCGCTAGCGTCGCGCGTCAGGCGCGGTAGATCGTGACCGCCGTCTGCTCGAAGTCGCGCCGCTCGCCGCCCGGCGGGAGCGCGTGCTCCGCGGCGTGCTCGGCGACGAGCAGCCGCGCGAACTTCGTCCCCAGCCAGCTCTCGATCACGCGGTCGAGCATCCGCGAGCCGTACGGCGGGTCGACGAAGGCGAGATCGTAGCTTCCCTCGCCCAACGCGGCCGCGAAGGGGAGGGCATCGCGCTTGAAGATCCGCGTGCGCTCGCGCACGCGCAGGGCGACGACGTTCGCCTTGAGCGCGTGGAGGCTCGCCGGCCGCGTCTCGACGAAGTCGGCGCTGCGCGCGCCGCGGGAGAGCGCCTCGATGCCGAGGGCCCCGGTGCCGGCGAAGAGGTCGAGCACGCGGGCGCCGGGAAGATCGGGCGCCAGCATGTCGAGCAGCGCGGCGCGCACATGCTCGGCGGTCGGCCGGACGCGAAAATCGTTAGGCGAGACGAGATCGCGCCCCGCGAGACGACCGCCGATGATGCGCATGGCGGAAAAGATAGCCGAGCCGGCAGGGGTCAGGAGCCAGGCGGAAGGAACGGCGTCGACCGCGGTTACCGCCGTTCCTGACCCCTGGCCCCTGATCGCTGACCCCCGACCCCCGACCCCCTACTTCACCCTCCGCCACACCTCGTCGAAGGTCTCGCGCGTGCCGGCGATGCTGCGGTGATACCAGGTGTCGCCCTCGACGCGGTAGGTGAACGGATACGCGTCGGCGAGCCGCCGGCCGGAGCTGTATTCGATCTGCTCGGTGTAGAGACCGTTCGACGCCGTGTAGTGGCCCGCCGCGGCGCGGACGAACTCCCCGTTCGCGCCGAGCGTCAGGTAGGAGAAGTGCGTCGCGTTGATGACCTTGATCGAGCGGAGCTGCGGGGCCTTCATGTCGTAGACCACCGAATCGCCGATCATCTCCTTCGCCGAGACGAGCTCCCACGTCCCGATCAATGGATTCGGCACCGCGACCGGAGTCGGCATGGAGGTCGTGGGACCGCAGGTCGCGAGCGCGACGAGAGAGGCGGCGAGGAGCATCGAACGCATGGGACCTCCGGCTGACGGGAGAGCGGCGACGATCAGACCATGCTCGATTGTGTCGCGTAAGGCGGCGGGCAGCAAGGGAGGGGAGGCGGCACAATTCTGCGCGCGGCTCGGCAACGGCGGCTCTGCAACCGTCGGCTCGGCAACCGTCGGCTCGGCAACAGCCAGGGCTTTGATAGGGTAACTGCAACCACGCATCGGTACGCCGAGGCCGGGGAGCTCGGGGAGAACCGCTGGAGCACGCCGTTCCACGAGCGACATCTCCCCGAAGCTGTTCTCCCCGGCCTCCCCGGCTCGGGCACTCCTCGATGCGGTTGCAGTTACCCTACGAAGCCCCTGCAGTTGGAAGAGCGTAGCCGTGCTCTCGTCACCGCCCGATCCAGTACGTCGCCTTGACGAGGAAGACGTTGTCCGGGCGGTCGTGGAAGAGCCCGGAATAGTCGCGGTGGAACTGGAAGTCGCCGAAGGGATCGACGCCGGAGCGCTGCTGCGTCCAGACGAAGAACATCGTCGAGCCCGGGCGGTACTCCCAGCGGAGCACCGCGGTGCCGCGCAGCGAGCGATAGGTGAAGTCCGGGTTGTCGAACTGGATCGGGAATGCCCCGGCGCGGCTGGGGTCCCACTTGCTGCAGTCGATCCCCGCGAGCCCGGGATTGACGCCGTAGCCGGTGACGGCGCCCGTCGCATCACGCTTCTCGCAAATGGTTCCGATGTCCTGCCCGTAGACGAGCTTTCTCGCGGTGCGCGGCGCGGCGAACTCGCGGAAGCTGCTGTAGTCGCCGGTGGCGACGAAGGGCTGCGCGTAGAGCTGGAGCGTGATGTCCGGACGGAAGGTCCAGTTCACCCGCGTCTCGAGGACCACGGTCTTCGTCCTGATGAAGCCGAAGACGTAGCGGTTGCCGTTGAAGAGCGTCGCGCTCGGGTCGGCGGCGGTCGTCACGTACTGCGCGTCGCTCTCCGAGTCGTCGTAGGCCGGCGAGAGCTCGACGAAGATGTTGGCCGCCGGCTTGAGCGCCATCCCCGGCGAGAAGGTGAAGCTGCGCGTCGGCGCGTCGATCCCGCGCGTCCCCTGGAGCGTCACGTCGAACACCGCGCGCCGCCGGGCGTCGGTCGAGACCTGGAAGTGCCCGAAGTCGTAGCCGGTCCGCTTCACCGCCGGCCCGCCGCGCGTCAGGCTCGCGTCGTCGTTGGCGAAGTAGCGGATGTAGAAGGTGCGGAGGTTCCAGTAGTTCGGGAACTCCATCCCGTAGTACGCGTGCGCATCCTCGTTGCTGCGCAGCCCGTCGTAGTTGAACTCCTGCTGGAAGCCGACGGTCGTGAAGATGTTGCGGTACCAGCGGCGCGGCTTCACCCACTGCCGTCCGACGTTCGCGTTCATCCACTTGTAGTCGGCGCGGTCGAGGAAGGAGAGGTCGTTCGTCTCGAAGCCCGGGCTGCGCCAGTTCTGCGCGGTCTCCCACAGCCAGTCGCCGTTCTCCTTCGCGAGGCGCGTGTAGAACCCGTAGCCCTGCAGCGACGTCGCGTTGGGATCGTACGCGACGTCGAAGAGCCCGTCGCTCGTCACGCGCCGGTCGGGGCGCTGGAAGTAGTGCGCGCTCGACCGCTGCGTGAGGTCGATCGACTCCGTCGAGCCGCGGACGTCGGAGACGACCGCGTTCCCGCGCCAGCGATAGGTGCGGTGGTTCCACGCGTGGCTCCAGTCGAGGCCGACGGCGGTCGCCTGACGGCGCAGGAGGTTCGTGCTCACCGAGTCGTCGAGCGAGCGCGTCGTCGACGTCACGATGGTGCCGACGGTCGTGGCGCCCTGGCGAAACTCCTTCTTCACCCGGCCGACGAAGTAGTTGGTGAGCGGCTCGACCTGCTGCGAGAGCTCGGGCCCGCCGGCCGTGGTGACGTAGTGCGCGGTCTCGCGATTGGTGACCGCGTCGAGCAGCCCGACGGTGAAGCCGCTGTTCGTGCGGCCGGTGATCTTCGCCGCGCCGAGGATGGTCGCGTTGTCCGGGGTATCGGCGAAGCCGTCGTTCCCGGCCTGACCGCGCACGTAGTCGTTGAGCTGCGGAGGACGTCCGATGCGCCGCGTGTAGAAGACACCGAGCCCCGAGACGTTGTCGCAGAAGAAGCAGCTCATCCCGCCGAAGCTGAACGCGTTCTGGCCGGCGACGAAGAAGGGCCGCTTCTCGTCATAGTAGGTCTCGAAGGCGGAGAGGTTGAGCGACGCCGGATCGACCTCGACCTGCCCGAAGTCGGGATTGATGGTCGCGTCGAGGGTGAGGTTCGAGGTCAGCAGATACTTGATGTCCGCGCCGGCGTTGAGCCCCATGTCGCTCTTCGTGTGGTACGGATCGCTGGGCGCCGCATACCGGAACTGCCCGCGCGAGACGACGTAGGGCAGCACCTCGAGCTGGCGCGGCCGGTTGGCGATCGTGATCCCCTGCAGATGTCCCCAGAATGCGGGGCCGCCGCTCTCGTTCCGCGCGCGATACGACCACATGTCCTGCTCGTTGATGCGGTCGGCGTAGCGCCAGATCTGCATCCCCCAGGTCTGCGCGGTGTCGCGCGAGAAGCGTAGCTGCGAGTAGGGGATGCGCATCTCCGCCGTCCATCCTTGCGCGTCGATCTGCGACGCGGCCTCCCAGATCGGATCCCACGCCGGGTCGCCGTTGAACTGGTCGCCGCGCACCCCCGCCGGGTTCACCTCGAACCAGACGTCGTCGATGTGGTTGTGATACGGGTCGAGCTCGACGATGAGCTTGTCGGTGGTGAGCGAGTTGAAGGAGCCGTTGTTCCCGTTCGCGTCGAGGAGCTGGTCGCGCCGTGCGAGCGGGGCGCGGACCGCCGCGGCCCCCTGCGGGTCGACCATCCGCGCGCCAATGTAGAGCGCCTCGTCGTCGAAGAGGATGCGCACTTCCGTGCGCAGCGACGGCTTCGCGCCGTCGTTCGGCTGCGACTGCCGGAAGTCGGTGATCGGCGTGGCGCGCGACCACGCGGCATCGTCGAGCTTGCCGTCGATGGTGACGATCCCCTCCCGACGTACCGCATCGGCGACGGGCGGCGGGGTCGGATGGACCGAAGTGTTCCCCTGGGCGGGGAGGGCGAGCGGCGAGGCGAGGAGCGCGACACTCGCGGCGAACGTCAGGCGGCGAACGGGCCGCATGGAAAGTGTAGGGAACATGAAGCGATCTACGAGAGGGACGCGCGAGCGTTTCAGGACGAAGGACGCGCACTCTTCGACGCCGCGAAGCGGAAAATGGTTGGAAGCGATTCCGCCGTGCGCTGGGACCGTTCGACTTCCGCCGTGCGCTCGGACTCCGCGCGGGTCGGCGTCTCTGCGTTCGCGGGGAGGTGGGGAGAGCGGGAGGCCGCGCCGGTTCGCAACACTTCTGCGAGGACGACGGGCACAATCCTCCCGACCGATCTCCCTGCGAAAGGCAGAGATCCTCGACCGCGCCCGAGCTCCAGCGCACGGCGCGCACGAGCAGGCCACACGATCGCTCTTGCCCACTCCCGGCCCTCGCCTCACATTCGCGCCCATGGCTTCCTCTCGCGACCTCTCCCGTCGCGCGATGCTGCTCGCCTCGGCGGGCAGCGTCGGCGCGCTCGCGCTCTCCTCGGCCGGGGTCGCCTGCGCCGCGGCCGTCAACGGCGGCACGCCCCCGGCCGGCCGGCTCAAGCAGTCGGTGTCGCGCTGGCCGTACGGCAAGATCCCGCTTCCCGAGTTCGCCCGCGCGTGCAAGGCGATGGGGCTCGCCGGGATCGATCTGCTCCAGCCGGACGACTGGGCGGTCGTCCGCGATGCCGGGCTCGTCCCGACCATGGGCTATCCCGCGAAGCGCGACGACTTCATCGCCACCGGATTCAACGACCGCGCGAACCACGCGATGCTCCTCCGCGAGCTCGAGGCGACGATCCCGCGCGCGGCGAAGGAAGGGGTGCCTAACGTCATCACGATGTTCGGCAACCGGAAGGGCAGGACGGACGACGAAGGGATCGCCAACTGCGTCGAGGGGTTGAAGAAGATCGCGCCCCTCGCCGAGGAGCAGAACGTCACCGTCTGCGTCGAGCTGCTGAACAGCAAGGTCGATCACAAGGACTACCAGGGCGACAGCACCGCCTTCGGCGCGGCGGTGGTGCGCGGGGTCGGCTCGCCGCGCGTGAAGCTGCTCTACGACATCTACCACATGCAGATCATGGAAGGGGACGTGATCCGCACGGTGCGCGAGCATCTCGCCGAGATCGGCCACTTCCACACCGGCGGCGTCCCCGGCCGCCACGAGATCGACGACACGCAGGAGCTCAACTACCACGCGGTCGCGCGCGCGATCGCCGACGCGGGGTTCACCGGCTACATCGCCCACGAGTTCGTGCCGACGCGCGACCTCCTCGCCTCGCTCCGGCAGGGCGTCGAGATCTGCACGGTCTGATTCACACGCAGTCACCCACCCGAAGGATCACGATGGAGACGCAACAGCAGATCACCCGACGCGAGGCGCTGCAACGCGTCGCGATCTTCCTCGGCGGCACCCTCGCCGCGAGCACCGTCGCCGGCGCGATGGCGGAGAACGCCTTTGCCGGGTACCCGGTACCGGGTACCGGGTACCCGGGCGACGCTTGGTCTCCGCGAACCCTCACCGCCGACCAGTACGCCCTCGCGAGCGCGCTCGTCGAGCATATCATCCCGCGCACCGACACCCCGGGCGCGAAGGACGCGGGGGTGCCGCGCTTCCTCGACGACCTGCTCACCGATCACTATCGCGCGCCCGAGCGGAGCCGCGTGATCGCCGGGCTGCAGGGCGTCGACGTCCGCGCGCTGCGGAAGCACAAGAAGAAGTTCCTCGCGACGACGCGCGCGCAGCAGATCGCGCTCCTCACCGAGATGGACCGCGAGGCGTATCCCGCGGGAGGAGCCATCGCGCAGCAGGCGAAGAAGCAGGAGCCGCCGCCGCGCGACCCGCAGGTCGGGCCGGGAAGCGGCGGCACGGGATCGCTCGCCCAGCCGACCGCGGCCGACGTCGACGGCGCGACCGAGGAAGTGAAGACGGAGATCGCGTCCGGATGGTTCTGGCGCCGGCTGAAGGAGATCACCCTCGTCGGCTACTACACCTCGCAGCCCGGCGCGACGAAGGAGCTGCACGTCAATCCGATGGGAATCTGGAAGGGCGACATGCCCTATCACACCGGCGACCGCGCCTGGGCCTGATCGCACCGACCGAGGAGATTCGAGAGATGTTCATTCACACGAAGGCGGACGACTACGACGCGATCGTCGTCGGCTCCGGCATCAGCGGCGGCTGGGCGGCGAAGGAGCTCACCGAGAAAGGGTTGCGCGTGCTCGTCGTCGAGCGCGGGCGCAACGTCGTGCACGGCAAGGACTACATCACCGAGCACAAGCCGAACTGGGAGTTCCCGCTCCGCGACCGGCGCATCAATCCGGAGGTGCAGGGCTCCGAGGACTACCCGGTGCAGGCGCGCACCGGCCAGTTCCGCGAGAGCAACAAGCACTTCTTCATGAAGGACACGAAGAACCCGTACGAGGAAGCGAAGCCATTCACCTGGATCCAGGGCGATCAGGTCGGCGGCAAGTCGCTCATCTGGGGCCGCCAGGTCTATCGCTGGAGCGACCTCGACTTCGAGGCGAACGCCAAGGACGGCATCGCCGTCGACTGGCCCATCCGCTACGCCGACATCGCGCCCTGGTACAGCTACGTCGAGAAGCACATCGGCGTCAGCGGGGAGAAGCTCGGTCTCCCGCAGCTCCCCGACGGCGAGTTCCTCAAGCCGATGGAGATGAACGCGGGCGAGAAGTTCGTGAAGCGCGGGATCGAGAAGAACATCCCCGGGCGGCACGTGACGATCGGCCGCGTCGCGATCCTCACCGAGAACCACAACGGCCGCGCCGCCTGCCACTACTGCGGGCCGTGCGAGCGTGGCTGCTCGACGGGCTCGTACTTCTCCAGCCAGGCGTCGACGCTCCCCGCGGCGCAGAAGACGGGACGCCTGACGATCCTCCCCAACGCCGTCGTGCACTCGGTGCTCTACGACGAGGGCACCAATCGTGTCATCGGCGTCCGCGTCATCGACGCGAACACGAAGGAGGAGCGCGAGTACCACGCGAAGCTCGTCTTCGTCAACGCATCGACGTTAGGCACGACGCGCATCCTCCTCAACTCGACGTCGCCGCGCTTCCCGAATGGGCTCGCCAACTCGAGCGGCGTCCTCGGCCAGCACCTCATGGACCACCACTTCCAGGTCGGCGCGCGCGGAGACATCGTCGGGCTCAAGGACCACTACTATCAGGGCAACCGGCCGAACGGCATCTACATCCCGCGCTTCCGCAACCTCGGCGACGACCGGACGAAGCGGAGCGACTACATCCGCGGCTACGGCTACCAGGGCGGCGCGAGCCGCTCCGGGTGGGGACGTGGAGGATCGCAGCCGGGGTTCGGCGTGCAGCTCAAGCGCTCGCTGCGCGAGCCGGGCGACTGGTCGATGGGCATCACCGGCTTCGCCGAGTGCCTGCCGCGCCCCGACAACGTCGTCACGCTCAGCGATCGGAAGGACGAGTACGGAATCCCGATCCTGAAGATCGACTGCTCGTGGGGCCCGAACGAGCTGGCGATGCGCAAGGACATCGCCGCCGCCGCGGCGGAGATGCTCGAAGCGGCCGGGTGCAGGAACGTCTCGACCTACGACAACTACAAGGGCGACGGAAAGATCGGCGCCGAGCCCGGCCTCGGCATCCACGAGATGGGCACCGCGCGCATGGGACGCGATCCGAAGACGTCGGTGCTGAACGCGTACAACCAGGCGCACGACGTGCCGAACCTCTTCGTGACCGACGGCTCGGCGATGACGAGCTCGTCGTGCGTGAACCCGTCGATCACGTACATGGCGCTCACGGCTCGCGCGTGTGATTACGCGGTGAAGGAGATGAAGGCCGGGCGGATCTAGTCTCTCCTTTCGGTGCGGGACTCGTCGAAACCACGGGGCGGGTACCGATTGAAAGGGCGGGGCGGGGAGCGGAATACTGCGGGGCGGAAAGAAACAGGGCGGAAGTTTCAGTGCGAGAAGCCACCTGTTCGGAATAGAGGCCGACAGCGGCGCCATAGGCGCCGCGCGTCGGCCTCAATCCGTATAGGTACTCTATAGGTACTTTCGAAACTTCCGCTCCCCGCGCCGCAGTATCTCGCTCCCCGCCCCGCCGGTTCCAACGGTGCCCATCTCCCGCCCCGCGGTTTCCCTTCTCCCGCCCCCAACTGAAAGAGAATCAAGTCCGAGGAGAGCCACTGAGACTACGAACCAACTCGTCCAGAAAGGAAAGCCCCTCGTAGTACGACTTCACGCGCAGCTTCTCGTCTCGTCCGTGCGCGTTCGTCTCTCCCGGCGCGCTGAAGATCCCGCTCACGCCGTACGTCGGGATCCCCGCGGCGCGGAGGAAGCGCCCGTCGGTCGCGCCGGTGGACATGGTCGGGATCACGGGGATGTCGCCCCACATCTTCTTCGTCAGCGCGGTCGCCGCCGAGAGGAGCTCGGGCTCGATCGCGCTCGGCGCGGCACCGAACTTCTCCGTGTTCGGGACGGTGAAGCTGATCTTCACCCCCGTGTCGCCGATCACGCGGGTCAGCGTGGCGATGACCTCGTCGGCGTTCGACGTCGGCGCGACGCGGCAGTTGACGTTCGCGGTCGCCGTCTGGGGCAGCGCGTTGTAGGCGTGGCCGCCGGAGAGCCGCGTCGCGACGCAGCTCGTGCGGAGCATCGACGCGAAGCGCGGATCCTTCGACAGCGTCGCCGCGGCGGCGGAGTCGGCGGGGTTCGCGGCGATCGCGCGCATCGCGGCGGCCATCTCCGGACGCGGCTCGACACTCGCCGAGCGCTCGAAATACGGACGCGTCACCTCGTTGAGCGCGACGGGAAACTGGAACTGCGCGAGCTTCGTGAGCGCGATCGCGAGCTCGTAGATCGCGTTGTCCGGCCGCGGGACGCTCGAGTGCCCGCCGGGGTTCGTCGTCGTGAGGGTGAAGTTCACCGGCACCTTCTCGGCGGCCTGGATCGAGTTGAGGACGGGACGGTCGCCGTCGAGCAGCCCGCCGCCGCCCTCGTTGATCGCGTACGCCGCGTCGATGAGCGATTTGTGCGCGCTCACCAGCCACTCGACGCCGTTCGCGTCGCCGCCTTCCTCGTCGGCGGTGAGCGCGAGGATGATGTCACGGCCGGGGACGACGCCCTCCTTCTTCATCGTCAGGAGGTTGGCGACGAAGATCGACGCCATCGCCTTGTCGTCGGCGACGCCGCGCCCGTAGAAGTAGCCGTTCTCCTCGCGCATGACGAATGGATCGCGCGGCCAGTCGGCGCGCTTCGCGGCGACGACGTCGAGATGCGCGAGCAGGAGCAGCGGCTTCGGCGCGCTCGCGCTGCTCCCCGCGCTGCCGCGGTAGCGCACGACGAGGTTCCCCTTCGTCGGCTTCCCTGGCGGGATGAGGATCTGCACGTCCTTCGCCGGGAATCCCGCCGCGCGGAATCGCGCCGCCATCGCCCGCGCCGCCTTCGTCACCGACCCCACCGAATCGACGGTGTTGGTCTCGACGAGCTGCTGGTAGACGGAGCGCGCGAGCTTCTGGTGGGGAGTGAGCGCGGTGGACTGGGCGTGGAGCGTGGACGCGGCGACGAGAGTCGCGAGAGACGCGGCGATCAGGCGCATGGGGCGGAGTGAAGGTGTGAGAGTGGGTTGCGGGATGATGGAGTTCCGCGGCCCGGGGATCAAGCGCTTTCTCGGCTGCGCCGTGCGCGCCGTGCGCGC
>JABFXC010000167.1 GCA_013361935.1 Gemmatimonadaceae bacterium
GGACGAGGCGTCCGCGCTCGAGCCACTGCCGCTCGTGCTCGCGCTGACGACCCGCGAGCGCGCGCGCGCCGCGCTGCGCGCGGCCTTACCGAGGCGGCGCGGGCGCGTTCTCGTCGTCCGATCCGCGGACGAAGTGGCGACGACGATGCGCGGGGCGCTCACCGACGTGGTGGTGATCGACATCGCCGCGCCGGGCCCGGAGACCGAGCGGGCCGCCGCCCTGGCTCGCGAGTTCCCGAGCGTGCCCTTCGTCGGGCTCGCGCCGCTGCGGGCGGGCGACGGGCCGGCGCTGGCCAACGCCGCGATGCACGACTTCGCGGATGTCACCGTCGACGGAGTCGACGACGGCGTGCTTCGCGCGATCATCGCCCCGCTCCTCTTCTCGACGCGATTCGCCGCCGCGCTCTGGACGCCCCCTCCATCGCTCGGGCTCGAGGCTCCGCTCCAGCAGTCCGCGTGGCGCTGCGTGGTCGCGCGCGGAGGACGGCCGATCAGGACCACGGAGCTCGCCCAGGCGCTCGGCGTGACGCGCGAGCATCTCAGCCGATCGTTCTCGTCGGCGGGAGCGCCGAACCTGAAGCGGGTGATCGATCTCGTGCGACTGCTCGCCGCCGCGGAGCTGGCGAAGAACCCCGGCTACGACGTCCGCGACGTCGCCCGCGTTCTCGGCTTTGCCTCCGCTTCGCACCTCTCGAGCACCGCGCAGCGCGTGGTCGGGACCAGACCCGCGTCGCTCTCGCGTCTGCGCGCGGTCGACCTGGTCGAGCGGTTCGGACAGGGGCGGGGGCGGAGCCGGCGGTCGACCTGACTCAGGACTGGGCGGCCCGCGATCCGCGCGCGGCTTCCGCGTCCGCCTCGACCAGCCGTTCGAGATAGGCGAGATATCCGGCGACCAGCCGGCCGACCAGCCCCGCCTTCGATCCAAGATCGGCGCAGGTGGCGAGAGGAAAGAGCTCCGCGTGCCGCGCGATGGCGATCCCGGTCTCGAGCGCCGCCGCCTTGTCCCGCGCGCCCCGAAATGCATCGCGCTGGGCTTCGGGCGTCTCCTTGACGTGTGCGCGGGCGACCGCGAGCGCGACCTCGCTGCTGCAGCGGACGAGCAGGTCGACGAGCGTCCGGGTCTCCGGGCGGCTGGTCTTCCGCGCGAGGCGGGCGATCTCCCCCGCGGTCGCGACCGCCTCCTGCCAGACCTTGAGCTCGCGGACATTGGAGGGCATGGCAGGAATCTCGCGGCGGAAACCGCCGCCCCGTGACCGGAAGCACTCCGCCCGCGGCAATCCTCCGCCAGCCGATTCCGACCCCGGCGGCTTGCACGGAAAGGGAGCTTGTGATAATTTTCACAAGCTATAGGCTGGCATTCGCCGATCGCATTTTTTCTGATACCGACATGGCTTCCGAAACGTCACTCCGCCCAGGCGAGATCAAGGACATCCTGCTCCGCGAGATCGAGGCTGCCGATCTCCAGTCGCTCGATGTCGAAGAGGTTGGCACCGTCCTCGAGGTCAAGGACGGGATCGCGCGCATCTATGGCCTGAGCAAGGCGATGGCCGGCGAGATGCTCGAGATCACCTCGAGCGAGACCGGCGCGGCGATCACGGCCCTCTGCCTCAATCTCGAGGAAGACAACATCGGCGCCGTCATCCTCGGCGACTACCTCCAGCTCCGCGAGGGCGACGAGGTCCGTCGCACGAGCCGCGTGCTCGAGGTCCCCGTCGGGCAGGCGCTCGTCGGACGCGTCGTCGACGCGCTCGGACGGGCCATCGACGGCGGCAGCGAGATCCGGACCTCGCAGAGCCGCAAGGTCGAGAGCGAGGCTCCGGGCATCATCGTCCGCCAGCCGGTGAAGGAGCCCCTGCAGACGGGCATCAAGGCGATCGACTCGATGATCCCGATCGGCCGCGGCCAGCGCGAGCTGATCATCGGCGACCGCGGCACGGGCAAGACGGCGATCGCGATCGACACGATCATCAACCAGAAGGGGCAGGGCGTCATCTGCGTCTACGTCGCGATCGGCCAGAAGGCGTCGACGGTGGCGTCGGTGGTCGAGCGGCTGAAGCAGGCTGGCGCGATGGAGTACACCATCGTCGTCGTCGCCTCCGCGTCGGACCCCGCGCCGATGCAGTACATCGCGCCCTACTCGGGCTGCGCGATGGCCGAGTACTTCATGTACAACGAGGGGAAGCCGACGCTCTGCGTGTACGACGACCTCTCGAAGCAGGCAGCGGCATACCGCCAGATCTCGCTCGTGCTCCGTCGTCCCCCGGGCCGCGAGGCGTATCCGGGCGACGTCTTCTATCTCCACTCGCGTCTCCTCGAGCGCGCGGCGAAGCTGCGCGAGGACAACGACGTCGTGGATGGAAAGCACATCCTCAAGCCGGGTGGATCGCTCACCGCGCTCCCGATCATCGAGACGCAGGCTGGTGACGTCTCGGCGTACATCCCGACGAACGTCATCTCGATCACCGACGGCCAGATCTTCCTCGAGGCCGACCTCTTCTACGCGGGCGTGCGGCCGGCGGTGAACGTCGGCATCTCGGTGTCGCGCGTCGGCGGCTCTGCACAGATCAAGGCGATGAAGGCGGTCGCCGGCCGGCTCCGGCTCGACCTCGCGCAGTACCGCGAGCTCGAGGCGTTCGCCGCTTTCGCCTCCGACCTCGACGCCGCCACGAAGCGCCAGCTGGAGCGCGGTGCCCGGACCGTCGAGATCCTGAAGCAGGGGCAGTACGCGCCGATGGCGGTCGAGCACCAGATCATGATCATCTTCGCGGTGACCAACGGGTTCATCGACAACGTGCCGGTCGGCCAGGTGCGCGAGTGGGAGCGCGGCTTCCACGAGTTCATGAACACGCAGTGGCCGCAGGTCGGCGACGCGATCCGCAAGGAGAAGGCGATCTCGAAGGACACCGAGGCGACGCTGCGCCAGGCGATCGAGGCGTACGCCAAGGTCGCCACAGCGAAGTAGTCGGCGCTCACCCGCACTTCTCACCGGGACGCAATCGGCATGGCCAAGGGACGCGAGCTCAAGGGACGCATCAAGTCCGTCGAGAACACGCGCAAGATCACGCGCACGATGGAGATGGTCGCGACGTCGAAGCTGAAGCGCGCGACCGACCGCGTGATGGCGGCGCGCCCGTACGCGACCGCGATCGCCGAGACGATCGCCAATCTGTATTCGCCGGAGCTCGCCGAGCGCTTCCCGCTGCTGCGGCAGCCGGCGACGATCCGGCGCGCGGCGGTGCTCGTGCTCACGTCGAACCGCGGCCTCGCCGGCGCGTTCAACGCGAACCTGATCAAGGAAGCGCGGGCGACGATCGCGAAGCTGGAGCGCGAGGGGAGCGAGGTCGAGTTGCACGTCGTCGGCCGCAAGGGCGTCGGCTTCTTCCGCTACGTCGGGCGCGCGGTGGCGACCACGCGCACCGATCTCGGCGACCGGCCCTCGGCGACGGACGCGTCGTCGCTCGTCGACGGGCTGATGGACGGCTTCATCCGCGGGCAGCTCGACGCGGTGTACGTCATCTCGTCGCGCTTCCAGTCGGTGCTCTCCACGCCGCCGGCCTCGGAGCGGATCCTGCCGGTGGCCGCGCCCGAGGTGAAGGGCGCGCGTCGCGACTACCTGCTGTTCCCCTCGGCGGAGGAGCTGCTCACCCAGCTGCTCCCGGCCTACGTTCGCAACGCCGTGTATCGCGCCCTCGTGGAGAACGAGGCCGGCTTCCAGGCGGCGCAGCGCAACGCGATGAAGAACGCGACGGACAACGCGGGGGAGATCCTCACCAACCTCCGCCGCACGTACAACCGGGCGCGCCAGGCGCAGATCACGCAGGAGATCGCGGAGATCGTCGGCGGCGCCGCGGCGCTCGAATAGACTGGCGCAACAACTCACACCGAGTGATCGATATGGCTACCACGGCCGCTCCAACCACGCAGGTCGGCAAGATCGTCCAGGTCATCGGACCGGTGCTCGACGTCGAGTTCGAGTCCGATAATCTCCCGGAGATCTACAACGCGCTCGAGATCCGGGCGAAGTCGGCGAGCGGAGAGGACATCCGCGTCGTCGCCGAGGTGCAGCAGCACATCGGGCGCAACCAGGTGCGCGCGGTCGCGATGTCGTCCACCGACGGCGTCGAGCGCGGCATGGACGCTGTCGACACCGGCGCGGCGATCTCGGTACCGGTGGGTGAGGCGGCTCTCGGCCGCATCCTCAACGTGCTCGGCGACCCGATCGACAACGGCGCGCCGATCCCGAAGGGCACGGAGCGCTGGCCGATCCATCGCAAGCGGCCCGACTTCGTGAACCTCGAGCCGAAGACGGAGATCTTCGAGACCGGCATCAAGGTCGTCGATCTGATCGCGCCTTTCGTGAAGGGTGGAAAGATCGGTCTCTTCGGCGGCGCGGGCGTCGGCAAGACGGTCGTCATCCAGGAGCTGATCAACAACGTCGCCAAGGGACACGGCGGCCGCTCGGTGTTCTGCGGCGTCGGCGAGCGCACCCGCGAGGGGAACGACCTCTACCTGGAGTTCAAGGAAGCGGGCATCCTCGACAAGGTCGCGCTCATCTACGGCCAGATGAACGAGCCGCCGGGCGCGCGCCTCCGCGTCGGACTGAGCGGGCTGACGGTCGCCGAGTACTTCCGCGACAAGGAGAACGCAGACGTCCTCGTCTTCATCGACAACATCTTCCGCTTCACGCAGGCGGGCTCGGAGGTGTCGGCGCTTCTCGGCCGCATGCCGAGCGCGGTCGGCTACCAGCCGACGCTCGCGACGGAGATGGGCGACTTGCAGGAGCGCATCACCTCGACGCGGAACGGGTCGATCACCTCGGTGCAGGCGATCTACGTCCCGGCCGACGACATCACGGACCCGGCGCCGGCGACGGCGTTCGCGCACCTCGACGCCACCGTCGTGCTCTCGCGCGCGATCACGGAGCTCGGCATCTACCCGGCCGTCGATCCGCTCGCGTCGAGCAGCCGCATCCTCGATCCGCAGTTCGTCGGCGAGCGTCACTACCGCGCGGCGACGAGCGTGCAGCGCATCCTGCAGCGCTACAAGGAACTGCAGGACATCATCGCGATCCTCGGCATGGACGAGCTCTCCGAGGACGACAAGAAGATCGTCGGCCGCGCACGCCGCATTCAGCGCTTCATGTCGCAGCCGTTCGCGGTCGCCGAGCAGTTCACGGGCATCCCCGGGAAGTACGTGAAGCTCGAGGAGACGATCTCCTCGTTCGAGCGGCTCGTCGCCGGTGAGTTCGACCATCTCCCCGAGCAGGCGTTCTTCATGGCCGGCGGGATCGACGACGTCGTCGCGAACGCCGAGCGTCTCGCGAAGGCGTAACCGATGCTCAACGTCTCGGTGGTTTCGCCGGAGCGCACGCTGTTCGAGGGGCAGGCGGAGTCGGTCGTCGCGCCGGCCTTCGACGGCGAGGTGGGGATCCTGAGCCACCACGCACCGATGCTCACGCTCCTCGGCAGCGGAAGGGTTCGTGTCCGCTCCGCGGGAGGCGAACAGCAGTTCACCGTCGCCGGCGGCTTTCTCGAGGTCGCGGACGACCGCGTCCGCGTGGTGACCGAGCGCGCCGAGACGGTCTGACGCGGCATCGCCGCCAGCCACGAAGGGTCGGAGCCGATCGGCTCCGACCCTTCGTGCTTCCACGAGGCGAGGCCGGCGCTCCTCGTCGCACCATTGTTGCAAGACGGCGGGCGAACACCCCACAGGGAGAACGTGTGAACGACCGCCGATTCCTCATTACGTCGCTGCTCGCCGGATATGTGGCGCTCGCCCTGGCGTCGCGCGGGGCGTCCGCGCAGATGCCCGCGACGCCGGTGCTGCAGAACGCATGGGCCAACGCTGGTGCCACCGCCGCGGTCGACTACGGCCACGCGCGGGGAGAGAACGCATGGGCGGCCGCGCTCGCATGGGCGCCGGGCGGTTCGCGGTTCCAGCTCAGTCTCGGCGGCGGCGTGATCAGCGACTCGGCGAGCAACCGTGGCGGCTACGGGGCGCGGATCGCGGTCCCCCTGGTGAGCTTCGCGGGGGGAAGCATCGGAACGGCTGTCTTCGGCGGAGTGGGGTTCACCTCGCACGGTTCGACGCAGCAGGCGAACTTTCCGGTAGGCGCATCGTTAGGCTGGCGGCACGCGCTCGGCGCGACGCGGGGAATCAGCGCCTACGTCGCGCCCTTCTGGGTGCTGACACGCGCGAAGCTCGATACGGTCAGCACGACCCGCGGGCTCGTCCGGGCGTCGGTCGGTTTCGACATCACGCTTGCGTCGCAGCTCGGTCTGACGATAGGGTATGAGGATGGCGCGCGGGCGAAGGAGTCCGAGCCCGGCGTCCGCGGCGGAGTGTTCGGGATCGCGCTGTCGTACGCGTTCCGCCGGCAGAACGGCGGGTCGTGATCTGCACTGACGGGCTCGCCGGGCAGCCGGGCGTGAGCCGTCACGGGCTGGCCGGCGGTGTGCGTTCCCGAGGGGGCAAGGAACTTGCCCCCACTGGCATCCATACCCTTGCATCGCGGATGTTCTGATGGAAACGCTGCCCCCCATCCTCGTGGTGGACGACAATCACGACAACGCCGAGATCATCCGGCAGTACCTCGAAGTCCGCGGGTACCCGATCACCGTGGCTCATAGCGGCGACGAGGCCCTGGCGATCTTCGAGGACGTGCGCCCGGCGCTCGTTCTGCTGGACGTGATGATGCCCGGGCGCGACGGATGGGAGACCTGCCGCCTGATGAAGCAGCATCCGACTCTCGGCCGGAACGTGCGGATCGTGATGGTGACCGCGCTCGACGACTGGTCGGACAAGCGCGAGGCGCTGCAGACCGGTGCCGATGATTACGTCGAGAAGCCGTTCGATCTCCCCAAGCTCGCGACCACGGTACAGCGGAACCTCGCGATGCTGAAAGCGGCCTCGTAGCCGTACCTTGCGCGCGTGAACAAGAGCGTACTTCTCACCGACAGCGGCGACGTCGCGCTCGACGCCGCCGTCGCGCAGCTCGACGCGTGGCGCGCGATGGTGCTCCCGTCGGCCGAGCTCGCGCGCGCGATCGGCCGCGAGCGCGGGGTCCGCGCCGTGTACGTCACGGTCGAGAGCCCGCCGGCCCTCCGCGAGATCGTGGAGAGCGCGCACGCGCGCGGGATCCCCGTCATCGTCGGGTGCAAGGACGACGCGGCCCGCCGCCGGGCGATCGAGCTCCGCGCCGAGGAGTGGCTCCGTCTCCCCGCCGATGCCGACGAGATCGCCGGCCGCGTGCGCTCCGCGCTCATGCGCGCGATGCCCGGGGACGCGCCGAACGGCGATCGCGCCGAGCGCGCCGAGCAGGCGCAGATGCTCTACGACTTCATGACCGGGCTGCCGACGCTCCCCGTCATGATCGAGCGCATGCGGCCGCTGATCAAGGAGCGCGGCGAGCTGGTCGTCGTCTACTTCAACTTCGTTCGCTACTCGAAGATCGAGGAGATCTACGGCTGGGAGAAGCTGGACGCCGTGCTCGAGACGACCGCCGCCGCGGTGAAGGAGTTCCTCGACGGCCACGCGCTGCAGGCGTCGCGCGTCATGGTCAGCTACACCAACGACGACGACTTCATCTTCTTCCACGTGCCGCCGGCCGGGGAGACGCGGGTCTCCGAGCAGCAGATCACGATGCTCGTCGGGCGGCTCGAGCAGCACGTGGCGTCGCGCATCGAGGCGGCGCACGGTGAGGACATCGCGGCGCTCTTCGACATCTATCTCGGCCTCGCGCGCGTCTACTACAACCCGAAGCTGCGGCTCGAGCGGCTGATCTACCGCGGGATCCGCGAGGCGGCGACGGCGGCGAAGAGCGTCGAGGAGCGCGAGCGCGCTCGCCGCGTCGAGGATCTGCGGACCAGCCTCCGCGACCGCGCCGTGTACGTCGACTACCATCCGATCGTCGTCGCGTCGACGCAGCAGATCTTCGGGTACGAGGCGCTCGCGCGCGGCGTCATGCGCAGCCTGCGCAGCCCGGAGGTGATGTTCGACGTGGCCGCCGAGGCGGATCTCATCTGGGAGCTGAGCCGCCTCTGTCGCAGCCGCGCGATCGAGGGCATCGACACGCGGCTCGGCCCGGGCGAGCTGCTCTTCATCAACGTCGACCCGCACGACTTCGCCGATCCGGCGTTCACCGAGCGGGAGGTCACCGATCCGTCGCGCGTCGTCATCGAGATCACCGAGCGCACCGCGATCAAGGACTACCCGAAGTTCCGCGAGCGGCTGAAGGCGTTCCGGGAGATCGGCTACCGATTCGCGGTGGACGACGCGGGCAGCGGCTACGCCGGGCTGGGATCGATCGCCAACCTCGAGCCGGACTTCATCAAGCTCGACATCTCCCTCATCAACGCCATCGACACGAACTTCATCAAGCAGAATCTGGTCGAGTCGATGGTCCGCTTCGCGAACGAGCACGGCGCGCAGGTGATCGCCGAGGGCGTGGAGCGCGCCGAGGAGTTCGAGACGGTGAAGCAGCTGGGCGTGCATCTCGTGCAGGGATTCTTCCTGCACCGACCCAGCTCGGCGCCCGCACCCGCCGCGACGGCTCCCGCCTCGTCGGCCTGACCGCGGCTACCTAACGGCGCGGGCCCGCGAGGAGCGACTCGACGAGCGCGACGCTCCGTTCCGTGGCGCCGAGGTTCTCCTGCACGAGGCGTCGGGCAGCCTCTCCCGCTGCTGCGCGCGCCGCCGCGTCGTCGAGCCAGCCGAGCAGCGACGCGCGGAGCTCGTCGACCCCGTCGACCGTTCGCGCGCCGCCGGTGACGACGAGCAACGACGCCTCGCGGCTGTTGCCATGGCGCGGTCCGAAGAGGACCGGCACTCCGTAGGCGGCCGGCTCCAGAACGGAATGGATCCCCGCGCCGTGGAAGGCGCCGCCGACGAACGCGATGTCGGCCAGCGCGTACAGCTCCCCGAGGACGCCCACACGGTCGACGATGACGATGTCCGCCGCCGCCGCGGCGAGGGCGCCGAGCCTGGCCCAGCGAGCGCCGGTGCGCGCTGCCCACCGCTCGATCGGGGCGAGATGCTCGGCGGTCGGCTCGTGCGGAGCGATGACCAGGCGGAGCTCCGGGTGTCGCGAGCGAGCGGCTTCGATCGCCGGGAGGAGCTCGCGCTCGTCGGCGGGCCACGTCGATCCGGCGACGAGGGTGGGCCGCGATGCGCGAAGGGGGGAGAGCAGGGGACCGGAGCGATCCGCGGCGGCGGCCCGCGACCACACCTGATCGAAGCGCGTATCGCCCGTCACCGTCACTGCGTCGCGACGGCAGCCGAGCGCGACGAGACGCTCCGCGTCGTCGGCGCTGATCGCCCCGACGGCGTCGAGCGCGGTGTAGGCGTCGCGCAGGAGCCTGGGGGCGACGCCGCGCAGCCGTGACGAGCCCGCGGGGAGTGTCGCGCTGATCAGCCCGAGCGCCGTCCGGCGTGCCGCCGCCTCTCCCACGAGAACCGGCCAGACATCCAGCTTGCTGAAAACCAGAGCATCGGGACGGAGCGCATCGAGCGCGGCGCGCGCGGCCGCCGGCGTGTCGAAGGGGAGGACGTCGCGAAAGTCGACGTCGAGCCGATTCGCGAGGTCGATGGCGCTGGGCGAGAAATACGTGTAGGCGAGCTGCAGCCGCGGGCGGCGGCGACGCAGGTCCGCGAGCACCGGCCGCGCCTGGAGCCCCTCGCCCACCGATGGGGCGTGCATCCAGAGGAGCGGTCGGGACGGGTCGCGTCCACCCCATTCGGCGATCCGGCGTCGCACACCGCGCCGCGCCGCCAGGGACCGGCGGAGCTTCCCGCCGCCCGGGGGAACGAGCGACGTGGCCGCTTGGGCGAGGAGCCCAGCGGCCACGTAGGCGAGACGCAGCACCGGATTCACGTCGTTACGCCGCCGCGGGCGTCGCGCTCAGCGGGCGGCGGCGAGTGCCCGGTCGAGCGCGGCGCGAAACTCCGGAAGGGGAACGGCTCCCTCGAGGCGAGCGTCTCCGATGAAGAACGTCGGGGTGGCGCGGACTCCCGCGTCATCCACGCGCCGCGCGTCGGCCTCGATCATCGGGCGCGTTGCGTGCGACTCCACGCACGAGCGATAAGGGACCGCGTCGACCCCGACGGAGCCGGCGAGCGAGTCGAACAGCTGTTTCGGGTCGGGCATCCGCTCCCAGACGTCCTGAGTGCGGAAGAGCGCGTCGTGCATCTGCCAGAAGCGGCCCTGGGCCGCGCTGCACATCGCCGCCTCGGCGGCGGGGAGCGCGTTGGCGTGCATCGAGAGGGGGAGGTTCACATACGCGACCCTGACCTTGCCGGTGGCGACGTAATCGCGGACGAGGGTGGCGAAGACCTCGTCGTGCCATTGCCGGCAGTAGGGGCACTGGAAATCGCTGACGATCACCAGCCACAGCTTTGCGCCGGAGTCCCCCTGGATCCGCCCCTTGTCGGCCCGTGCGAGGAGGCTGGCGGAGTCCGAGACGGCGGTGGCAGCGGACTCGCGGCCGCCCGCGGGGGATGCCGATGCCGAACGCGCCGGCTCCGGGGTGGAGCAGGCGGACAGGGCGAGGGTGACGCAGAGCGCGCGGAGGGGAAGCAAGGCGGAGAGCATGCGGGGGTGGGGAGGTGAGCGCGAACGACTGAACCTAGGGGTTGCCCGGCGGTGGCGCGAGTGGGCGCGGTCCGTGCGATAGGGCGTGCGGCGGCGGACGGCGCGGGGCGAGATGCAGGAGGAGCGCGGTGTGGAACAGGGGGCATGTCTCTTGCACCTCAGCCGTTCCACATGAGCGCCGGCGTGAGGGCCGGACGCGCCCCCGGCACTCGTACCGCCGATTCCCGCGCAGGAACGGCGAGGCGAGGGCCGCGACCGCACATCATTCCGGATTGGAGGCTTCATGCGCATCATGCGACGCGGGATCGCGACGCTCACGTGCGCGCTGGCGGCGAGTGTCTTCGCCGCTGAGCGGGTCAACGCGCAGCAGCTGCAGGATCCCTATCACGCGACGTTGTACCAGGGCACGGGCCTCGTGACGATTCCCGTCGCGTGGGTCTCGCCGAACTCGTACGACGCGTGGTTCAACATCAGCGCGAAGCGGATTCCGTACGCGCCCGGGTCGTCGATGAGCGCGGCGACGCTTCTCAACTCGAACGTCGCGCTCGACGTCCACTTCCTGAACCGGTTCTCGCTCGGCGCCGCGGCGTACGACCAGAACGTCGACTACGGGTTCTTCGGACAGCTGCTGCTGCTTCGCGACCAGGTCGCGAGCCCGATCCCCGGCGTCGCGGTGGGAGTGCGCAACGTCGGACCGAGCAAGCACGAGGACCGGTTCTTCGTCGCGCACGACGTCTCGTTCGACGGCGCGGGATACAAGAAGATCGTGTCGTCCCAGTTCCTCGGCTTCAAGACCTCGCCGACGTTCTACGGCGTGGTCACGAAGCAGTTCGCGCTCGGACCGCTGACGGGTCGCCTGCCGGGGGCGCAGGCGGGCTTCACCGTCGGATACGGCAACGGGCTGTTCTCGGACGACGGCGGGCTCGGCGACGCGTACAACCGCCGCGGCACGATCGTGAAGGGAGTGTTCCTCGGTGGACGACTCTCCGCCCATCCCTCGCTGAACTCGACGCTCGAGTTCATGGCGGAGAACGACGGGTTCGACTGGAACGCGGGCGCGATCTACGACTGGCGCGGGCTGTCGGCCGGGCTCTACGCGACGGAGCTGGAGGAAGGGGGCTTCAACGGCAGCGGCTACAACATCTACAACTACACGAAGTTCGCCTTCTCGGTCGGGTACAGCGGGAACATCATCGACATCTCGCGCGGCGTGCTGCTTCGGACGCGGATCACGGAGCTCACCCGTGAGCAGCAGCGTCTGAACGCGGAGATCGAGACGCGCGGTCGTCGCATCAAGGGGCTCGAGGTCGCGCTGCGGAAGGCGCAGGCGGGCGAGCTGGCGGAGATGGCGAACCGGCGCGCGGAGCTGGAGCGCTCGGTGCAGGAGGAGCGGGACGCGATCAAGCGCGCGGAAGAGCGCCTGCGGAGCATCCAGCAGGGGCAGGGGCAGCAGCCGGCGAATCCGGCGCCGGCGCCCAGCAATCCGCCTCTGAACTGAGGGAGCAATCGAGACGATGAGAATGACACGTGTTTCCGCCGCCATTGCCGTAGCCGCCATCCTGGGCGGCGCCGCGCAACGCGTCGACGCGCAACAGACCTTCCCGCAGACGATCTACTGGGGGTCGGGCCTCGTCGACATCCCGACGGCGTGGGTCTCGCCGCTCCCTGGCGACTTCGCGATCAACTACTCCGGGAAGCGCTTCGACGCGGACCCGAACTCGGAGAAGATCAACTACAACAACCGGCTGAACTCCCAGCTGACCTTCTCGCTCACGGGGTGGAGCTTCCTCGAGGCGGGATGGGCGGCGTATTCGGCGAATCCGGAGTGGGGCTTCTTCGGAAAGGCGCTGCTCGTGAACCAGCAGGCGATGCGCGCCAGGGGCGGCGCCGCAGGCTGGGTGCCGGGTGTCGCGGTCGGTATGCGGAACATCGGTCCGTACAAGCACATCGACCGGTTCGGCGTCGGCTACAATCTGCTCCCGCCGGGAGCCGATCCCAATCAGAAGCACGTCGCCGACTCCCTGCACCAGAACTTCAACACGGCGAACACCGTGTACGGTGTCGCGACCGAGTCGTTCGCCCTCACCGACATCCGTCCGAACTGGGCGGACATCGATCTGTCGTTCAGCGTCGGTTACGGCAACGGCCTGTTCAGCGATGACGGCGGGCTCGGTGCGTCGTACGCGAAGCACGCGACCGGCGGGTTGTTCTATGGAGGGAAGGTCGACTTCAATCCGACGGCGAACCTCGGCCTGTCGCTGATGGCCGAGAACAACGCGTGGGACTACAACGTCGGCGGCAACCTGAACTACCGTGGCATTCGCGCGGGCGTGTACATGACGGAGCTCGGCGCCGGATCGTCGGCGAGCGACACCTCGTCGAACCCGACGAACGCGCAGCGGGCGACGCGCATCTACAACTACAGCAAGTTCGTGTTCACCCTCGGGTGGCAGAGCAACGTCTTCGCGCTCCTCAAGGGCAACTTCCTGCAGAACCGCGCCGCGGAGCTCGAGCGCGCCCGCCAGGAGCTGCTCGCGGAGATCCAGCGGCGGCAGCAGCGCATCGCGTCGCTGGAGCTCGAGATCAACCGGTACGAGGCACAGAATCTGCTTGAGCTGGAGCAGCGGCGAGCTCAGGCGGAGGCGGAGCTGCGTGCGGAGCGCGAGGCATTGCAGCGGCTGGAAGAGCGGCTTCGTCGCGTGGAGTCGCAGAGTGGAACGCCGACGCCGACTCCGGCGCCGACCCCGAGCAACCCGCCGCAGCGCTGAGCCGCGGCGAACCCTGAGATCAGAGACGTGGCGATGAAGCGAATTGCGGTTGCGGCGCTGGCCCTGATGACGATCGGAGCATCACATCGCGTGGCCGCGCAGGACGTCCAGCAGCAGGCGTACAAGCAGAAGCGTGAGGAGCTGGTGAAGGAGCTGGAGCAGACGCAGGCCCAGCTCTCCGACCTCCGCTCGCAGCGGGTCCAGCTGCAGGCGCGCATCGAGAACGTGATCGCGCAGATGATGCAGCAGCGCGCGCAGGCGCTCCTGATGAGCAACGAGGCGAACGCCCTGCAGCAGCTCGACGCGATGCTGACGTCGTCGCAGGACAACCTGCTCGCGCAGCGCGACCGCTTCACGACGATCGCCGACGCGGTCCGCCGTCGCGCCGGGTCGATGCTCGTCGTGCTCCTCCGCGCCGATTCGTCGGCGGGGGCGGGGCAGATCCTCGGCAACGCGACGCTGCAGGTGGACAACGCGCAGGTCGACACGCGCAGCTACACGGTGACGGCCAACGCCGCCCTGCGGCAGGGGGCGGTCGATCAGATGTATCGCGCCGACGTCCTTCCGACGTCGCATACCGTGACGCTCCAGATCACGGTGAACGGCCAGCCGATGACGCAGACGGTGAACGTCGCGGCTGCGGGTGAGACGGTGACATACGTGCAGTTCGCGGTACGGAACGGTCAGGTCGTCCCGACGACGTGGACGAGCCGCGGTACCACACCGTTCTGAGGCGATCGTCCAGGGTGTCTATGCTTCGCACAGTCAGTCTCGTCGCGCTGCTCGTCGGCGCCGCGCCCCTCGCCGCGCAGGTGACCCCGGCGCCATCGGCGCCGGCTCGTCCGGATAGCGCGGCGAGGACCAGCATGCGGCGCGATTCCACGGCGCGGCGCGACAGCGCGATCGTGCCGGCGGCAGATCAGGCGCGTGGAGTCGACGCCGAGATCCGCGTCGCGCTCTACGATCTTCTCGAGGACCGCTACATCCCGGCGCTCGGCCGGCTGCAGTGGCTGTCGGCGTCGCCGGTCGCGCTCACCAACGCCGGCACGACGGGGGCGCTCCGCAGACGCGACGACATGCTCTTCCTCCTCTCGCAGACGTACTACCGTCTCGGGATGGACAGCGCCTTCCGCAACACGGCGAACTCGCTGACGGCGGGGAGCGCCAACGATCGCTTCGGCCGACTCCTGCGGACGCAGATGCTGCTCGACGCCTATCGCCACGGCGACTACGCGCGCGTCACGCAGATCGCGGGCACCGTCGGCGCGGAGGATCGCGGGCTCGCCGCGCTGGTGACGGGGCTCGCCGCCTATCAGACCGGCAATCTCCAGGTCGCGGCGCAGCAGTTCGCGGCCGCCCAGTCGAGCGGCGCGCCGTACGGTCAGTACGCGCAGTACATGGCGGCGCTGACGACCCTTCGCGGGGATACCGCGCAGCGGGTGGCGGTCCTCGGCACCCTGGAGTCGCTCGCTTCCGGCGCGACCGGGGAGCTGCAGGACCAGATCCGACTCACCGCCGCGCAGCTCGCGTACGAAGGCAATCGCTTCGACGACGCGTCGCGTCTCGCCGGGCAGGTGAATCCCTCGAGCGGGCTGGCGGCGCAGGCGCTGCTGACGCGCGCGTGGGCGCTCTACAAGGCGAAGGACATCGCGGGAGCGGAGCAGGCCTTCGACCAGTTCGCGAGCCGCTATCCGCAGCTCCCCGAGCGCGACGAGTCGCGGCTCATGTCGGGGCAGGCGCTGCTGCAGCTCGGCCGGACGGCGGACGCGGCCAACGTCTTCCGCACCGTGGCCGACTCCATGACGAGCGAGTCGCGGATGCTGCAGGCCAAGGCGCAGAGCTCGATGAGCGCCGCGGCCCGGGCGCTCGTGCAGGCGCGCGCCGCCGGGTTCCTCTTCCTGAACGACCCGGAGAACGGAAAGACGATCGCCCTCGACGACGCGGCCGGCTCGGAGAAGCAGGTGCTCGCCGCGGCCTTCGGCGACTCGGCGACGGCGATCGTCCCGACGGTCTCCGCGGCAGAAATCATCGCGCTCGACGACGTCTCGCGGCGTGTCGACTCGCTCGCCCCGGTGGGGGATCTGCCGCGGCGCGTCGTCTTCGCGCCCGCGTCGGCGACGACGAACCCGCAGCTGTTCGCGCAGCGGTCGCAGGCGCTCTACAGCGCCGACGTCGCGGTGATCCTCGCGCAGCACCAGCTGGCCGAGCTCCTCACCGCGCAGCAGCGGCAGATCGCGATGCTCCAGGCGCTCCAGGCGCGGCTCAACGCCGACGCGGATGCGCTGAACGCGCTCGCCGCGCGGGTGACCGCGGCGCGCGACTCGCTCGCGCATCTCGCGGTCGCGCTCGACGCGGCGGCGGTGCGCCTGCGCCAGATGTTCGTCGCGCAGATCAACACCACCCGGATGCTGGCCAACGAGAACCGGACGGCCATCGACAGCGTGCGCGGCACGCTGGCGGGGGGACAGAACGCGAGTGAGTACAGCCTGCTCGACATCGAGAGCCAGACGGCCGCCGCGTACCTCCAGTTCGCGTCGACCATCGAGCAGGGGCTCGACAAGGCGCTCGGGCACCACCCGGTGTTCGCCAAGCGCGATTCCCTGAACGCGAAGAGCACGCGGATCGCGCAGCTTCTCGCCGACGACCAGAGCGCGCTCACCGCGACGCGGCAGCTTCTCAACGACGAGATCGCACGGCTCCAGAGCGGGAACACCGACCGGGCGCGCGGGCTGCAGGCGACGCTCGCTTCGGCGGAGGCGCAGCGCACCGCCGCGGAGAACGCGGTGGTCGCCGTGGTCGACGCCGAGCTGCGGGCACGCGCGAACGAGATGATCGCAAGTCTGAAGCGCGATACGGAGGCGGCGGAGTTCGGCTCCGCGAGCGCTTCCTTCTTCCAAGCGCTCGACGCGGGACAGACGGGAGCGACCGGAACCACGAGCAGCGCGAGCATCGCCGCGCCGGCTCGCGGGGCCGCCACGCCCGCTGCCTCGCCGACGGGTCGCGACACCCAGCAGCAGAAGTAATCGACGATGCGAGCACTCGGCATTCTGACCGCGGCGTTGATCGCCGCGCCGACGATCGCCAGCGCGCAGGCGACACCCGTTCGCTGGGTGACCGCCGCGCGCGTGGCCGACGACGCGGCGCGCGACTCCGCCATCGCCAAGCTCGAGGGATTCCTCCAGGAATATCCGACGAGCAACCTCCGGCCGAACGCGCTCTTTCAGCTCGGCGAGCTTCTCGTCCGCCGGGCCGACGAGGAGTTCGCGCAGTCGCAGCGCGGCACGACGCCCGCGCCGACGACTACCGACACGAGCGCCGCCGGCCGGACCCCGGGCAGCACGACGACCGCGCGGGAGGGGCAGATCCGCCCCAACTACGCGCCGGCCATCGCGCGCTACGAAGAGCTGGTCCGGAACTACCCGAACTTCGACCGGATCGACGCCGCCGCCTACACGCTCGGTACCCTCTACAACGCGGAGCTCCGCTACGCGGACGCCGCGCGGGCCTTCGAGATGGTCACGGCGAAGGACAGCTCGCGCTTCCGCGGCGAGGCGTTCTTCCGGCTCGGTGACGCCTACTTCGAGCTGGCGGCGAAGGAGCGCGGCACGCAGCGCCGCTCCCTCTTCGCCCGCGCCGCGACGGCCTACGAGCAGGCGACGCAGATCAACCCGAAGGACGGCGACATCTACTTCCTGGCGCTCTACAAGCTCGGCTGGTCCTACTACAACCAGGCGACGCAGACCAACCAGACGGAGTATCAGCAGGCGGTCAACACCTTCGGCCAGCTCGTCGACGCGTACGACAAGCTGACGCCGGAGCAGCAGTCGCGGCTCGGACTGCGCGGTGAAGCGATCGAGTACATGGCGATCGCCTTCACGCAGGTCGGCGGGGCGGAAGCGGCGAACCGCTACTTCGCGTCGCATGGCGGCGCGCCGTACCAGACCGTGGTGCTCCGTCGCGTCGCGACGAGCCTCCGCGATCAGGGCGACTTCCCGCGCGCGGTGCAGGCGTACCGGGCGCTGCTCGAGCAGACGCCGACGGACTCGGCGGCGCTGAGCATCCAGCGCGAGATCGTCGACATCTATCAGAACCGGATGCTGGAGCCGGACTCGGCGCAGGCCGCACGGCTCCGCCTCGCCGAGATGTTCGCGCCGGGTTCGGCGTGGGCGCAGGCGAATCCTGGCCTCGCGTCGCAGGCCGCGACGGCGCGCGAGGAAGCGTTGCGCCAGGGCGGCCAGTCCCTGCTCGCCAGCGCGCAGCAGGGCAACAAGTCGCGCTACGCGGAGGCGGCGCAGGTCTACTCGCGCTACCTGAGCGAGTTCGCGCAGTCGGACAGCGCCCAGGCGGTGAACAACTATTACGCGGCCGCGCTGATGGGTCAGGCGCTCAGCGGGCAGGGCGACTTCGCCGCCGCTGGCGCGCAGTTCGCGCGCACCGCGTTCGAGTACAAGGACACGAGCAGCCCGCTGGCGCAGGCGGCCGGACAGAACGCGATCGTCGCGTACGACTCGGCGCTGTCGCACAACAAGAGCGACCGCGCGACGCAGGACGCCTTCTTCTCGGCCGTCGATCGGTTCGCGACGCAGTTCCAGAACACCGACCTCGCGAAGAAGGCGCTGATCCAGGAGGGCCGTCGTGCCTCCGAGACGCAGCGCTGGGACGTGCTCGAGCGCACCTTCCAGACGTACGCGCAGCGCTACCCGGACGACGCGTATACCCCCACCGCGCAGAAGCTGGTCGGCGACGCCCTGTACAAGCAGGGGAAGTACGCCGAGGCGCAGGTGCAGTGGGAGGCCGCGCAGAACTTCGCGTCGACGAAGGGCCGCCGCGCGCTCGCCGACACCATCGCGACGCTGCGCACCCAAGCGGCGGCGACGTTCGCCGACACGCTGGTGAAGCAGGGCAACTACGAGCGGGCCGCCGAAGAAGTCTACGTCGCCCTCGCCGACAAGGCGCCGCAGTCCGAGCGCGCCCCCGGCGCGCTGCGCGACGCGATCGAGACGTACATGCTCGCCGACAGCGCGGCGCGCGCGCGTGGCGACAACGACGCGTCCCTGAAGGCGCGCCAGCGCGCGATCGACCTCGCGAACCGGCTGGTGTCGCAGTATCCGAACTACCAGTACCGGCTGACCTACCAGGCGCTCGCCGCGCGGCTGCTCGGTGAGACCGGGCAGCGCGACCAGGCGGTGACGGCGCTCCAGTCGCTCATCGCCGACAACCGGAATTTCCCGGGCCGCGCGGACGCGATGGTGCAGCTCGCCGTCACGCTGGACTCGATGAACCGGAAGGCGGACGCGGCGAAGGCGTACGAGGAGTTCGCGGCGGCGTATCCCAAGGACAAGCGCGCCGCGGACGCGCAGTACAACGCGGCGGTGACGTACGGGCAGGCGAACGACAACACCAACGCGGCCCGGGCTTTCGCGGCCTTCGCCTCCCGCTTCCCGCGCGACCCGCGGGCGGCGCAGGCACGGCAGCAGCGGATCGCCCTGCTCCAGCAGTCGGGGGACTCCTCGGCGGCGAACGCCGAGCTGGCGCGGCTCTGCAGCGGCAACGTGAGCGAGGATCTGCGGACGACGTGCGCGGCGCGCACGGGCGACCGGTACTTCCGGAGCGGCGCGTCGCTGTTCTCCGAGTATCAGCAGGAGAAGCTCGTCATCACCGGGCGCGTCACCGCGGCCGCGGTCACCAAGGCGTCGCAGCGGAAGCAGCGGCTGCTGAAGCAGATGTCGGACGTCTTCCGGAAGGCGATCGAAAGCGGCGATCCGAAGTCGCTCGCGGCGTCGACATACTACCTCGGCCTCGCGCAGTGGGAGTACGGGGAGTTCCTGAAGAACGTTCAGCTGCCGGAGAGCCTCACCGAGGCGCAGCGGGCCGAGGCCCAGCAGGGCGCGGCGGCGCAGGCGGAGCAGTTCTACAATCAGGCGAAGCAGACCTGGCAGGCGCTGATCCAGAAGGCCGACCAGGAGGACGCGCTGAAGAACGACGCCGGCGCGCAGCCCTGGCTCGAGCGGGCGCGCAATGCGGTGAACGGAAACGTCGACACGAGTCCGCCGACCGCCTCGCGTACGCGCGCGGCGCTGGCGGTGGGAGAATGACGATGCGGATGAAGATCGCCCTCGCCGCCAGCGCGTTGCTCGTGCTGCCGGCCATCGGGCACGCGCAGGACAGCACGCAGCGGCCCGTCCGGCGCCGGCAGGCGCCAATCGAGATCAAGGGACAGGTGCCGACGCCGCAGGTGGTGACGGTCCGTCCGCGCGAGGTACCGACGTACAGCCGCCAGGTGCTGGTTCCGAACTTCTACGATCACGATTTCTGGCCGGCGATCCTGCCGGGGTATCGCGTCGTCGCCCGCCGTCAGGTCACGGGCCAGCCGCCCGTCGACTCGGCCGCGATCCGCGCCGACAAGGCGGCGACGGACAGCCTGCGGGCGCGGATGACGACGGCGCCGGCCGATACCGTTAGGCGGGCGACGCCCGTCACACCGGCGACGCCGCTGGCGGGGAGCGCCGCGCCGCAGCCCGGCACGCCTCCTGCCAGTACGCCGCGGTAGCACGTCAGCACGCACACCACACGCATTCACTTCAGTCACGCACGCACCCGTCGGAGACGCTAGGTCATGAATACGGTCATTGAGTGGTACCGCAATGGCGGCATGGTGATGAACTTCATTCTCGCGGTCGCGGTGATCGGTCTCGCCGTGTTCCTCGAGAGGTTCTACGTCATCGTCGTCAAGTCCAAGATCAACGGCCGCGCGTTCATCGACCGCGTCGTGCAGCTGGTGCGCGCGGGCAAGATCGACGACGCGATCAAGCTCTGCGCGCAGTCGAAGGCGGCGCTTCCCGACATGGGGCTGCTGATCCTTCGGAGCCGCACCCGCGACGAGGGCGACCTGCAGAACGTCGCCGACGCGGCCGCGCTCTCGGTCATCCCGCGCCTCACGCGGCGCCTGCAGTACCTCCCGATGCTTGCCAACGTCGCGACGCTGCTCGGACTGCTCGGCACCATCTTCGGTCTGCGTCACGCCTTCTCGGCGGTCGGATCGGCGTCGGCGGCCGAGCGCTCGGCCGAGCTGGCGAGCGGCATCGCGGTCGCCCTGAACGCGACGGGCTTCGGTCTGATGACGGCGGTGCCGCTCTCCGTGGCACACGCGTACCTCGTGAGCCAGGCCGAGACGATCATCGAGCAGGTGGACGAGTTCTCGGTCCGCCTCATCAACGCTCTCGTCGACCGTCCGGACGTCCGCCTGGGCCACCGGTAACCGACCATGGCTGGCTCGCTGTTCCACAAGAGCAAGCAGCGGCGCGCCGAGCGCGCGCCGATGGTTGCGCACGGGGGGTTGAACCTCGTCCCGCTGGTGGACATCCTGACGTCGATCGTGTTCTTCAGCCTTCTGACGTACACGGGTGCCGCGCTCGCCGCGCTCACCGCGTTCGATCTGGCGCTGCCGCCCACCGTGATCACCGGGCAGCAGCCGAAGAACTCGGCCGGCCAGCCGCCGGAGCTCAACCTGCTGCTCGCGGTGAAGGTGAGCGGGAACGGGCTGCGGATCGAGCACTCCGGCGGCGGAGGGTTCGTGAAGGAGATCCCCGGGCTGACGGAGGCGTCGTTCGACCAGCTGCGGCAGCAGCTGGCGCAGATCCGCCAGGCGTATCCGGACAACAAGGACGTACTGGTCGTGCCCGATGACGCGGTGAACTACGACAACGTCATCCGCGTGCTCGAGCAGGCCAAGGCAACCAACTACACGGGCATCTCGCTCGGCAGCCGCTCGCGCTCGACGCAGGTGGCGACGGCGAGCCCGGTCGCGAACCGCGGAGGGCGCTGAGATGTCCAGTCGTGCGAAGGCCGCGCGTGAAGCGCGCCGCACCGCGATGTTCCACAAGTTCCGGCTCACGGAGCTGAACCTGGTCCCGCTCGTCGACACCTTCGTCTCGATCGTGTTCTTCGCGCTGACCACGCAGACGCTCGGCGAGCTCGCGCCGCTCGTCAACGGCGTGACGCTTCCGCAGAGCTCCGTGGGGCGGCCGGCGACGCACGAGATCACCCTCGGCATCGCGAGCAAGCCGGCGGAAGTCACGCTCGGTGGGACTCGTGTGATGACGGTGCAGCAGGCGGCGCAGGCCGTGTCGAACGTCCCGAACGAGCCGCTGATCATTCCGGAGCTGTACAATCAGCTCCGCGTGACGGCGGACTCGATCAGAAAGGCGAACGACGTGCCCGCGGACCAGTCGGTCGCGACGACGCTGGCCGTGCAGGGCGACAAGGGAATGCGCTACGACCTGCTCGCCCGCGTGCTGCAGACGGCGCGTCGTGCGGGCTTCAAGAACGTGTCGCTGCAGGTCATGAAGACCGGCAACGACCAGGCAGCTGCTCCGCAGCAGGCGTCCTGAATGGCGACTCCACTTCGTCCAGCGAGCGCGCCGGGCGGTCCGCGGCCCAGCCGCGACGACACCTCCTTCACGCGCAACCTGCGCTTCGAGTGGGCGAGCGAGGAAGGACGCGCGCTCGTCGGCTCGTACGGGATCTCGATCGGGCTCGCGATCGTGTTCCTCGCGCTGGTGCACTTCAAGAAGATCCCGGTTCCGACAGCGCCCGAGCAGGAGGCGGTCGCGGTGACGTTCATGGGCGACACGATGCCGGCCCCCGTGGTCGAGCCGCCGGTCGAGCAGCCCGGAACGGCGGAGCGCACACCGTCGCCAGGTCCGACCACCGCAGCGCCAGGTCCGAAGGGGCCACAGAAGGGGTCGCCGAAGCCGGGACGCCCGGGTTCGCGGACCGAGACCTACAGCACCGGCGCGATCGGTGACGCCTTCGGGACGGGAAGCGGAAGCGGGACCGGCGGCATGGTCGGCGACGTCTCCGGAATCCTGCGCGGCGTCGACGTCTCCTCGGGCAGTGGAGGGACTGGAGGCGGTCTCGGAGGCAGCGGCGGCGGCGGCGCGGGCGGGAAGACGGTGCTCGGCTACGGTCAGGGCGGTCAGGGTGCTCGCACCCCGGGGCGCGGCGGGATCGGCGGCGGACTCGGAACGGGTGGCGGAGGTGGTGGCGGCGTCGGCGGCGTCGGCCCGGGCGGTGGCGTGAGCGCGGCCCCCGTGCGAGTCGGTCGCATCGCGACGGTGAAGGCCGAGAACACCAGCGGTCCGTCGCGCGACGTGTCCGAGCTCGGAACGTTCGTCCGCAGTCGCGAGGCGCAGCTCCGCTTCTGCTACGTCGAGAACGGGCTCAAGGTGAATCCGAGCCTCGCCGGAACCATCACGGTCGCGATCACGCTCACCGGAAACGGCAGCGTGACCGACGCGGACATCACGAACCGCACGTGGGGCGGAGCGGGCGCGTCGAGCGCGGAGTCGTGCATCCTCTCGAAGATCCGTTCCTGGCGGTTCCCGGCTTCGTCGGCGGGCGGCGGGACGTACTCCTTCCCGTTCAACTTCACGAAGTAGTCGAACGCGAAGGCGCGCGAGGGAGTCACGAGACCATCGTGACTCCCTTCGCGTTTTGTGAGCGGTCAGCGTTGCGGTGACGTGAGCCGGGCGCGCAGCTTGTCGCGGGCGACCCGGATCGAGTCGGCGGCACGGGCGCGAACGCGCCAGGCGTCGAAGCGGCGCGCGTAGTCGGCGCCGCGGCGGTCGAGGGTATCGAGCGCGCGCGACTCCGAGTTGAGGGCGGCACGCTCGCTCTGCCAGCGCCGGTCGAGCGCCGCGGCGCTGTCGGCGAGGGGAGAGGTCGCGGGCGCGGGAACTGTCCCGACTTGCACGCTGTCGGACGGTGCGCGAGACTCGACGGATGATTCCCGCGCGCCCCGGCAACCGGCGGACGAAAGGAAGAACGGCGCGAGGAGCGCCGGAACGATCAGCCGCGACGTCATCCGTCGCGCCGAGCCAAGGAGATCGAGACGACGGTGCTGCATAGCGCGGTGCAAGCTATCGGGCTCGTTCTGGCCCTGCAAGGAACCGGTTCGCTGCAGATCCCGCAGCCGACGGGGTTCGTCAACGACTTCGCGAACGTCCTGAGCTCGCAGACGGAGCAGCAGCTGCTCGACGTCGCGACGACGGTGCGCGCGCGCTCGGGCGGCGACATCGCCGTCGTCACGCTGCCGGACATCGGGCAGCGCGCACCGGGGGACGTCGCGCTCGCGATCCTCCGGCAATGGGGACTCGGCAAGGCCGGCGCGCCGGGAGAGCCCACGCGCAACACCGGCGTGGTGATCCTGCTCGTTCCGAAGGAGACGAGCTCCGACGGTCATGGCCACACCTTCATCGCGACCGGCTACGGCGTCGAGGGATTCATCACCGACGCGACGGCGGGGGCGATCCAGGACGAGGCGATTCCTTACCTGCAGCAGCACGACTACGACTCGGCCGTCGCGCTGATGACGGTGCGCGTCGCCCAGCGCTTCGCGAAGGAGTTCAACTTCTCGCTGGACAGCGTCGCGACGGGTCCGATCGGCGCGCGCTCGCCGATCACCGCGCGCTCGAGGTACGGAGGAGGTCTCCCGATCGGGACGATCATCATGATCGTGCTGGTCGTGATGTTCCTGTTCAACTCCATCGGCGGGCGCAGGCGTGGATGCGGAGGCGGAGGGTGTCTGCCGATCTTCTTCCCGCCCATGGGCGGGGGCTGGGGGAATCGCGGCGGATGGGGCGGCGGCGGCGGTGGCTGGGGGGGTGGCGGCTTCGGCGGCGGCGGCGGCTTTGGCGGGTTCGGGGGATTCGGCGGCGGCGGCGGTGGTGGCGGCGGTGGCGCGGGGAGGAGCTTCTGACATGGCGACGATGACACTCGACGAGCTCGTTGCGCAGCTTCGCGCCGCATACGGCGACGCGTTGCGCTCGGTGATCCTCTATGGATCGGCGGCGGGAGGAGAGCACATCCCGAAGCGATCGGACTACAACGTGCTGGTGGTCGTCGACTCGCTTCCGGCGGAGCGGCTGCGGGCCGGGGCGGCAGTCGGCGCGGCGTGGACGGAGAGTGGAAGCCCGCCGCCGCTGACGCTCACGTCGGCGGAGTGGCGCGGGTCGAGCGACATCTTCGCGATGGAGTACGCGGACATCCTCGAGCGGCACAAGGTGCTGCACGGCACGCCGCCGTTCGACGGGATCGACGTCGCGCGCCGCGACCTGCGTCTTCAGGTGGAGCGCGAGGCGATGGGGAAGCTGCTCCAGTTCCGGCAGGGGGTGCTCGCGGCGGGGAACGACCAGCGGAAGCAGCTCGCGCTGCTCGAGGCGAGCCTGAGCACGATGATGACGATCTTTCGCGCCGTCGTACGGCTGGCGGGGCAGACGCCGCCCGCGGACAACGCCGCACTGGCCGCCGCGGTCGCGACGCAGGCGGGGTTCGATGGCGCGCCCTTCGCACGGGTGGTCCGGCATGTGCGAGGGAGCGAGAAGATCCCGGGCTCCGAGGTAGAAGGTCTCATTGCCGGCTATCTCGCGGGGCTCGAGCGCCTCGTCGCATACATCGATCGACTGGCCGTCGCCTGACGCTGGCCGCTCGATCGGCTATTTTCGTCACCACCGAACCAAGGACAAGCGCACGATGCAGATGACTCGAATGGCTGCCCGGGCAACGACCCGTCGCGCGACCCGCTTCGCGATCGTCGGCGTGATCCCGATGGTGCTGCTGCTCGCCGGATGCCCGAAGGACGACAAGCAGGCACGTCGCGACTCGATCCCCGTCGACACGACGCACCTGGACACCACCACGGCGACGGATCTCTCGACGATCCAGGCGAACATTCCCGCCGCGGAGCCGGACACCTTCAAGAAGCGGAAGCTGACGCCGCCGCCGAGCAGCGCATCGTCGGGCGGAAGCGTGCCGACCGCCCCCGCCGCGCTGATGGACGCGGTGGAACGCGAACAGAGCGTCACGAAGTTCTGCTTCACGGAGTTCGGCCAGAAGGTCGATCCGTCGCTCCGCGGGAACGTCGCCATGGTCGTGACCGTGGGCGGCGACGGGATCACCAACGCGACCGTGGGTGATTCGCGGTGGAGCGGCGCCGCGGCGGGACGGGCGGTGAACAGCTGCCTCAACCAGAAGGCGAAGCTCGCCTGGAAGCTGAGCCCCGGCACGGTGAAGCCCGGTCGCTACGTGGTGCAGTTGAGCTTCAGCGGCGCGTGAGGCCTCAGGCAGCACGACCATCAACCGAACGGAGACAACCGATGAAGCGACGCGTTGGCGTCATCCTGGCCGCGATGCTCGCGACGGGCTGCGGCTACAACAACATCCAGACGTACGACGAGCAGGCGGCCGCGGCGCAGGGGCAGATCGAGACGCAGCTGCAGCGGCGCGCGGACCTGATCCCGAATCTCGTCTCGACGGTGAAGGGGTACGCGCAGCACGAGGAGCAGATCTTCACCGCCGTTGCCGACGCGCGTTCGCGGCTGCTCGGCGCGAAGCAGAGCGGTGATCCGACGGCCATGGCGAACGCGGACGCGCAGATGACGGGCGCGCTCGGCCGGCTGCTCGCGATCTCGGAGAACTATCCGCAGCTGAAGGCGGACGCGAACTTCCGCCAGCTGCAGGATGAGCTGACCGGGACCGAGAATCGCATCGCGGTCGCGCGCACCGATTACAACGATGCCGCGCGGCAGTACAACACCTACATCCGGCAGTTCCCGACCGCGCTTACGGCGAAGGTGACGGGCGCGAAGCCGCGGAAGTATTTCGAGGTCACGGATCCGGCGATGCGCAGCGGCCCGCCCAGCGTGGACTTCTCGAAGCCGGCGACGCCGGCTCCGTGACGCGGCGAGCAGACGACCGCGAGGCATCGCGACGCAGCCCCCCGGACCAGGTGTCCGGGGGGCTGACCGTTTCCCGACTGCCGAACGCGCGCGTCGGCGAGCGTCGTACCGAATCGCTGACGGCGGCGGGCCGCGGGCGGCCGCTTCCTTACACCATGTTGACAACCTGGTGCGACCGGCCTAAGCTCCAGAGGTTCGAGAACACCCTCTCTCGCATCGCCAGGTCATTCGCCGCCCCGCGGCGTACTCACAAATAGCAGCCAGCCTCGCATTGCGGCGGCTCTCCCGCCAGACGATCGTCGCGAACCGCGGCGAGGCCCAACCAAAATCCGATTCACATTTCCGGTCGTCGCGAGCGCGGCGGCCAGTCGGTCATGCACACGGTCATTTCCGTGGGCATGCGCGTCGTCGTTCCTGGCGACGCATCCACCTTTGCACGAGGTGTTCGGAGGAGTGATGATTCGTCAACTCAAGGGTTTGGCGCTGCTCGCGCTAGGGCTCGCGTGGAATGCCGCGACCGCCGATGCGCAGCTTACGGGCGCAGCCAATTCGGCCACGATCACCGGACGAGTGACCACCGGGGCGACCGCCGAACCCGTCGTGGGCGTCCAGGTGTTCGTCGTCGGGACGCAGCGTGGCGACCGCACCGATGAGGATGGGCGGTACCGGATCGCCGGGATGCCGGCGGGAACCTTCCAGGTTCGCGCCGCGCGGATCGGCTTCGAGGCGCGCACCCAGACGGTGACCGTGGCCGCCGGCGAGACGCAGACGGTGGACTTCACGATGACGACCGCCACCGTGACCCTGGACGCGGTCGTGACGACGGCGACGGGTGAAACGCAGCGCAAGCGCGAGACGGGGAACTCCGTCGCGACGCTTCCCGTCTCCGAGATTCCGCACGCGGCGACTCCGAACGTCGCTTCGCTGCTCAATGCGCGCGCGGCCGGTGTCACGGTCGTCCAGGCCGGCGGCACGACGGGCTCCTCGCAGCGCATCCGCATCCGCGGCGCCAACTCGGTGAACCTCTCGAACGAGCCGCTCCTCATCATCGACGGCGTGCGCGTCAACAGCAGCTCGAACTCATTCTCGATCGGCGTCGGCGGGCAGAGCACCTCCCGGCTGAACGACCTGAACTACGAGGACATCGAGAATCTCGAGATCCTCAAGGGTCCGGCGGCCTCGGCACTCTACGGAACCGCGGCGGCGAACGGCGTCATCCAGATCACGACGAAGCGTGGCCGCGCGGGCAAGCCGCGGCTCAACGCGTACGTGGAGCAGGGCGCGCTGCACGACCCGACGGATTACCCGTTCAATTACGGCAACTTCAACCGCCAGTACGGCGGCAGCGTCTTCTGCTTCCTCGCCGACCAGTACGTGCCGGTGCCGAGCGGCGGCTGCACCGCGGACTCGCTCGCGAAGCTGAAGCCCTTCGATATCGACGACCCGTTCCGCACCGGCCACCGCCAGCGCTACGGCGCGAACGCCGCGGGCGGGACGGACGCCGTGCAGTACTACCTCTCGGGTGATCTCGAGCAGGAAGCCGGCGTCTATCGCAACAACGGGCTGAACCGCATCAACCTGCGCAGCAACGTCAACGTCTCGATCCGCCCCGACCTGACCGCGGGCGTCCAGATGGGATACGTGACGAGCGACCTGAAGCTGCCGCAGAACGACAACAACAACCTCGGCGTCCTCGGCGGCGGCCTGCTCGGCCGCGCGGTGTACGATCCGGCGCGCGCCGGCTACTTCACGCGCCGGCCGGACTCGCTCTACTTCCTCAAGGCCGGCCAGGGCATCGAGCGGTTCACGGTCGGAACGAATCCGGTCTACAACCCGACCACCTGGCTGCGCTTCAACGGCACCTTCGGCTACGACGTGCTGAACCGGGATGACTACAACATCCTCCCGCCGAACCGGCTGACGAACAACACGAACAACCGGATCGGCTACCGCACGCGCAATCGCTACCAGATCTTCAACTACACCGCCAACGCGTCGGGCACGGCGACCGCGCCGTTCCTCGAGCAGTTCGTCTCGACGACGACGGTGGGTGCGCAGTTCCAGCGCGACAACTTCACCTCCGTGCAGGCGTTCGGTCGAAACCTGCTGGCGGGCACCGGCTCGCTGGCCGGCACCGCGTCGAACTTCTCGGTCGGCGAGGACAACATCGACACGCGCACGATCGGCTTCCTGACGTCCGAGCAGATCGCGTGGCGCGATCGCCTGTTCGTGACGGGGACGATCCGTGGGGACCGGAACAGCGCGTTCGGAACGGACTTCGGTTTCGTCACCTATCCCGCGGCGAGCGTTTCGTACGTGATCAGCGACGAGCCGTTCTTCCCGAAGACGGACATTCTCTCGTCGCTGCAGCTTCGTTCGGCATATGGCCAGTCGGGCGTGCAGCCGGGGTCGCGTGACGCGATCGTCTACTTCACGCCGGTGGCGGTGGCGGTGAACGGCACCGAGACCGCGGGCTTCACGAGCGCGGGGCTCGGGCGCAAGGATCTGCGGCCGGAGGTCTCGGCGGAGTTCGAGGCGGGCTTCGAGGCGGGCTTCGCGGGCGACCGCGCATCGCTCGACGCGACGTTCTACAACAAGCGGTCTCGCGACGCGCTGATCGCGCGCAACCTGCCGCCGTCGGCGGGCACGGTGCTCTCGCGGTACGAGAACATCGGCTCGGTGAGCAACCGTGGGCTCGAGCTTGGCCTGAACGCCTCCCTCCTCCGGATGGAGCGCTTCGGCTGGGACGCGACGGTGAACGCGTCGTGGAACCGCAACCGACTCGAGAAGCTGGGCAAGGGCGTCGATCCGATCATCTTCGGCCTCGGCGGCAACACCCAGAAGCACACCCCCGGTCGGCCGCTCGGCAGCTACTTCCAGCGTCCGGTCTACTACGACGACGCGAACCACAACGGCGTGATCGAGTACGGGGAGTACTCGCTCGGCGACACGGCGGTGTATCTCGGCAATCCGCTGCCGACGCGCCAGATCTCGCTCGCCTCGACGTTCACGGTCTACCGGAACGTGAAGGTCTACGCCCTGCTCGACCACAAGGGCGGATTCTACCAGTACAACGCGACGGAGGACTTCCGCTGCGGGACGGTGCTCAACTGCGAGGCGCTCTACGTGCCGGGCACGCCGCTCCGCCAGCAGGCGGCCGCTCTCGCCGACGCGGTCGGCTACAAAGGCTTCAAGTCGGTGGCTGGCTACGTCGAGAAGGCGGACTTCGTGAAGCTGCGCGAGGTCGCGGTGACCCTCACGGCGCCGGACGACTGGGCGCGGATGCTCCGCACCCGCGGCCTGGCCCTGACGCTCTCCGGACGCAACCTGCACACGTGGACCGGCTACACCGGCTTCGACCCCGAGGTGACGACGAACAGCGGGAGCAACTTCTCGCAGTCCGACTTCCTCTCGCAGGCGCCGGTCCGGTACTACACGGCTCGCATCAACGTCGACTTCTGAGCGACGGGGATCACTCTAAATGACGACGGCCAACATGCATTCTCTCATTGGATCGCTCCGTGGACGGCGGGCGGCGCGCAACGCGGTGATCGCCGCGGCGCTCGCCCTGCCGCTCGGCGCGTGCAACCTGGACCGGATCGTGAAGACCAAGGATCCGGACATCGTCCACCCCGAGCAGCTCGCCGGCAAGTCGGCGCTGCCTAACGTGCTCGCGGGCGCGATCGGCGACTTCCAGGTCGCGTACAGCGGGACCTCCGGCACCGAGGGACAGATCCTCTATTCCGGCCTCCTCGGCGACGAGTGGAAGATCAGCGACACCTTCGGAACGCGCATCGAGATGGACCAGCGCGCGATCTCGGAGAACAACTCGAACAACCTGCCGGTGTTCGCGAACCTGCAGAACGCGCGGCACTCGACCGAAGCGGCGGCGGCGCAGTACCTGTCGCTCGCCGGCACGCGCGCCTCGGCGACCGATTCGACGACCTTCGCGAACGGCGGCGGGGAATCGCTCGCCCTCGCCGGCTACACGTACATCCTGTTCGCGGAGAACTACTGCGAGGGCGTGCCGTTCAGCGAGTTCGACGCCGCTGGCAACATCCAGTACGGAAGCCCGAACTCGAAGGCGGAGACACTGCGGCGCGCGCTGGCGCGCTTCGCGTCGGCCGACTCGGCGCTGAGCAGCAAGAGCGGGTCGAGCGCGTCGATCCGGAACCTCGTCCGTGTCGGGCGCGCCCGCGCGTACCTCGACCTCGTGAACACGGATACGTCGGCCGCGCAGAACCAGCTCTACCGCGACTCGGCGAGCATCGCCGCGGCGCCCGTGCCGATCACGTTCACGTACCAGATCTTCCACTCCGAGAACTCGGGCCGCGAGAACAACAGCGTCTGGAGCTTCAACAACAGCCAGGTTCGGTTCTCGGTCGCAAACCGCGAGGGCGTGAACGGGCTTCCGTACCGGAGCGCGTTCGTGAACGGCGTCGACGTCCGGACGGCGACCAACCCGACGGCGGTCTCCGGGTTCGACAACTCGACCGCGTTCCTCAACCTCAAGTACCCCGAGCGCAAGGCGAACGTCGTCCTCGCCTCGGGCGCCGAGGCGCGCTACATCCAGGCCGAGGTCGCGCTCAACAACGGCGACGTTCCGGCTTATCTGAACTACATGAACGCCGTCCGCGACGCGTTCCAGACGTACAACCAGTGCTATCCGCTGGCGGTATCGGCCGGCACGTGCAGCAACCCCTCGGCGCCGCTCGGACCGCTGAGCGATCCCGCGGCGGCTGGCGCGACCGCGCAGCAGGCGTTCGACGCGCGTCTCAACCTGCTCTTCCAGGAGCGGGCGTACACGATGTGGATCACGTCGCACCGTCTGGGCGATCTCCGTCGTCTGATCTATCAGTACGGGCGCACGCAGAACACCGTCTTCCCTTCGGGGACCTACGCGGGGAACCGCACCTACGGCACGAACGTCAGCTTCCCGGTGCCGGTGGAAGAGCACAACAACCCGAAGTACAAGACCTGCGATCCGAACAAGGCGTGATGTACGGCCGCCGCGCTGGGGAACAATGCCCAGCGCGGTGGCGTCGTCTCGCGGAATGAGCGCGCCGCGGAACAGGGGCGCGCCGACAACCCTACAGCTCACGCCTTCAATGCGTCTTCGAACTTTCGTGCTCGCGAGCGGCGCGCTTCTGCTCGGCGCTTGCTACGGCAGCGACAAGGACCCGGCGGCACCGCGTCCTTCATATTCAATCACGGCCTCGCCGGCGACTGTCGATGTGCGCGTCGACTCGCTGAGCGCCGTGCCACTCAGCGCGCTCGTCAAGGACGCGCAGGGGGCGACGGTCGCCAACGCGACGATCAACTTCGTTTCCGACGACCCGACGATCGCGTCGATCTATTTCAATGCGACGACCGGTCAGTACTACGCGGTCGGGCGCCAGCCCGGCACGACGCGCATCCGCGCCACATACGGGGTGACCTCGCAGCCCGCATACATCGCGGTGACGGTCCGTCCTCGTCCGGTCGTGCAGGTCGATCTCCAGCCGCCAACGGCCACGGTCAACAGCGGCAGCGCTGTGCAGCTCCGGGCGACGTTGCTCGCCGGTGCCGCGGACACGATCAAGCCGTTGATCGTCGTGCGCGACACGATCACGGCCGACACCGTGGTGCGACGCGTTGCGACATTCTCGGTGGCGAGCGCCGACGCGGCCATCGCCAGCGTCAGCTCGACGGGCCGCGTGACGGGCCTCAAGGGTGGCACGGCGCGGGTGATCGCGACGTACAAGAACACCTCCAAGGCGGCGGCACCCGCCGCGGCGGATACGGCGACCGTGGCCGACACCAGCATCATCACGGTGACGCAGTCGCCGGTCGCCACGATCACCGTGACCCCGACGACCGCTCAGATCGCGCCGAAGGGGAGCGTGACGCTGCGCTATACGTATCGCGGTGCCAACAACTCCACGACGACCGCGGGTGCACCGACCGTCACGAGCAGCGACCCGACCGTCGCCACCGTCGGCACGGTCGATCCGGTGGCGCAGACCGTGATCGTCACCGGCGTGAAGGTCGGTGATGCGACGATCACCTTCAGCTTCACCCCAGCCGGCGCGACCGCGCCGGTGACGCAGACGGCGCTGATCGCGGTGCGCTAGCGATCGGCAGGGAAGGGCAGGACGGAACGGCCCGATGCGCGCTGCGCATCGGGCCGTTTTCTCATGTCGCTCGCGATGACGCCATCGACGATCGCCTGCGGTGTCTCGCGGAGGAGGCCCGCGGGCGCCGCGGGTCGTCAGTCCGGAATGGCGCCGGGGAGGACGTACGTCAGCGGGTCGACCACGCGGCCGTCGACGTGGATCTCGTAGTGGAGGTGCGGCCCGGTCGACAGGCCGCTGTTCCCGACGTTCGCGACGAGCTGGCCGCGCGTCACGCGCTGCCCCTGCTTCACGTTGATCCGCGAGAGGTGGGCGTACTTGGTGACGATCCCGTTTCCGTGGTCGAGCTCCATCACCAGCCCGTAGCCGTTCTGGCGCGTCACGAGCACGACGATTCCCGCGGCGGGCGCGACCACCGGCGCCCCCATCGGCGCGCTCACGTCGATCCCCTCGTGCGGGCGCGAGATGTGGAGGATGGGATGAAAGCGATGCGTCGAGAAGTGGCTCGAGAGCCACCCCGCGGTGGGCATGATCGAGGGCGTGCTGGCGAGCCGCTGGACGTTGCGCGCGAGAGTGTCCGTGACCTCGGCGAAGCTGGCCGAGAGGATGTTCGCGCGGCGGATGAGACCATCGAGGTCGGTGCGGGCGCCGAAGGCCAGCTTGCCCAACGTCGGGTTGCTTCGGTAGACGGGATCGCTCTCCAGCTGCGGAATCCCGGGTCCCCCGATTCCCGCCTCGCGCACCGCGGAGTCGACCGCCGGAAGGCCGGCGAGGGTGCGGACGCGCTCGTCGCGGACCCCGATCGCGCGGATCGTATCCTGGAGGACGGCGAGCTTCGCGCGGAGATCCGCCAGCTCGCGTCCCATCTGTTGGGAGTCGGCGCGCGCAGCGCGGCCGCTGGGGGTGGCGTAGGCGCTGATGGCGGCGCCCAGGCCGAGGAGCGCGATGAGGCCGACGACCGTGCCGACGGTCGACATCGCGCGCAGCGTGCGTCCGCTGACGGCGAAGCTGCGGGGAGCCTCGGTCGAACCTTCCGGCACCACCAGCAGCGTCCAGCGACGTTGAGCCATCCGCCCTCCAAAAGCGCGGCAAGACCCCCCATGGGCCGTGCCTTCAGCGGAAAGACTCCCCAGCGGCGGGGGTGTAACGGACGCGACCATATGTGACCGCTGGCACCCGATGTGGGTGCCCTGTCACCCTTCGCGAGCGACGATCGGGCGGGGGAAGAGAGGCTCTCCCCTGGCGACGACCCAGCCGCCGGCATCGAGTCCGTCGAGCAACGTTACGCGCTGATCGGCGACCTCGCCAGATCCCCCGATCTGCCGCCAGGCTGCCTGCGCCTTCTCCGGCATGAACGGGGCATAGAGCACGCATTGTCGCGCTATCTGGCGCGCTAGAGACGCCAGTGTGTCGTCCAGCTGGCGCGACTTTGTCGGATCCTTCGCCAGCGCCCACGGCGCGGAGCTCTGCACGAACTCATTCGAGCGGGCGACCATTCTGGCGACGACGCGCAGGGCCTCGTGGGGAAGGTAGCCGTTCCGTCCGTCGAGCGCGGCGACGTAGGCGGCGACGTCGGCGGCGTCGGCCTCATCGGCGGCGCCGCGCGAGCCGGCGGGAACCGCCCCGCCGCGGTACTTCTCGATCATCGCCGCGCTGCGGCTGACGAGGTTCCCCCACGCGTTCGCCAGCTCGGCGGTGTACCGCTCCTCGAAGCGCTCCCAGGAGAAGTTGCCGTCGCCGTCGAACGGAACTTCGCGGAGGAGGAAGTACCGGAAGGCGTCCGCGCCGTAGCGCCCGATCGCCTCGTCGAGATCGAGCTTCACCCCGGCGGACTTGCTGAAGCGATCGCCGCCGAGGAGCACGAACCCGTGCGCCCACACCCGTCCAGGGAGCGGGAGGCGCGCCGCCTGGAGCATCGCCGGCCAGATGATGGCGTGGAAGCGGGTGATGTCCTTGCCGATGATATGGACCGTCGCCGGCCAGCGGCCCTCGCTTTCCTTCCGCGGAAAACCGGTGGCGGTCAGATAGTTGGGCAATGCGTCGAACCAGACATAGGTCGTCTGCCGCTCGCCGTCGCTCGTGGGGCGCGGGAAGGGAACTCCCCAGGAGAACCGGCTGCGGCTCGCGCTGATGTCCTCCAGTCCCTGGTCGAGCCAGCCAAGCACCTCGTTGCGGCGGCTCTCCGGCTGGATGAACTCCGGATGCCGCTCGATGTGCTCGCGCAGGAAGGTTCCGTAGCGACTGAGGCGGAAGAACCAGTTGCGCTCCTGCACCCACTCGAGCGTTCGCGTCGGGTGCAGCACGCACTTGCCGTCGACGATCTCGGCGTCCTGCTTGAACGCCTCGCAGCCGACACAGTACCAGCCCTCGTAGGACCGCTCGAAGAAGTCGTCGGGGTTGTGCTCGAAGATCCGCTCGAGGAGCGCCTGGACGCCGGCCTTGTGTTGCGGGTCGGTGGTGCGGACGAACTGGTCGTTGCTGATCGAGAGCCGGCGCCACATCGCGAGGAAGCGCTCCGCGGTCTCGTCGACGAGCTGCTGAGGCGAGACCCCACGCTCCTCGGCGGTGCGCGCGACCTTCTGGCCGTGCTCGTCCATCCCGATGAGGAAATGGACGTCGTCGCCGTTCATCCGGTGGAAGCGGGCTATCGCGTCGGCGCCGATCTTCTCGAAGGCATGGCCGATGTGCGGATCGCCGTTCGCGTAGTCGATCGCGGTGGTGATGTAGAAGCGGGACACCCGGTTCAATCTCCGGTCTCGTCGGGGGAAGATCCGCCCTCGGAGTCGCTGCCGGACGACGAGCCGTCGGCGGGGCCCTGATCCGAGCCTCCGCGGGCATCGCGGCCCCGTCGTCCGCCGCGGCGCCCGCGACGACGGTGCGGGCGGCGATCGCGGGCGACGGGAGTCGCGCCACCCTGGACGCTCTCGCTGATGGCGGCGGCGACATCGCCCTCGGTCTCGGGAGCGAGCTCGCCGCCGCTGACGGCGGCGTCGAGGGGCGATTCGCGCTCCTCGGTGGGAACGACGAAGGGATCGCCGCCGGCAGCGACGTGCGCGACGGGCTCCGCGTCGCCCATCTCGCGCCGGAGCTCGGCAAGCGCGATGACGCGGGACTCGCCGTCGGGCGCGCGAAGTGTGACGCGGTCGTTGAAGATGTCGCAGGTGACGACCTTCTCCTCGCCGCGGCCGGTCGTGATGATCTTGCCCTCCTTGGGGAAGCGCTTGCGCGCCTGGACGTAGAACTCGTGCTCGTAGCGCAGGCAGCACATCAGTCGCCCGCAGGAGCCGCTGATCTGCGAGGGATTGAGGGAGAGCTTCTGATCCTTGGCGACGCCGAGGTTGACGGGGCGAAGCTCGGGGAGCCAGGAGGCGGAGCAGAACTGCCGGCCGCAGCGTCCGATCCCGTCGAGGCGCTTCGCCTCGTCGCGGACGCCGATCTGCTTCAACTCGATGCGCGCGCGGAAGAGGGTCGCGAGCTCGCGGACGAGCGCGCGGAAGTCGACACGCTTCTCGGCGCTGAAGCAGATGGTGAGCTTCTTCCGATCCCACTGCCACTCGGCGTCGGTGAGCTTCATGACGAGGCCGTGGGCGCGGACGCGCTCCATCGCCTTGCGGCGCGCGATCTCGTCCTCGGCGCGGAGCTCGGCTTCGCGCTTGACCTCGTCCGGGGCCGCGAGGCGGATGACGCGCCGCGTGGCGTCGCCGGCGGCGGCGCCGTGGGGGACGCCGGCGAAGCGCTTGTTCGCGAGCGCTCCCGTGGCGTGGATGCGGCCGAGGTCCTCCCCGCGGTCGACCTCGACGACGACGGGCGCGCCTACGGCGGGAACGGATTCTCCGTCCCAGAGGAAGAACTCGCGGCGGTTGCCCTTGAAGGCAACTTCGAGGAGCTCGCTGCGCGGGGCGTCGGTCAACACTGCGACGAGGGACGAGGGAGCGACGAGGAAGGAGGCAGGATCGAGCGGGGCCTCAGCCTTCCTCGACGCGGCCCATGCCGAGGAACTTCTCGCGCCGGCGTCGCACGAGGCGATCGGGCTTGTACTTCCGCAGCTCGTCGAGATTGCGGATGAGCGCCTCCTGCACGGCCTTCGCCGTGGCTTCCTGGCTGGAGTGCGCTCCGCCGGGCGGCTCGGGGATGATCTCGTCGATGACGCGGAGCTCGTAGAGATCGGGCGCGGTGATGCGCAGCGCCGACGCGGCGCGCTCGCGCATCTCGGGGCTCTTGCCGTCCTTCCAGAGGATGGCGGCGCAGCCCTCGATGGTGATCACCGAGTAGACCGCGTTCTCGAGCATGAGGACGCGGTCGGCGACGCCGAGCGCGAGGGCGCCGCCGGAGCCGCCCTCGCCGATGACGGTGGCGATGATCGGGACCTCGAGCTGGGCCATCTCGTAGAGATTGCGGGCGATCGCCTCGCTCTGGCCGCGCTCCTCGGCGCCGAGACCGGCCCACGCGCCCGGCGTGTCGATGAAGGTGAGCACCGGGACGTGGAACTTCTCGGCGAGCTTCATCAGGCGAAGCGCCTTGCGGTAGCCCTCGGGGTGGGGCATGCCGAAGTTGCGCTTCAGGTTCTCCTTGGTATCGCGGCCGCGCTGCTGGCCGATGACCATGACCGTCTCGCCGTCGAGGCGCGCCCAGCCGCCGACGATGGCGGCGTCCTCGCGAAAGGCGCGGTCGCCATGGAGCTCGATCCAGTCGGTGAAGGCGAGGCGGATGTAGTCGAGGGTGAAGGGGCGCTTGTTGTTGCGCGCGACCTGCACCCGCTGCAGCGGCGTGAGGTTCTTGTAGATCTGATCCCGCAGATCCGAGAGCTTTCGCTCGAGCGGGGCGATCTCGCTGCCGACGTCGAGGCGCTGGCCGTCGGCGAGTCGCTTCAGCTCGTCGATCTGCTTCTCCAGCTCGGCGATCGGCTTCTCGAACTCCATTACCGGCGCGCTAGCCATTTCCGGTCTCTCCCAGGCAGTCGCTGCTTGCGTTAGGCATTCAACCGCCGCGAACGAGTTTGACGCGCTCGCTGCCGAGCACCGCGCGCAGCTCGGTGAGCGCGGCGTTGGTCGCCGACAGCTTCAACGAGCGTGAGCGGAGCCGCGCCCGCGATCCGTTGCCGTCGCTCCAGTGGAGCTCGAGGGCGGACGGTCCCGGGTGCGCTTCGACGACGGAGCGTACGTCTTCCATGACTTCAGGCGCGATCTTCGCGCCCTGTGCGAGCTGAATCGCGATCGCGACCTGGCCGCTGTGCTGCACGGCGGCGAGCGGCGTCACCGTCTCGACGATGAACGTCGGGTTCTCGCCTCCCTGGTCGCGCTTCGAGTAACCACCCTTGAGGAGCACGGGCACGTCGACGCGGATCTGGTGGGCCAGGTTCGCCCATGCCTCCGGGAAGACGAGCACCTCGGAAGATCCCGAAAAATCCTCCACTGTCAACCGCGCGAACTCCGCGCCCGACTTCTTGGAGATCTGCTTCTTCACCGCCGTGATGACGACGCCGAGCGTCATCGGATCCGGGCTCCAGCTCCCGAGCTGCGAGACCTGGTGCGTGGCGAACAGCTCGCACTCGGTGCGGTAGGGCTCGAGCGGGTGGCCCGAGATGTAGAAGCCGAGGATCTCCTTCTCCCGCTGCAGGCGCTCCGATTCCGGCCAGGGTGAAGCGACGGGAAGCGTCGCGGTGGTTCCGCGCGAGCTGGCGCCGCCGTTCGACGAGGGATCGCCGAAGAGGGACACCTGCCCGCTCGCCTTCTCGTCCTGCTTGAGCGAGGCCTCGGCGATCGCGTCGTCGAGGGCCTTCGCGAACTGCGCGCGGTGACCGCCGAGCGAGTCGAGGGCGCCGGCGCCGATGAGGGCCTCGAAGACGCGCTTGTTGCAGACGCGCAGGTCGACGCGCTCGCAGAGGTCGTGCAGCGACGCGATGGGCTTCTCGCGGCGCGCGGCGAGGATCGAGTCGATGGCCGAGCGGCCGACGTTGCGGATGGCGCCGAGGCCGAAGCGCACCTGCCGGTCGCCGATGACGGTGAACTTGTAGCCGCTCTCGTTGACGTCGGGGGGAAGGATCTCGATGCCGAGCTCGCGCGCCTCGTTGATGTACTTCACGACGCTGTCGGTGTCGCCGATGCACGCGGAGAGCATCGCCGCCATGAAGTCGGCAGGGTAGTGCGCCTTGAGCCACGCCGTGTGGTAGGCGATGATCGAGTACGCGACCGCGTGCGACTTGTTGAAGCCGTAGCGGCCGAAGGTCTCGATCTGGCCGGCGAGATCCTCGATGATGCGCTGGTCGAAGCCGCGGGCGACGGACTTCTCGACGAACTTGCCGAGCTCCTTCCGGATGAGCTCCGCGTCCTTCTTGCCGACCGCCTTGCGGAGGACGTCGGCTTCGGCGAGGGAGATGCCGGCGAGCACCTGGGCGATGCGCATCACCTGTTCCTGATAGGTGATGACGCCGAGGGTCTCGCGGAGGATGGGCTCGAGCTCGGGGAGGAGATAGCTCACCGGCTCGTCGCCGCGCTTGCGGCGCACGTAGACCATGTGCATCCCGCTGTCGAGCGGCCCGGGGCGGAGCAGCGCGTTCGAGGCGACGATGTCGTCGAAGCGGTCGCAGCGCATCTGCCGGAGCACGTCGGTGGCGAGATTGGACTCGAACTGGAAGACGCCGGCGGTGCGCCCGCTGCGGAGCATCTTGTAGGTGTCCGCGTCGTCGAGGGGGAGCGAGTCGAGATCGATCTTCCTGCCCGTCCGACGCTCCACCGACGCGATGGCGTCGGTGACGACGGTGAGCGTCGTGAGGCCGAGGAAGTCCATCTTGAGCATCCCGGCCTTCTCGAGCGCGTTCATGTCGTACTGGGTGACGACGACGTTCTCGTCGTCGCCGGCGCCGGCGCCCTTGGAGGATTGGGTGCAGGTGGGGACGTAGTCGTCGAGCGGGCCGGGGGCGATGACGACGCCGGCGGCGTGCACACCGGTGTGGCGCGACAGTCCCTCGAGCGCCTTCGCGTAGTCGAGGAGCTGGTGATAGCGCTCGTCGCTCTTGTAGATCCGCGCGACCTCGGGGATCTGCTCGATCGCCTCGGCGACGGTGAGGGAGAAGTTCGGCTGGTTGGGGATCAGCTTCGCGAGGCCGTCGGTCTCCTGCGGGGTGAAGCCGAGGGTGCGGCCGACGTCCTTGATGGCGGCGCGCGACTTCATCGTCCCGAAGGTGACGATCTGGCCGACCGACTCCTTGCCGTACTTCTGCCTGACGTACTCGATGACTTCACCGCGCCGCTCGAAGCAGAAGTCGACGTCGATGTCGGGCATCGAGACGCGCTCCGGGTTCAGGAAGCGCTCGAAGAGGAGATCGAACTTCAGCGGGCAGACGTTGGTGATCTGCAGCGCGTAGGCGACGAGCGAGCCGGCGGCCGACCCGCGGCCGGGGCCGACGGGGATGCCGCGGTCGCGGGCCGCCTTGATGAAGTCGTAGACGATGAGGAAGTAGCCGGCGTAGCCGGTCTTCACGATGACGCCGAGCTCGTAGTCGAGCCGCTCCTTCACCTCCGGCGGAAGCGGAGTGCCGTAGCGCTGTTCGGCGCCCTCCGTGGCGAGCCTGACGAGCAGCTCGTTCTCGGTCGCGACGTCCTGCGGGAGGGGAAAGGAGGGGACGTGATACTTCTTCCCGAACTCGACGTTCACCTCGTCGGCGATCTTCAGCGTGTTCTCGAGGACGTCGGGGCGATCGCGGAAGCGCGCGGCGATCTCGGGGGCGCTCTTGAAGTAGAGCCCCTGGTCGTAGTGCATGCGGTCGGCGTCGTTGCGGTCCTTGCCGAGGCCGATGCAGAGGAGCACGTCGTGGGAGTCGTGGTCGTCGCGGCGGAGGAAGTGCGCGTCGTTGGTCGCGACCACGGGGAGGCCGACGTCGTCGGCGAGGCGGAAGATCTGCTCGTTGAGCTTCGCCTGTCCCTCGGAGTCGTGCGCCTGCACCTCGAGGTAGTAGCGTCCCTTGAAGAGCTCCGCGTACCAGGCGGCGGCTTCCTTCGCCTTCTCGTACTCGTTCGCCATGAGGTGCTGCGCGACCTCGCCGGCGAGGCAGGCCGATGTGACGACGATTCCCTCAGCGTGCTTCGCGAGGAGCTCGCGGTCGACGCGCGGCTTGACGTAGAAGCCCTCGGCGTAGGCGAGCGAGGAGAGCTTGACGAGATTGCGATAGCCGATCGCGTTCTGCGCGAGCAGGACGAGGTGGTAGTACGGCTTCATTCCCGGCGCGGGGCGCGCCTTCAGCCGGCGGTCGCCGGTCGCGACGTAGGCCTCCATGCCGAGGATCGGGCGCAGCTTCGCCTTGCGCGCCTTCTCCTGGAACTCCCACGCCGCGTGCATGTTGCCGTGATCGGTGATCGCGAGCGCGGGCTGCTCGAACTCGAGCGCCCGGGCGATGAGACTTTCGATCCGGTTCGCGCCGTCGAGGAGGGAGTACTCCGAGTGACAGTGGAGGTGTACGAAGGACATTGTCGGATAATAGTCGGCCGGGGGGGTATTGGCAAAGCGATTGACGCCTATCCTAAGGCGTTGTTGTAACTGGCGTTACAGCGCGACAGGCCGCGTCGTCGCAGCTTCATGCTGGCCGGCCCCTCGCTTCCGTGGCTATCGTTGTGGCGGGGAACGCCGACAGCACCGTCGGGTACCCCGTTCCGCCCTTTCAGGAGTCGCATGCTCCGTCGTCCCGCCAGCATCCCCGTGGTCCTCGCGCTCGCCGCGCTGACCGCAGCCTGCTCTTCCGAGCGCATCGCGTCCCCGAACGGGACGCTCCAGTCGTGCGGGGCCACAGCGGCCGCCTTCGGTCCGCTCGATCCGTCCGACGCCGGCGAGACGCCACTCGCGGACGCCGGCCCGACGCCGGCACGCGCGGCAGCCGCGGCGCTGTCGATCGCTCCGCTGAGCGGCGCGGTGGTGGGCTTCCCGGGGCCGAGCGCGCAGCTCAACGACACGAGTGCGAGGTATCTCGTCGTTCCGCAGTACGCGATGCAGGGGGGCGTGCCGGACTCGACGCGCTTCACCCTCACGGTGGGAACCGGCGCGGCCGCGGTGGCGACGCCGTACAGCGAGCCTTCGCTCACCGTCAGCGCGCAGAGCGCGCTCGACACCCGGCTGCGCGGGCTGGAGCG
>JABFXC010000088.1 GCA_013361935.1 Gemmatimonadaceae bacterium
TATTCCGCGCTGTGCCCCGCCGGTTCCAACTGAACCCCTCTCCCGCCCCGTGCTTTCACCGCGTTCCGCCCGCTGACGGCACCGACGTTGCGAACGTGCGCGTGAAAACCCGCGGAGTGGAAGAATGCGCACCAGGACCCGTCGTCCGACTCTCTCCCCAAAAGCACGTCGCCGTCGTGACCTCGCGTGGAGCGCGGTCGCCGCGGGGGCGGGGTTTGCCGCGTCGAAGGGGACGAAGTTGCTCCTCGACAAATCGTACCAAAAGGCGCGCGGGAAGAAGCCGCCGCGCGATCCCATGGCGCGGCGCACCAGCTGGCCCGCCGTGATCGCGTGGAGCATCGCCGGGGCGGTGGTGGTGACGCTCGCGCAGCTCGCGGCGCAGCGTGGCGCCGCGTGCCTCTTCGAGCGCGCGACCGGCCATCGCCCGCCGCGACAGTAGCCCAGAGCCGCGAAACCACGGGCCGCACGCGGCGTAGAGGCATCCGTCGGCGGGCAGCTCTCACCGCAGCCAATGGAGGTCGCGATGGAAGGACAGGGATCGTCGGGAAACGTGATTGCCGCGGTCTGCAGCTTCTTCGTTCCCGGTCTCGGGCAGCTCGTGCAAGGGCGTCTGCTCGCGGCAATCGTGCAGTTCGTCCTTGCCGGCGCGCTCTGGATCGTCCTCCTCGGCTGGGCGGTGCACCTGTATTCGATCATCGACGCGGCGCGCTACAAGCCGCGTGCGGCGTGAGCGCGGTCGCTTGACGTGCCGCGTGGCTCCCTCTAGATTGATGGCACTGACGCGGGGTGGAGCAGCCTGGTAGCTCGTCGGGCTCATAACCCGAAGGTCGCGGGTTCAAATCCCGCCCCCGCTACTGACAGAAGCCGGCCGGTCCGCGAGGGCCGGCCGGTTTTTGCAGGGCAGCAGCATCGCGGCAGGGTAGCTCAGCCGGTTAGAGCACGGCACTCATAATGCCGGGGTCGCGGGTTCGAGTCCCGCCCCTGCTATCGTCCAGGTCGCGCAGCTCTCCGGAGCTGCGCGACTTCGCGTTTCGGCGTCACCGCCGCCGCGAGCCCCGTCGATGCCCCGGTCACGACGAGAGATCCGAGCGCATGGTGAGCGACACCGAGCCGCACGAAGAACCGCCGCGCGAAGCCGCGCCGGGCGTCCGCCTCCGGACCGACGTCGTCGTCATCGGCGCGGGCCAGGCCGGGCTGTCCGCCGCGTACCACCTCAAGCGCCTCGGCCTCCAGCCGGTCCGCGAGTTCATCGTTCTCGATCAGTCATCGTCGCCCGGCGGCGCGTGGCAGTTCCGCTGGCCCTCGCTGACGCTGAGCACCGTGAATCGCATCCACGATCTGCCGGGGATGCGCTTCGCCGACGTCGTCGACACTGACGAGACCGAGGTGCAGGCGTCCGTCGCGGTTCCGCGATACTTCGCGGCCTACGAGCGCGCGTTCGCGCTTCCCGTCTACAGACCGGTGCACGTGACCGTCGTCTGCGACCGCGGTGACCGGCTCGTCGTCGAGGCGGACCGCTTCGACGTGTCGGCCCGCGGCATCATCAACGCGACCGGTACGTGGGAGACGCCGTACATCCCCGAGTATCCGGGCGCGGAGCTGTTCCGCGGACGCCAGCTCCACACGAAGGACTATCGCAGCGCCGCGGAGTTCGCGGGACAGCACGTCGTGATCGTCGGCGGTGGAATCTCCGCCATCCAGCTGCTCGACGAGATCTCGCGCGTGACGACGACGACGTGGGTGACGCGCCGGCCGCCCGAGTTCCGCACCGGCCCCTTCGACGAGGAGGCGGGGCGCGCCGCGGTGAAGCTCGTCGAGGAGCGCGTGCGACGCGGGCTGCCCCCTCGCTCGGTGGTGTCGGTCACCGGGCTTCCCGTGACCGCGCGCATCGAGGCGATGCGCGAGCGCGGCGTCCTGCGACGGCTGCCGATGTTCAGCGACATCGTTCCGGAGGGGGTGCGCTGGCCCGACGGCACGATCGTGCGCGCCGATGTCATCCTCTGGTGCACGGGCTTCCGCAGCGCGCTCGATCATCTCGCCCCTCTCGAGCTTCGCGGGCCCGACGGCGGCATCGTCATGACGGGCCGGCTGGCGACGCAGGTCGCCAGGGACCCGCGCGTGCACCTCGTCGGGTACGGGCCGTCGGCGTCCACGATCGGCGCGAACCGCGCGGGGAACGCGGCGGCCACCGAGCTTCTCGCCTTCCTCGGGCTTCCCGGACCCTCTGCCGTCGCTCCGCCACCCTAACGCTGTGACCTTGCCCGCTTGCCGGGCACGGCCACGGGCGTAGATTCGCTCGACGTCGCGGCGTGGTGCCCGGCGTGGAGAGCGGACCGCCTCATGGCCGACTGGCGTCGCAACGAAGTGAAGGAGAGCGAGCGTCCCTCCGTGGCGGTTCCCCCGCCCCCGACGGCCATGGTACCCGCCGCGCCTCCACTCGCGCCCGTGGCGGCCATGCCCTCCACGCCGATCGTTTCGCCCGAGTCTGGCGCCGCTGCCGGCATGGTGGACGCCGCTCCGCCGCCGCGCGAGAGCTTGGGTTCCGCGATCGCGCTGTCGGTCGGCATCGGTGCTGCGGGGTCGGCGCTCGCCCTCGCCGCGCGCGCGCTCACCACGCACGTCGTCGGACCGCTACCGTACGACTTTCCGTCGACGATCCACCTCGTCACCGTGAGCCTGCTTGGCGCGCTGGCGGCGGTCTTCGTCACGAGGTGGGCGAGTCCGTCGGAGGGTCCCCGCGCGTCCACCGGAGACCGGTTTCGCCACGTTCCCGCCGCCGCGGCGCCGGTCGCCGCGGTGGCAATCTGGCTCGGCTTCACCATCCAGGGCGCCCGCGACGAAGCTCGCGCGTACGACTCGGCGGAGCATGGCGCTTCGACGCTGGCCCTCCTCGAGACTCGCTCCGCGCAGCGACCGGCGCACGCGATGACCGAGTTCGCGCTCGGCGCCGCCTACCTCCGCGCGCATCGCTACCCCGAGGCGATGGCCGCGCTCGGATACGCCCACGAGCTCGATCCGCGAAATGACCGCGCGACAGAGCTTCGCAAGCACGCGCTCGGCGCGATGATCGCCGAATCGCACCCGCAGTCGAAGGAGTCGGATCCGCGTTGGCCGAAGGAGTCGGACGAGACTACGATCAGGATCGGCCGCTACTACACGTCGCTGTTCGCGGCCGGGGACCACTCGCCGCCCGTCTACGAGGGGATCCTCGCCGGGCTCCGCCTGGAGAAGCGCTACGACGACGCGATCGCGATCACCGAGCTGTATCTGGGCGAGCATCCCGGCGATCAGATCTGGACGGCGCGTCTCGCGGAGCTGCGCGAGCTTCGGCTGCGCGACCCCGGGGCCGTGCGGGCTACGAGGCGTCAGCCGGTGGCGCACGAGGATCTCGCGAGCATGCGTCGAACGGTTCCGAATCAGCCGCCCGACCCCTGGGCGGAAGCGCGCTTCGGATACGAGTATCTCAAGGCCGGGATCATCGAGCGCACCACTGGACGCGACTCGCTGCTCGCCGCCGCGACCCTTCACACGCGACGCGCGATCGCCCTTGCCCCGCAGAATGCCTCGTATCGCCTCCAGCTCGCGCTGGTCCGCTTCATCGCTGGGGACGACGCCGGCTGCGACAGCGCGTTCGCTGCCGCCGCTCGGATCGATCCTCGGGCGAGCGAGCGGAATCCGGATGTCGCGGCACTCCGGGAGGTCGCGCGAGCGCGCCTGGAGCATCGCCCGCCGCGCGCGCTGAAGTCCTTCACGCTCCGGCTCCAGCCGCCCGAACGCTGAGCCGATGTTCCGCACCTGCATCTTCTGCCACTCGACGTTAGGCGAGAACGCGGTCATCGAGCGCTTTCCCGTCGGACGCCGGCTCGCCTTCGATCCGGAAAAGGGGCGGCTCTGGGTGGTGTGTGCGCACTGCCGGCGCTGGAACCTCACCCCGCTCGAGGAGCGCTGGGAGGCGATCGAGGACTGCGAGCGGCGCTTCCGCGCGACGCGCGTGCGCGTCTCCACCGACGAGATCGGACTCGCGCGCCTGCGCGAGGGCCTCGAGCTCATTCGCATCGGGCGACCGCTGCGCCCCGAGTTCGCCGCCTGGCGCTATGGGGCGCAGCTCGGCAGCCGCCGGCGCACCGCCCTCGTGATGGGCGCGGCGACCGGTGTCGTCGCGACGGGCGCGCTCGTCGGCGGCGCGGCGATGATCCTCGCTGGCGCCAGCCTGCCGCTCGTCTGGGGCGGCGTCAGCGTCGGCCGTGCGCTGCTCAGGCAGCGCGCCGTCGCCAGGATACCCGCGGGTCGCCGCTACTTCTTCACGGTGCGTCGCGCGCATCTCGAGGCGGCCGCGCTGCTGCCGCGCGGCGACGCGGACTGGTCCCTTCGCCTCACGCACGACGGCGGTCAGCGCGAGTTCGTCGGCGGCCCCGCGCTTCGCGCCTCGAGCCACCTGCTCGCCGCGGTGAACGCGTCGGGCGCGTCGCGCATCGAGGTCGTCGACGCGGTCGGCATGATCGAGTCGGTCGGCGCCCCGGAGCGCTACTTCGGGCACGTCGCGCGCCGCGCGACGCAGCTCGGCAACATCGGCATCGCGAACCTCCCCGCCGAGGTTCGCCTCGCGCTCGAGATGTCCGCGCACGAGGAGACCGAGCGCCGCGCGCTCGAGGGCGAGCTCGCCACCCTCCGCACCGAATGGGAGGAGGCCGAGGAGATCGCCGCCATCGCCGACGATCTGCTGGTCCCCGCCCAGGTGCGCAGCTGGATCGACCGCGCCCGCGGCACCAACGGACCCCGCGCATGAGCATCGACTTTCCGATCGCCCCCTTCGAGGCCGACCGATGGAGCGCTGTGCGTGCGCGCGGACGGATCTCCTTCGTCTTCCGCTACGGTCTTCCCTTCGGCGTCGTCATCGCCGCAGTGCTCGACACGGCGCTGCTCTTCATGAGCGGCAACGGCGATCTCGCGCTCTCCGTGTGGCGGATTCCGCGGCTCGCGCTCTCCATCGCGACCTTCGGTCCCATCCTCGGCGCCGCCGTCGGACAGTTGCTCTGGGATCGCGGCGAGAGCCGCTTTCGCAACCACCTGCTCAAGGAAGCGTTCCGTGGCGACGACGCAGCCGGCACGGGCTGAGCTCCGCGCGCTCGCCGAGTACCGGCTCATGCGCGCGAACGTCGCGCACGGTGCCGGCGTCGATCCCGACTGCGGCGTGTTCGTCCTTCCGGCCGAGCCCCGCGCGCCCCGCTCCACGACGCGGTCGCGCTGAGGCCGGCCTCCCGGCACGCTTCCCTCAGGCGCGCGCGTGTCGCTCCATCTCGCGGCGGATCGCTGCCTCCTCCGCCTCGCCGCCCTCGCTCGAGGCGAACGAGTACGCCACGACGTGCGACGCCAGCCCGATCCCCCAGCCGAACAGCGGCCAGTAGAACCACCAGCGCCCGGGCGTCGCGAAGACGTTCAGGAGAAAGAGCATCGCGTTGACGACGAGAAAGATCGACGCGTGGATGTAGAGCTCGCGCCGCGCGCGAACGCGGCGTCTGGCGATCTCGTAGTCGCGATCGTTCGTCATCGGTCCCTCCTCCGGTCGAATGGTCGACACTCCCGCATGCGCACGATCGCGCGTGGCTCCGTGCCCGCGCTGTCGGGAGCTTCGCGTATCTCCGGAACGTTCCGCCGGACGACGGGCGCGCGATATGCGACGAGCCGTGCGAACCCCGTGGCGCGGAGGATCGCATGAAAGGGCTGAGCGGCAAGGTGGCCATCGTGACCGGCGGCGGCTCCGGACTCGGCGAAGCGATCGGCGCGCGCCTCGCGCGTGAGGGAGCGAAGGTCGTACTCACCGACATCAAGCGCGACGCAGCCGAGCGCGTCGCCCGCGAGATCACGAAGGCCGGAGGCACCGCGACCGCCGTGCAGCAGGACACCGCGCGTCCCGAGGACAACGAGCGCGTCGTCGCGCACGCGGTGTCCACCTACGGGGCGCTGCACTACGCGGTCAACAACGCCGGCATCGGCGGCCGGCAGGCACCCGTCGGCGACGTCGATCTCGAGGATTGGCGACGCGTCATCGCGATCAACCTCGACAGTCGCTCCTCGTCGCCAGGCACCCGCTCGGACGGCTCGGCAAGGCCGACGAGGTCGCGCCCCTCGTCTGCTTCCTGCTCTCCGACGAGGCGTCGTTCATCACGGGCGGGTACTACCTCGTGGATGGAGGCTATACGGCCGTCTGATCCGGCGCCCGCGGCTCGGTCTTCGGCACGGTGAGCACGATCGACACGACCGCCGCGATGACCATCAGGAGGTTCGCGCCTAACGCGACGAGCGCGGCCTCGCGAACCGCGACGTTGTCCTGACGACCGGCGAAGGTGACGACGCCCGCCACCCACCCCGCCGCGCCGCCGTCCGCGCTCAGCGCCGTGAAGATCGCCGCCGAGATCGCGACGCCGAAGGAGGCGCCGAGCGACGACGCCATCTTGTAGATCCCCGATCCCGATCCGGCCTGGTCGTCCGGAAGGTTCGAGAGCGCGGCGTCCGTCGACGGCGTCGCGTAGAAGCCCAGCCCCACGCCGAAGAGCGTGAACGCGATGACCGCGAGAATCCTGTACGTCCCGAGCGTCGTGAACGTCGGCATCAGGAGAAGCACGGAGACTCCGACGATCAGCGAGCCCCAGACCATCGGCTTCCGCGGCCCGAAGCGCTGCAGCAGCTTCTCGCCGACACGGATGAACGCGACGATCGCGATCGCGTAGCCGAGCGTCAGCAGCCCCGCCGCCTGCGCGCTCATCCCGCCGCCGATCTGCACCAGCGACATCGACACGAGCAGGATGCCGGCGACCGCGTTGAGCAGCAGGTTCGAGATCGTCGCCCCGGTGTACGTCGAGTTCCTGAAGAGAGCGAAGTCGACGAAGGCGTTTGCGTTCCCCGATTCGGTGCGGAAGAAGAGGATCCCGAAGGCGATCGCGGTCGAGAGCAGCGCGAGCGACGCGACGCTCGTCCAACCGAACGTCGCGCCCTGCGTCGCGAAGATCTGCAGCGCGACCATCGCGATCATGAAGTCGGCGATCCCGGCGAGATCCAGCTTGTATGCCTGCTTCGCCTCGGCGCGGCTCTCCGGTGTGCCGCGGACCATCAGCATCCCGATCACCGACACCGCCGCGGCGGCGAAGAAGATCCAGCGCCAGCCGAGGTTCTCCGCGACCAGTCCCCCGAAGAGCGCGGCGAACCCGGAGCCGCCCCATGAGCCCATCGACCACAGGCTCACCGCGCGCTGCCGCGCCGCGCCCGACCAGTAGGCCTTCACGAGCGCGAGGCTCGCGGGCATGATGCACGCCGCCGATAGCCCTTCGCACACGCGGCCGGCGATCAGGAACGCCGACGCCAAGGCTCCCCGCGGCGCGAAGCCGACGAGCAGCGCGCCGACGATGCCGAGCATGAATCCCCACTGCACGACCTTCACCCGCCCCGTTCGATCGGCGACGCCGCCCATGACGACGATGAAGATCCCCGAGAACAGCGCCGTGATCGAGACGGCGATGTTCATCACGCTGGTCTCGACGCCAAGGTCGGCCGCCATCGTCGGCGCGATGTTCAGCACCGTCTGCGCGAACAGCCAGAAGGCGAGCACGCCGAGGATCATCCCGTAGAGCAGGCGATCGCTCCCCGCGGCGGCGGGCGTACCGCGCGGCTCAGCGCTCGACACGGTCTTCTCGTTCGACGATGAGATCGGTGGGCCCCGCGGCGGCCTCCGTTGCGTCGGTGCCCGCCCACCCCGCGACCGGAAGCTGCCATCCGCGCCTGAGCGCGACCAGTCGGATGCCGAAGCAGAGCGCGGCGCCGGCGAGCGCATCGGCGGTCGAGGAGAAGTGGAGGAGACGCCCGGCGACCACGACAGCCGCGCCGGCCATGGCGGCGACCGCGTAGACGTCGCCCCGCAGCACCGACGGCACCTGGGCGGCAAGGATGTCGCGCACCATCCCGCCGCCGATCCCCGTCAACATGCCGAGCAGCACCGCCGTGAGCGGAGCGAGGTGGAACTCGAGCGCCTTCTGCGCCCCGGCCACCGCGAACAGCGCCAGTCCTCCCGCGTCGAGCAGCTGGACGTACCGGTGCATGCGCCGGATCCGCGGGCCCCACGCGAAGATCGCCAGTCCGGCGAGGATGGGCACGACGATGTACCGCCAGTCGCCGATCCCCGGCGGTGGATGCACGCCGATGAGGACGTCTCTGGTGATTCCTCCGACGTTCGCCGCGGCAAACGAGAGCACGAGCACACCGAAGAGATCCAGCCGCTGCCTGACGGCGAGCAGTCCGCCGCTGAGGCCGAACACGAACGTCCCGCACAGGTCCAGCACGAGCACCAGGTTGCTCGCGCTGAACGAGCGCGGAAGGGGGAGCTCGACGCTCGTCACGCTGCCAGCCACGCGGTCGCGCCCGCGACCAGCGCCTGAACGCCCGTCTCGAGGGTCGGGTGGAGGACCGGGGCGAAGCGCGGGTTGTGATTCGTCGGCAGCTCGCCGAGCCGGTTCTCCGACTTCATCTTCTCGTAGAGCTGCGGATCGGTGCCGCCGACGAACCAGAAGACGGACGGCACCTTCCACTCGGCGCCGAACGAGCCAAAGTCCTCGCTCGCCGTGGTCGGCTTGGTGTCCGTGACGCGATCGGCGCCGAACTGCTCGCGGAACGCGGCGCCGACGCGCTGCGCGGCGGCGGGGTCGTTCTGCACCATTCGATAGCGATCGAGCGCCGTGATCTCCGGCGGCTTCGGCGCGCCAGCCGCCGCGGACTCGGCGTTGACGATGCGCTTGATGGCGTCGAGCACGCGGCTGCGCACCGCGTCGTCGAAGGTGCGCACGTTGAGCTTGATGATCGCCTCGTCGGGGATGACGTTCTCCTTCGTGCCCGCCTGCAGCGCGCCGATGGTGACCACCACCGCGTCGGTCGGCGCGACCTCGCGCGAGACGATGGTCTGCAGGCGCATCACCGTCGACGCGGCCATGACCACGGGATCGATGCTCGCCTGCGGCATGGACCCGTGCGCGCCGCGGCCGAAGATCCGGATCTGGAAGGAGTCGCCGGCCGACGTCACCGCGCCGGAGCGCGACGCGATCACGCCGGCGGGGAGGGTCATCACGTGCTGCCCCAGGATTACGTCCGGCTTCGGAAAGCGCTTCAGCATTCCGTCGTCGATCATCGCCTGCGCGCCCTGTGCGGTCTCCTCGCCCGGCTGGAACACTGCCAGCAGCGTCCCCTTCCACGCATCGCGATGCCGCGCGAGCAGCGCGGCCGCGCCGGCGAGCCAGGCGACGTGCATGTCGTGGCCGCACGCGTGCATCACCGGAGTCGGGTGCCCCTCCGGATCGTTCGCGACGACGCTGCTGGCGTACGGGAGCCCGGTCGCCTCCTTCACAGGCAGCGCGTCCATGTCGGCGCGGAGCATCACCGTCGGTCCATCACCGTTGCGCAGCAGCCCGACGACACCGGTCTTTCCGACGCCGGTCGTCACGTCGTATCCCGCGGCCTTCAACCGGTCCGCCGCGATCCCAGCCGTGCGCGTCTCTCGCATCGACAGCTCGGGGTGGGCGTGGACATCCTTGTAGAGCTCTTCGAGCTCCGGCAGGAGGCTGTCGAGATCGGCGAGGATCGCCTCGGCGGGTGCTGCGGTGTGCGGACACATGGCTTCTGCTCCGGCTCTGGCGGTAGATCGACGCCACAGGGAGGGGTCTCGTGGCTCGACCTCGCGTCACCGGTGCAACGCGCGCGCCATCCACCTGTACGCCGCCGGAAACTCCCGGCGCCAGAACCACTCCGCGTGCTTCCCATTCGCGCGCACGAGCGCACGAATGGAGCTCTTCGGATACCCACCGGCCCGAAGCAGCTCGACGATCGCGTCCTGGTCGTGCACCGGCTCGCGATCGGCCGTCTCCTGACCGCCGACCACGAAGTACAGCCGCGGCGTCGCCCCCGCGCTCGCCCTGAACCGCTTCGCCAGTGCGTAGACCGAGTCGCGGGCGATCCAGCACGCGCAGGAGAAGACGCCCGCACTGCCGAACACGGCCGGCCTCGTGAGCGCGGCGTAGAGCGAGATCAGCCCACCCATGCTCGATCCGGCGATCGCCGTGCTCGCCCGCTCGGGACGCGTGCGATAGTGCGCGTCCACGTACGGCTTGAGTGTCTCGACGACGAATCTGACCCAGGCCTCGCCTTCGCCGCCGCCGTATTTCGGATCGCTCGCCTTCCACGGATCGTACTCGTCGAGGCGGCGCGCACCACCATGATCGACCGCGACGACGATCGTGCGGTGCCCGCGCGCCGCCAGGGAGTCGAGCGCCTCGTCGACTCCCCATTCGCCGGAGAAGCTCGTCGCCTCGTCGAAGACGTTCTGCCCGTCGGCCATGTAGAGGACCGGATACCGCGCGCGCGACGTCGCGTAGCCGGGCGGCAGGTAGATCCAGACCCGGCGCGTACGACCGAGCTGCGGCATCGCGAAGCTGTCGCTCAGGATGGCAACCGATGGCGACGCGGTGTGGGTGCGCGGCTTCGGCGCTGAGCCGTCGCGCCACGCGGCGACGGCTACGTTCTCGACGATCGCGCCCGTCGCGGGGATCGTCACCGCGCGATTTGGAACCTCGCCGCCGCCGGCCCTCGTCTCGACCGTCTCCCAGCTCCCGAGCGTGAGCTTGTATTCGACAGCGCCGCGCACCGAATCGGGAAGGGTGAGCGTGTACGATCCGTCGGCGCCACGGGCGAGCGCGTAGCCCTCCGCTGCGGGATTCCATCCATTGAAGCTTCCCGCGACGTGCACCGTCGCGCCAACAGGCGTGCTGCTCGGAAGCTGCGCCAGGCGGATGGTCAGCTGCGCGCCCGCGGGCATTCCGAGCAGCGCCGTCGTCGCCGCCGCGATCCAGCGAATGGTCCTCGCCATGCTCTCCTCGATGCCGTTCCGGTTCCCACGTGACGACGGAAAGCTGAGGCGGGGCGGCGCTTTCTGTAAGTCGGCGTCACCGGTCGTGTCAGCGCCGGTCAGCGAGCCTGCTCCTCTCCGCGCTCATGGCCTTCGTCGGCGGCAGGGACCGCGGCCTCGACGGTAGCCGCCGCGCCATCCGCTCTGATCTCGCTGTGCCGTATCTGGCCGCCGAGGTTCGCCGTCCAGGCCATCATCCCGGCTACCACCGCTGTTCCGAAGAGGCCCGCGAACGCCACCCACCGTGGCAAAACCCGCCCACGGAACCGCCAGAGCGTCGCGATCGCCAGCGCCGCGAGCGCGCCCAACGCGACCGTCGCCGCCAGCGCCGCCTCCTCGTGCGACTCGATCATCCGCTCCGAGACGCCGGGCAGATTCTCGACCGAATCTTCCGCCGCGCCCCCGGTCAGGTACACCACCACGCTCACCGCGCCGAGCACCGCCAGTACGCCGAGCGCGTCGCGCGTGCGACCCGAGCTTCGCCGCGCTGCGGCGAACGCGAGCAGGGCGAGCACGAGCAGCGTCCCGAGCACGGGGACGTGATTGATCAGCAGATGGATGTGCGCGTTGTTCATCGGGCCCTCCTCGTTGATTGCCGTGACCGATCGTCACGCAACGAACGATGCTCCCGCCCGCGACGAGGGTCTGTCGGCGGAACGCAGTAGACCCGTCGGGAGAATGGCCTCGATACGCGACGCGCCCGAGGCAGCGGAGTAAACGGAGTACGGGGGTAAGCAACCGCGCGTACTCCCGTACTCCCGTACTCCCGTACTTCCGTACTCCCGTCCTCCCGTCCTCCCGTCCTCCCGTCCTCCCGTCCTCCCGTCCTCCCGTCCTCCCGTCCTCCCGTCCTCCCGTCCTCCCGTACTCCCGTACTCCCGTACTCCCGTACTCCCGTACTCCCGTACTCCCGTACTCCCGTACTCCCGTCCTATCCCGCCTTCTTCGCCGTCGGCGGAAGCATTCCGTTCAGCCGCATGTAGTTCGCGAACTGGCTGTAATGGTCCGCCCAGTCGCCGGTGGTCAGCGTCATCACCGCGGCGCGCGTCATGGTGCGTCCGCCGAACATCGGCAGCTGCTCGGCGAGCTTCGAGTCGTCGACGGTGCCGAGCGCCTGATCGCAGAAAGCGAAGGTCTCCTTGAGACGCGCGACGAGCGTTTCCTTGCTGTCCGTGGCGGCGATCTTCGACCGGTCCGGCGCCTTCTGGCCCGCGATCGCGCCGCAGAGGAAATCGTTCCCTTCGGCGAGGTGCACCACGATCTGCCCGAAGGTCATCTGCGCCGGCGTGGGCTTGTACGAGTACTTGCCCGCGGGAACCTGCTCGGCGGCGGCGATGAGGTTCTTCGCCATCTTCTGCGCGTTGTCGCGGAAGGCGGTGGCGACCGGATTGGCGACGGGAGCCGGCGCCGGCGGCGCGGGCGCGGGCTGCTGCGCGGCGGCGATTCCCGGGATGAGGGCGACCGCCGCGGCCGTGAGATAGGTGAAGCGCATGGTGCTCTCGCGAATGGAGGGATCGCGAATCTGCGAGTCGCGGCGCAGGGTGTCCAGCCCGCGCCGGCGGTCAGCGCCTGGGCTCGTTCGCCAGGGTGAAGCAGCGAGCGAGCACTTCGGCGACCACCGTGTCGCTCTCGCGCGCGTCCGCCGCGTCGTTCGCTCCACCCGGGCCGCGTGCCCGGTCCACCAGCCGCTGCGTGAACTCGACGATGCTGGTCGACGAGGCGCCCATCCGCCGCCAGTAGGCGACGTAGGCGCAGAGGGCCTCGTCGAGCCCCGGGGCCGGCGCGTTGCGATCGAGGGAGCCGTGAAGCTTCTCGACGAGCTTCGCGGTGATGTCGGCGAGCGTGTCACTCATGCCCGAAAAATATCGCGCGGTCGTCAGAGTGCGAGGACGATCCCGCGGGCCGGCGGGCTCCAGCGATCGTGCTCGAAGGGGCGGAGGGCCGCGGCGATGATGTCGGCGTAGACGTCCTGCGCGCCGAGCTCGTGGCCGTTCCGCGCGGCCTGCGAGCGCGACCCTGTCGTCGCGAGCAGCTCGAGCAGCAGCGCGCGCGTCTCCGTGCGCGAGCAGCCGTGCTCGCGCCAGTACGCGCCGTACGCGACGAGCGCCGCGTCGAGCGTCGCCGTTAGGCGGCCGATGGTGAGCGCGATGTGCAGCTCGTGCTGGATCGCGATCAGGATTGGGACGAGTTGGAACGCCACGCTCCTCACGAAAGCAAGCCGGATGCCTTGTCGGGAAGCATTCGGGAGGAATGCGTCGGCACCCGGACGTCGAGCCGCGAGCGAAGTTCGCAACTTTTTGCGGACTGGTACTATTCTTACCCCGCCGGCTGGGGTCAGATCCGGCGCGAAGCCCCGGGGCGATAGGGGTCACTGTCGTATGCGCGGTAGATCACGCCGCGATCCGCGGCGAGAAGCTCGCGCAGGCGGTCCACGGTGGCAGGGCGCGCCGGACGTTCCAGCGCCGCCTCGCGCGCCACCCATTCCACTCTCGGGCTCTCCACGCTCGGAGTCGGCTCGCCCGCGATCGCGTGGCAGTGGAAGGCGATGACCACCCGCGCCGGCGCCGTCCGGTTCGTGTAGACGCCCGCCAGCCGGTCGACGGCGATCTCCACCCCCGTCTCCTCGAACACCTCGCGCGCGAGGGCCTCGAGCAGCGACTCGCCCTCCTCCACCTGGCCGCCGGGGAGCTCCCAGCCGTGACGACCCTCCAGGAGGAGCACCTCGCTCCGCTCGTTCGAGACGAGGCCGAGGACGGCGACGACGTGGCGCGGGGGCTCGTCCGCGCCGGGGTGGCGGTCGCTCAGTCGCGCGGGGGCAGGTCGATCCCCTGGATCCGCTTCCGCGCCGGGGCGACCGGGGCGCCGCGGAGCAGCTCGCGCAGCTCGTCGTCGGACATCGTCATCCACCCCTCCGGGAACTCCGCGAGCCGGCGCTTCGATCCCGTGTCGAGCGACTCGAACGCGAGCCAGCCGTTCTGCAGATCGCCGAGGTTTCGTGGCGAGCTGCTCGTCGCCTGCCCGGGAATCACCGCCCAGACGCGCCACCGCTCGCCCGACGGGTCGCTGAACTCGCGGATGCGCTCGATCGTGCTCGTCCCGACCTCGCCCGCGACGCCTGCCCCGCCGCGCGAGCGCGCCGCGGAGCGCAGGGCGATCATCTCCTCGGTGGTGCGCGCGGCGGCCAGCAACGCGTCGTCGAGCTTCAGCAGCTCGCCGGTCGTCTCCGGAGTGTCACCCGTGACGGCCGACCGGCACGCCTCCTCGAGCTGGCGCGCGAGTGACTCGCGTGCTTCCTCGAGCTTCTCGCTGGGAGAATCTGATTCGCTGAAGGGGATTTCACTCATGCGTGCGGTCCGAGCCGGGTTGCCACCGTTCAAGCGCAACTGACGTGCCCGCAACCGCGGCGGGGAGCCGCCGGCGACGAGCGGCCCCGAGGTCAGAGCCGCGCTTCGACGTCCCGATCCATGGTCGGCGCCTGTCTCGACCCGCCCAGCTCACTCGCCCTGCGCGGCACGTCAGCGAGCGTGCCCTCGCAGAGCGCGGCGAGCGCGGTCTCGCTGAGACTGTACCAGTTCGGGGGATACTCCCACATCCGGCGAACGACCTGGTCGCTCTGACAGACCAGACAGCGGTCCGCGCGAGCGCCGGGGACCGCGCGCGCGTCGACCTCGGCGATGAGCCATCGTTCGTGACCGGAGAGGACCCGGCGCTTGAGAAGTATGTCCATTTGCTGCCTAACGGCCTGGTGAAGCTATCTCGGCGTCGCGGGCGGCCGGCTCGACGATCCGGCGGGCGCGCGCTACACGGAGCGGGGCGATCGGAGCGGAACATTCAGACTCCGTGCCGCGGCCGTGATCCCGGCGCGACGATCGCGCCCCGAGCGCCACGACGATCCTTGCCCGCCCGCGCGGCGGAGGCGAACTTGCTCTCGCGACATGGCCCAGACCGTTCCCATCTCCCCGCCGCGTCCGACGCGCGCCGACGCTCCTGCTCCCGACGGACGCGTCTCCGGGATGCGGCTGCGCGCGCTCGCCTCGCTCGCCGCCGTGCAGCCCGGCGCCCCCGACGCCACCGTGGTCGCCCCGTTCACCGGCGCGCCGTTAGGCACGATCCCCCGCGGCGCCCCGGACGACGTCCTAGCC